>JABGYE010000033.1:0-6509 GCA_018675395.1 Akkermansiaceae bacterium
TGAACCTCTATCGGCAATCTCTCTGCTACCCGGAGTCGAGCACTTCGGGCCCTTGGATTAACTTTTACCTCATCCTTTGAAGGAATGAGTCCTTTCTGCATGACTAATTTAAAACAGTAATCCGGATTAGATCTTGGCTCTGGCCACTCGGGGCGATCAACCTTAGATTTACTGCATCTTTTTAGATACGACTTCACAATCCGATCTTCTAACGAATGAAAAGAAATCACCACTAGCCGTCCACCAGGTCGTAGCCATTGAGGGATCTCATTTAACGCTTCTTCGAGCACTCTGAGTTCATTATTTACTGCTATCCTTAAGGCCTGAAAACCTCTTGTCGCTGGATGTTTTTTTCCTCTTCTCGGCAAAATGGATTCAACGAGGCCCGCAAGGTCGGTAGTGCATTCAAAAAACTTATCTTTGCGACGCTCAATGATAGCAGATGCGATTCGACGGGAGGCCCTTTCCTCTCCATACTCATAAAAAACACGAGCAAGTTCTTCTTCTGGGCAATTATTTATCAGCTCCGCTGCAGTCACTTCCGCGTCCGGATCCATCCTCATGTCTAACGGACCTGGCTTATTGAATGAAAAGCCCCGATCAGCATCATCGACCTGATGAGAAGAAATACCTAAATCAAGAAGGAGTCCATCTAATCCACTAATGCCTATAGTTGAAAGAATTTCACCAAAGTCACGGAAGTTACCCTGAATGGCTCCGAACTTATCATCATAATGACTTAAACGAGCACGAGCAAAAGAAAGAGCGGCAGGGTCCTGATCCAGTCCAATAACCTTTGCCCCCTTACTCAATAGCTGCTCGGAGTGACCTCCACCTCCTAAAGTGGCATCTAAGAATAGCTTGCCAGGCTCAGGCGCCAAATAATGAGTCGCTTCGTCTAGGAGAACAGATTCGTGATAATCTGTCACTTCTGATCCGCTGCGCTTAAAACGCGAGTTCTCATCCGGAGGCAATACTCCCGGCGAAAAACCCTGCCTAAAACCTGCCACGTTGGGCTTGTTATGACAGTCATCTGAAGGCCAATCGTTCAAGTGGTAGAGAGCATCCTGACCTCCTGGACTGGTCGGACAATATCTTCTGTTGTATAGAAACCTCGGTATGAGTTTCCTCATTTTCTTGATTATGTAATTTGTGATTTAACAATGACTTATATTCAATTTTGAGGTTCCTAATTTTTGTTTGAGGGGGGTAATAATTAATACTAGAGGCCAACTCGATCAGCGATGTTGGCAAATGAATTTTCTTCTTTGGTCTGATTCTCATACCAATTCTCTGGCCTCCAGACCTCAATGCGAGAGCCGCCTCCAGCAAGCATGACCTCACCTCCCAGACCTAGTTCTGAGCATATCTCATACGGAAGCACGAGCCGTCCTTGTCTATCGAGGGGACACGGGGTGGCTCTTGAAAATAACTGCCTGACAAATTGTCGTCGGACCAAAGGCTCAACACCTTCTGCTGTTTCTAAATCATTAACGATTTTCTTTAATTCACTATCTGGCAAAAGAATCAGAAATGGCTGCCTCGGATCAGGAACGGCAAACAACTCCGAAAGCCCTTCAAAGCGCCACCGAGCCGGAACGGTCACGCGATGATTGTCGTCCAGCGTATGCTGCACGGTTCCGGCAAATAGCCGAACATCATTACTTTCTTTAGAGTTAACCAAAACGTATTGCATTGAGGTTCCTTTTTGCCCCAATGCACCCCAATCTGCCCCTATGCACTTATTTGGTCAACGTCAATTTTATGGTAAATCGAATAAAAATAATAATTTTAGCAAATTATGGGATTTTTCGGCCACCCTTTGCATTAGCACGTAGAAAAATAGGGTATTTGAATAGATTTCTTTAAAATATCTCTATAGCCAAAAACAGTGGCTATTTCTCATTCAGATCCTAAACCGATTTTAAACGAGTAGATTCCTCAAAACCAAATATGAAATTTGGAAATTTATTCAGCCTGAAGCCGACGAATGCGGCCATTAAATGGATTTAATGTCAACGTTATGAATTCTGTTGATGCATCGAGAGTCGATTCTATGTCCGTTTCTCTCATAATCGTGAGCGTCCAATGCTTCTCATCCACTGTGGCCAGATTAGTTGAGCCGTTCGGTCTGAATTCAAAAGCAACATACTCTGCTGATTTACTCCGCGGTATTTCCATTTCATCTCTCCTAAGAAATTCACTCTCCACCAAACTACTGTATGATTTTTCAGCAATCACGAATGCTGCAGGGAGCATCTTCACTTCTCCTAGATCGTACCGGTCCTGTTTGTGATCCTGAGGATTAGTTATTACCTGTGCTGACTGATAGCTTCGAAACATCTTAGCGCTTCCTGGAGATTCAGGATCCTCGTACTTGAAGAACCTAATTTCGACTGGGGTATTTTCCGTGATGGATAATTGATGTGCTCCGGCCAAGAGTGCCTCCACCTCATCGGCCGCCTGTCTAAGCTTGGACCCCTTCAGAGCGGGACCCATTGCTGGTATTGTGAAAGCCGTGATCACAGCAATGATCATAAGGACTACCAGCACCTCAATGAGAGTAAATCCTTGGTTCTTTGTTTGAACGCTTTTCATGAGCAGTTATAAATATACAATTACTTTTGCAAATCAGAATCACTAAACTTAGAAGCTCTTATGCCTACCGTTTCGTGAAACACTCGGTAAGAAATACGTGGTCTGAAAGCATCTAATTTGTTTTGAAGCTCTTTCAAGTCATCGTCATAATCACTAACTTCTTGGAAAAGGTCAGGTGGAACCAAATCGCTTGGAAGAGATCCGTAAACTTGTTCTATCTTCTTCGCAGACCCCTCATCCATCGCCACCATAGTAACCTCAATTAGAGGAGGCAACTGGTGCTTAGTAGGATCCTTCTCGTTTCTTTTCTTCTGATATCTCCGACTATCATACTCATACTCAGGAGCCAATGTATTTGCTGTTTCAATGGCATTGGAGTTTTTCGGCTGAATGATCAAAGCAATTATATTTTCCGCAATTGGCATAGAAAAAGGCTTACCACCTTCGGTAGCCCCGTCATTAAGAACATCTTCCTTAAACCAGTCCGTGTTGTATCGCGTTTTCAGATCACTAGCGTAGACTTTCAGATTTTCAGTGGGAGGCCTGAACTCCATCAAACGATACCGCTCCCTATCCTTTAATGTTCCTGAAGGAAAAAAGTCAGGAATTTGATCCCTGTCCGTATTACGCTCAATGTAATAACCCCAACTATTAAGCAAGCTACCAAATGACTTATTATTCGGATCCACGGAAAAGCTAAGGGGCGCCTGAAAGAAGACACAATGAGTTGGGAATTTACCTGCCGCTAACAAATCCTCTCCTTTTCCACTAATAAAGTGAAGGTCAGACTTTCTCTCATATCCTCTGGGCCTTTGGTTTTGATTATTTCCAGGATACTGGTAATCGAAGTAAGTATTCAACATCGCCTGACTTATCCGTCGAGTCATCCCCTCAAATGCAACTCGAGCTTCTTTAAAAGTGGAAACTCTGGCCTGAGCGTTTGACCATGTTCTCGTTGTAGAATCAAGCATTCTAAAAACGAGCAACATTATAAGAGACAGAACAACCATCGAAACCATTAACTCTAGCAGAGTGAATGCTCGGTTAGGTGTCAGGGTTCTCTTCTTTGAAATATTCATGACTTGATTTTAATGATCTTCTTATCTCTTTAATTTTTTTATGTATTCTTAGATTCAATCATCCTTTTCAGTGTCGATGATAAAAGTCCAATATGATCTATAATCTTTTTTCATGCGCTTCTGATTGGCTCCAGAGTCCGGACTCGGATCTTTAAAGTCTGGCTCATCACCCAAAACATTTGAAACCTTCACCACAACTCTCTTCAGAAACTTATTTGCCTGAGCTCCAGGAATCTGAGGGTTCTCTTCATCAACTTCAACTTTTGCAGTATAAATTCTCCTTAATTTTGATTCTTCTTCAGCTTTCTTGAGTTGCGTTCCCATATCATCGAACCAATAAATCTTTCCATTATATTGCTGAATGTCGTCAAACTCAGATAACTGAACCTCACCTAATAATTTATTAGCGATTCTTGCTCCTACAGTGTTTACCCCGGCCTCTTTCATCATTTTCATACCCAGAGGAATCAAACCCATGAGCGCTATCATCACCGTCGAGACAATACCTATAGCTAGAACCGTCTCTACCAAAGTAAATGCACCCTTCTTGGATCGGGAATTCTGCAAAGATTTATGCACTGATAATTTCATGGCACTTTTTGATGCTAATTATTGAAATTCTTCGGGGTTTAGGAGTTTTTGACATAAGAAACGTCAATTTAGCAATTTGTTTACCCACCGTAGGATTTACAATGCATATACGCAAGGAAATTAATCGAAGTGTATAATAAGTGCCGAACGCTTCTATCCATTTCTACTGTTGAGAGTTATTATTAATTCACAATTACCGCAGAATAACCTTGTAGCCCTCGATCTTCACGCGCCCAAAGGCTACCTCCCTAGTATCAATGGGGTTAATATAGCGAGCTGTAATAGTGACCGTTCCATCATCATTGATTTCTGGGTCCCCTATCTGCCTGAAGGTGTCCGCTCCGGTAGCATCACCCCAAGTCTCACAATTAAAAGAAATCTGAGGAATATATTTAATGTCCCTAACGACAAAACCGCCAATGGGGCTAACTAAGGTTCCTGAAGTAGCATCATTGGCTTGACGCCAACTCAGCTCGAACCATCTCAAACCACTTTCTTCAACGAGCCTCGCTCGAGGCATCAAGGGCATTCCAAGTTCACTCTGAGTAGTCGGAATTTCCGGATCTCCTCCAAAAGCATACTCCAAGAAATTTGATATTCCGTCACCGTCAGGATCTTCGAATCGGAGCCCCTTCTCATCTAGCTGATAAGAAGTCTCTAACTTGATCCAAGACGGATACGAATCAACAGTGAGCGGCGTCCCATCAATCTCAAAATTATCAAAGAAAATAGATTCCGTATCTTCATTGCACTTGGCCTCATAGGAAAAAGTATAACTATTAGCATCATCAGAGATCGGAAAAAAGTAACGGTAGAATGAACCATTAATTCCACGGTTAAGATCATTTAAAGTTTTTGGAGGATTGTTCCGGGGGGCGAGCTGATCAGTGACACCCTCGAGCTGGCAAGAGAATAAGAAATCGGATCCACTCTTACCTTTATTTAGGGCCTGTATGGCCAATATATTCTGCCCAATGATGAGCTTGTCCAGGTACTCGTTCAATGAATAATCCTTAATAGTTTGAGCGATCGAATCACTGTTGCTGGCCGTCGCCTCTGAGTCCCACTGAGGTTCTTCGGGCCCTTTAAATACCTGGACCTTTTCCCCATTCAACCAGGCAACGAATCCGTCATCGGTCCGCACCCCTAACACTAGAGACTTGAACTGAATCTTATCTTTAACCTCGAAGGGGATCCTTAAGAAAACAGAAGCATTCAGCCGATACATTTGCTCTTCAAGATCAAGTGCTATGAAGGGGTCAAATGGATCGACTCGGGTCCCGGAACGGGCAAAGCCTATTCCTCCCCTCACCACGGTCCCGTCCTCGTTTGTCTTTTCAACGTCCGTCCATGCTGAATCATCATAATTCAGCTGAACCCAATCATAACCAATGTCCTCTGTCGGAACCAGGGCCTTCTTGACCTGATCTTCAGCGACAAGCATTTCAGTAACTTTTTCTGCAGCTCCACCACCTCCAGTGATGTTAAGTTCCTGCTTCTTAGTGTACTTATCGCCATCGATACTAGTCAAACTATTGAACTTAATATAGTCTTGATTGGCTTCGAACCCGTTACCGGCCCTGAGGCCCGCTTCTGGCCAGCCTCCATCGTACGTACGAACATCAAAAGAGACAACAACGTCCTTATAATTACGAAGATCGATCCGATACTTTAATGTTTCATCACCCGGCACCTGAGAATAGACCTCATGGTGATCATTTGAAATAGCAAAGCACCGACCCTCAGCAAATCCGATCCCCGTATCTGCTAACGGTAATCCCGTCATCCAGTCAAAGTTCGCAACTCCCCCAATGAGTCCACCCCCGAGCCCGTTCCTGTCACGGCTCGCCCAGCCAAGGTCATCGTTATCATTGAAGTTCGGAGTGAAGAATGATGTACCTTCACCGGCATTTTCAAATCTAATGTACTGAGGAGGGTGAAACATACCATACCCGGGCGCAACATTGAAGGCGCTCATCCATATGTTAAATCCTGCATCTGAACTGCCTGGGGAGGACTGATGAATTTCAACCGCAACCACGTTACGGCCCGCGACAAGCTTACCGGTACCTTCGGGTGAAGATTCATAAAACCTTGTCTCGGAAGTTCCTCCAGCAGAACTAGAAGCAAGAGTGCTCCACTTAATCTCCCCCGCGGGCATGTTCTCACGGTGAAGTTCCTTACCGTTAATATAAATCACAGCACCATCATCTCGTTGAATGCCGAGGAGGATCTGATAAA
>JABGYE010000032.1:0-4477 GCA_018675395.1 Akkermansiaceae bacterium
CACCATCTAACTCGCCTCCGTTAAGGATCATCTGGCAGAACCTGTAGTAATCATTCGCAGTGGAGCATAATCCTCCACCTCCCGATTCATTCTTGGGCCTTTGTTTAAATTGACTCTCAGAGGCTGATTCCGAGATTAAAAGTTTTCCTGAAGCATTCCTTCCGTTCTGGTTGGTGAAACGGCCCCACTTTTTCTTAGGAACAAAAAAATCTGTATCCTCCATCCCGAGAGGTTCAAAAATTTCACTCTTAAGAAAACTTCTAAAGGATTTTCCGGATACCACTTCTACTAACCGGCCCAAAACATCAATCCCTATACTGTATCGCCACACTGTTCCCGGCTCCTCCTGCAATGGAATCTTAGTCACTTTTTGCATCATGTCCTTAAGGGATGCGTTCCTGTTGAGTACATTTTTAATGTTGTACATGGTGGCGACTTCCCCTCCAACGAATCCGTAGCTGAGGCCTGATGTGTGCCTCATCAGATCGGCAATGGTAATTTGTTTTTTAGCCGGCTTATGTTTTCCGGACTTATCATAGACAACAAGATTTTTAAATTCCGGAAGAAATTTTGAGACGGGATCACTAATTGATATTTTTTTATCTTCGACCAGCATCATGACCGCTGCCGTTGTTATCGGTTTTGTCATTGAGTAAATACGGAAGATGGTATCCTTCTTCATTTTCTTGCCAGAACTAAGATCACTCACTCCACGAGCCTCAAAATGGGCTATTTCACCGTCTCTAGCGACTAGAGTAACGGCCCCGGCAATGAATTTTTCATCAATGAGCCGCTGCACTTCATTTCCGACTTTAGCCAATTTATTTTTATCAAATCCTCTAGGATCGGCTCCAAAATTGATTCCAATTAAGGAAAAATTTAAGGCAAGGAGGATTAATAAAATCGGGGTTCTTTTCATAGTAATATTAATACGAATTAATTTGGGAGGATCAACTACTGATCTTTAATGAGCTTTTGAAATTGGTTAATTAGATCATTAGGTGTTATCATTTAGGTGTGAAAAGATTGCTACTACTACTGCCTCTGTTCTTTGTTCTGGCTGCTCATGCGGAAGAGGAGACCCCATCTAAGGTTCGTCGTGCAATCGAAGGTGGCTTGCGCATCGTTCAGAAAGGAGCCGAGAACTATCCAAACAATCGGGACTGCTTCTCCTGTCATCACCAGACTTTGCCAATGTTGGCGATGCATGATGCCAGTGAAGCGGGTATCAGCATTGACGAGGCACTGATGAAGGATCAGGTCCAATTCATCCGCGACCTTTTTGAAGATCGTCTTGATTCAATAACTGCCGGCAAATCTCTTGGAGGCCGGAGCCTCACTGCCGGCTATTTATTATGGTCATTCGAACTTGGAGGGATGACCAAGGACAATTTTTCGGATGCATTTGTTTCCTATATTCTTAAACAACAAAAAGAGGAAGGGAACTGGGACGTGCAAACGAATCGTCCTCCTTCCGAGGAATCAAAGATCCATACCAGTTATTTAGCTATTTATTACACGGACCATTTTGCTCGCGGCGTGGACCTTGAAAAGAAAGTCAAAGCGGCCATCGCAAAGGTCCGGCCATGGATCGCAGCTTCGGAACCTCATTCGCAGGAAGATTTTAATGGTAAGTTCAAGGCACTCATAGCATTAGATGCATCGGCTCAAGAGATTAAGGCGGCTCGTCAGGAACTTCTCAAGAGACAAAGAAAAGATGGAGGCTGGGCTCAACTTCCTGAAATGGAAAGCGATGCATATGCTACTGGCCAGACATTGCATGCTCTCGTTGACGGTACGCCTGTCGGTGAACGAGACTCTGAATTGTCTTCGGCGATCGATAGGGCTCGTTCTTACCTGATCCGAACCCAAAAGAAAGACGGTTCATGGTTTGTAAAATCCCGTTCCAAACCGATTCAGAAATTTTTCGATAATGGTGATCCTCATGGCAAAGATCAGTTTATCTCAATTGCGGCAACGAGCTGGGCTACTGCGGCCCTAGCCAAATCTGGTCTCAATAAGATTCCTTAATTAGTTCTATTCTTTAATACGATCAAGAGATCGAAATCAACTAGCGGTAATTTTTCAACCAGGCAGCGATATCGGCAATGTCCTGTGCATTGAGGCCAAGCATGACTGGGTCATACATGAGGGAACGATTAAGGTCCTTCTTTTTCTCTATGAGTTTGTTAGGAATGAACTGAGTTATTCCGCCAGCTGACTGAATAATTAGTGGGGGCGCATTCTTTATCCAGGGATCACTATTGTTGAAGGTGATTCCATGGATCGTTCCTCCGTCTTTAAGTAGGATTTCTGTGCCCTTGTATCCAAGTGCTATTCCTGCCGAAGGTTCTGCAATCGCACGAACGATTCCTTCAAGGGTTTGAGTCTTAGACCAGCCCTTCAGGTTCGGCCCATAGTCCGGACCATTACTATCAATTTGGTGACAAAGAATACAGCGGAGCGCAGTGGTTTTACCTTTGAATGAATTTCCTTTGAGTTTGAGGATCTCTTCGACCTTTGGTGATGAAACATTCTCAGGGGGCACTGGAATGGGTGCGTGCACTATGGTAATGGCCTCAGGATCATAGATCCCTTTCTCTTTGAGTTCCTCGCTGATCCCGTGCTTTGCCCATTCACCGGCAAGATTCCGCAATAGCCAAGCGATCGCCTGTCCTTTGAGTTGGGATTGGTTGGATGCTATCTCCAGCATCACCTTTGAAGCATCAGCGTGATCAATGAATGCAATTGATTCGAGTGCCAGTTTTCGTTTTTCCAGTGCTAGGGATGTGTCATTGCACCTTGCTTTAAGATCATTAACGGATGCTGATCCCCAGAGCCTCCAGGTGAGTCTCGCAAAACTCTCAGGCCAATCCTTTGGCTCGCGTGGATTGATGCCATTTTTTAACGCAGTCCAGATTTCACTTTCCTGATTAGCGGCACCGAGTCCAATGGCCTCCACGGAATTTTTGTCTTCAGTGTCGCAGTTCTTTGCGAGAGTAATAAAGATGTCTTTGGTTTTTTCTGCGGGGACGTCGCGAAGAGATAAAGCAATTTCGCGACGCACTTGAGGTGAAGGGTCAGCGCACATGCGTCGAGCGTGAGGGATCATGTCATGGCCTGCTCGGCGCAGGGCTCGGTAAGCGACTACTCGCTTTTCGCTATCAATGTCTCTCAACATTCTGATACAGGTTTCGATTCCCTCATCTCCGATATGAGGAAGTAACCAGACAGCGCGGGCAGCGATCCATTTGTTTCTATCATCAAGTTGTTTAAGTACATGATTGGATGCCTTTTTTTTCTGGTCTTTCAAGGATCGGAATCCTAAGTGTCTGGTATTTATAGCGGGGCTACGGAGGGCCTCGATTTGACCCTTTGTACTGGAAAGGTTGATCTTTGGGATCTTTGGCTTGAACCCTTTTGGCGCGATCCTATAAACCGTTCCAGAGAACGATTCATCTAGATGACTGGACGCGCCTATTCTTGGATCGAACCAGTCAGAAAAATAAATGGCACCGTCCGGTCCTACGGTCACGTCGCTGGGGCGGAAAAGGGTAGGAGAGATTTTGTTCTTGCCTTCTTTTTTGATTTCTTTTCTCCCTGAGAAATCAGCTCCGTCATATTCTTTTCCTGGATTTGAAGTCAGAAAAACGAACCTTTCCAGTTCAAAGGTACCGCCCTTTGGAACTGGTCTATATCCAAATATTGTGTTCAGAGCAGCCTCACAGCTGAGGAGAAGACCTTCCCATTCAGGGCCCAAGGCACCGTTTTCGTAAAAAGTAATTCCAGTAGGTGAACCGCCGCCGTAAACGTCTCCAGCATCCATTGTTCCTGGATCGTCCTGCCTCCAATGAACTTTTGAGTATTCTTGACCTGGTCGTCTAACGGCCTTGTTTCTTTGCATGGCGTCCCTAGTGAAGTAGCCCGCGCATCCAAATTCCAGAGCATATGAGGTTCGGCATGCCCTCGGGTCATCATTATCGTTCTGAAACATGTCACCGAAAGATGTGAGTGTTTGTTCATAAGAGTTACGAAGTCCATGACTGACGATCTCGGCATTGGCTCCGTTCGGATCCATTCGGACTGCAAAGCCGGATGTCCAGACATGTCCGTCATCGGATCTCCTGCCTGAATTTTTCAAGTGATCTGCTGGCCAGTTCGGGCCACTTCCTCCATACGTACCGCCCATGTAAAAGGTCTTACCGGACTTATCGGTGAACACTGCTCCGCAGTTTCCATTGTTAAAATAGAATTTCCCATCTGGTCCGGCCGTCAGTGAGTGAAGGGAATGATCGTGATTGATAGCATTGAATCCGGTAAGAATGACTTCTCGCTTATCTATTTCCGGTTCGAATACCAGATTACGATTCACGTCAGTGTATGCGATCAGATCCGGAGGCTGTGACAAATAGACAACATTATCAAACACGGCCACTCCCATCGGAGCAATTAGGCCTTTTTCCTGAACAAAGGTATG
>JABGYE010000203.1:0-5256 GCA_018675395.1 Akkermansiaceae bacterium
TACCTGCCGCACGTTCTAGGCTCTCTCCGATCTGGCCCGTCTGCTCACCAACCGCAACCATGTCCAGAAGCAAGGGAGGGAAAAATCCTACTCTCTTCATGGTCCGGGAAAGAGCAGCTCCGTCACCAACATATTCAATGATCTTAGATATTTTTTTCTTTAGGTAAAGGTTCGGCGTCGCTTCACGACTCAGTTCGAGTGCCTTCAATAGGGTCAAGCCATTGCCAACCAAATTTGCAAGCGTCTCAAGGAACTGCACAAAAAAGCGTGTCTTTAGCACCTTTCCAAACAATGGGATCTTCAATTTAGTCTCGTCCCACCACTCATGATTATTAGGATTCTTGATATATGAAACAAAACCAAATATCGCAGCAATCACTGCCCCTAAAATGATCCACCACCAGGTCGTCACAAAATCACTCAAATCAATCATGAGCTGTCCAATCGCAGGCATTTCAGAATTGGTATTATCTAATAGCCCCATGAGTTGAGGAATCAGGAACGTTATAAATAAAACGACCACTGCGATGCCTGATGCAATGAGGAAGAAAGGATAAATCAGAGCCATCATCACTCGGCTCTGAAGCTCTTGTATGGCTATCAGATAAGTGGCCTGCCTCTTAAGGATAGTGGAAAGGGCTCCACTCACTTCACCGGCACGGGCCAAGCTACAATACAGGTCACCAAAGCTTGGAGAGGCCTTGGCCAGGGCTCCTGAAAAGGATGTTCCGTCACGGACTTCCTGCCTCAGAGTCTTGGTCAGTCTCTTCAGCTTTCCAAGCTCTTCACGATTCTCCATAACCCGCAGAGCTGGCACGAGCTGTAGGCCCGCCCCGAGGAGCTCGGAAAGTTCTTCAGTGAAGAGAACAATTTCCGCTTTCTTGAGACGCATCGGACCAGTAATTTCAACTTCATCCGCACCGGCTTTAGCCTTAGCATCTTTGGATCCTCCGTCTTTGGCCTTATCTGTTTTCAGGTCAAGTCTGAGAGGCTGCAATCCACCCCTGTCCAAAAGATCCATGGCCCCATGACGGTCAGTCGCATCCAGTTCTCCACTAGTTTGAGTTCCGTCTACCCTGAGGGCTTTATAGGCAAAAGTAGGCACCGTATTCTTTAATTAATTTCTTAGATTTCCTTTTAAGGGTAATGATTAACCTTCGATTTTCAATTCAACGGTAGTCGCTGACATGACTTCCTCGAGAGTCGTGTCTCCACTCAAGACCTTGTACCAACCATAATTGCGCATATTAATGAATCCCTCTTCCGTTGCCTTTTGCTTCACCTCCGCTGATGAGGCTCCACTAACGATCAGATCTTCGATCGCTGGTGTCACAAGACAAATTTCATAAATCGCAAGTCGACCAAGGTACCCACTGTTCCTGCAACGATCACAACCCGTATCATTGGCCACAAACATCTGACCCTCCTCACCCTTTGGAAAACCAATACTATCAAGGTGCTCCTGCGTGTATTCATGAGGCACCTTACAGGAAGGACACAATCGGCGGACTAACCTTTGAGCTAAGAAAGCGCGAACCGAAGCAGAAACCAGGAAAGGTTCGACACCCATATCAGTGAGTCTAGAAATACCACCGATAGCATCGTTCGTGTGGAGAGTAC
Source organism: Akkermansiaceae bacterium (assembly GCA_018675395.1). Taxonomy (GTDB): domain Bacteria; phylum Verrucomicrobiota; class Verrucomicrobiia; order Verrucomicrobiales; family DEV007; genus EC70. The sequence goes on from JABGYE010000203.1 coordinate 1,621, forward strand.
TGAACACAAGGTGACCAGTCAGTGAAGCCCTAACGGCTATCTCAGCTGTCTCAAGGTCACGCATCTCACCAATCATCACAATGTTTGGATCACCTCGCAAAATACTACGTAGACCACGTGCAAATGTTAAATCAATTTCAGGTTTAACCGCTATCTGCATGACACCGTCTAGCTTATTCTCGACCGGGTCTTCGATCGTAACTATGCGAGTCTCGGACTTATTAAGTTCCGAGAGAAAAGTATACAAGGTAGTAGACTTACCTGAACCGGTAGGTCCAGTGATAAGAATGATGCCATTTGACATCGACAAGAGCTGATCGACGCGGGACCTAGTATGCTCAATGAGCCCGAGACGGTCCAAATTGAATTTTTCTTGGTTAAGCAGTCTGAGACTCACACTCTCACCTTCAACGGTAGGAATTGTAGCAACACGCACATCAATTTGCTGATCCTCAAGTGAAAGATTAATTCGTCCGTCCTGCGGCAACCGTCGCTCAGCAATATCAAGTTTGGACATGATCTTTAAACGCGCTATAACAGAGCTCTGCAATGCATTGATATTTTCAGGAACTGCAACGTCATGCAGCTTCCCATCGATCCGGTACCTAATCCTCAAATCGGAATGCAAAGGCTCGACATGTATATCGGTGGCTCGTTGTTCCAGAGCTTCACGAATGATCTGGTTAACAAACTTTACAACGGATGCTTCCTGGTCCTCATCTTCGTCAAGGACGTTCGCTTCGTCCTTGTCAATGTCCAAAGATTCCATATCGAGGTCACGACCAGCAAGGATCTGCTCAAATGTATCCGCACCTACACCGTAAAGTTCCTGAATTCCCTGAAGGATCCTTGTCCTCGAAGCCATGGTCCATTCAATTGGATAATTGATGGCCTGACTCGCTGCCTGCCGAGCAAGATAATTAAAGGGATCATAAGTCGCAATGCGCAAGCGGAACTGATCAGTCGTGGACCCATTGACTTCTTGCTCATCTTCTCCACCAGGTTGCTCCGGCAGCGCATTACTTGCATCATCAGGATCCTCATCCTCAACCAATTCAGAACCATCTCCGAATGAAAGGGGAAGCAAACGATGCTTCAGGGCAATTTTTGCAGAACATACTTCCTTCAACTTTCGTTTGTTAATGGTTTTGAGTTCCTCTTCCCATCCCAAATGAAGATCTTCAGCAAGGCTCTTAAGAAATTCCTCTTCAGGAACCAAATCACGGTTCAGTAATTCTTCAATGACTGGACGCTGACCGGTCGATGCTTCATGGATAGCTTGCTCAATGTCCTCATCCACGGAAGACTGGAAACGCTTAGCTGTATTAGAAAAAATCTTGTTCATTGTTATGTTCCCGACAACGGGTGAACTGATCCCGAGTCTCATCCGCACTTATCGGCTTAATTGGAGAATCGGATCAATGGAAAAGTTGAGGGGTGTAAAGGATGCCACAAATAAATAAAAATCGCATCTACAAATCGTCGTATAATAGTTTTTTTTAGCCTTTTAAGATAATCTTTCCATAATGTTAGAATTGTCCGTATGCTCATGAGATGGCATACTTTAATGAATTATTTAAATTTCATTAAATAAATAAATTCTGCGATTAGATCTAAGATCCTCTTAAAAAACAGATATTCAGAGTTTTCTTAGGAAAAAAAAGCCTATCCAATTAGAATCTATAATCTGAGGGATGATTTATAGACATGGGAGCTACCATAATACCCTCATTAATAAAGCCTTACACCCTAAACCAAAACCGAATCACTCCTCGATCTTAGGCAATTTGAATAATTTGCCAGAAAATGGGCACCTCAACACGGAACCTGCTGCCTCACCGCGAACATCAATGAGTTGACCGCCGAAGGGGCTCATAACGTAACCGACCCTCTTGGACCAAGCCGCAACAGGTACAGTTTCCTTTTTCTTCTTGGCAGCCTTGGCCGCTTGAGAATCTCGCTTTTTTTTCAAGACCCGAAACTCAATCTTATCTGATATCGCAGCAATTGCTTCATCAACAATATTTTTATTTTGTTGATTTTCTGGACGCCCATCTTCCCCCTCCTCTGGTATCACAAATATCCGCCCAGTGTATGGACACCTAGCCTTATCACCAGATTTAAGCCCAGTAATATCAACAATGTAATTTCTTTTAGTGTATGGGCTAAATACCTGATTCTCTTTACCTCTTACCCTTACCGCAGTTAATCCATCGGGCTTGGACTCTTCTACAACGCCCTGAACTGCCTCATTATCAGCAACTTCAGTTCGATCCTTTGCGTCTTTCAATTGATCGTCGTCTAAATCTTCAGGGATTTCTGTTAGGGGCCTTCCGGTCGGCATATCATCAGCGATAAGAACCGGTTCCACATTATCAGGCACTATAAAAGATAGCCCAGTGTGTGGACAAATAACCTCATCTCCAGAAGCAAACTTTTGAACATTCACTAAGAGGCCTGGCGCATGCGGCGAAAGGACTAGTCCTGGACCGCCAATTACAGCTTCAGCAATGACCAAATTGCTTTTATCTTGTTTCGCAATGCCAGGATCCAAGTCCGATGGTTTTACTGACCACAAAAAGCCGGTAAGAAATTCCGTCGGTTCACCGGTAGGATATTTGGCTTCCTTCGGAGCAAAAAGACCGAGTGGTAAACTCAGAATTTGACGAATGATGCCGGACCTTCGCGAATCTGACGTGGCCGCAGTCTCTGCTGACTTGCATGACGGAAAAATCAAAGCCACTAACAAGATCAGTAAAACTCGATTAATTAAATTTTTCACTTTCATCAGTTTCTATTAAATAATTTCTCTAAATCCAAATATCTCAACAAGCTTAAAACATACCATTTAGAATATGTATCTTAATATTTAAGAAAACTATAACATTTATCTACATCCTATTATCCCATTTGCCAGAAAAATATAACAAAAAAAAATTACAATGAGTTAATCATCTAGCACCGATCCTATTGAACCGACGACCGAGCTTGCCCAAGACCAATTCTTCAAGAGAATCATTTCCGATGCGATCAACTGCCTCCTTAACAAAGCCAAAAGTTAATAACTGTCGAGCCGATGGTTCCTTCACTCCTCTTGACTGTAAATAAAAAAGCTCAGCCTCTGAAACGGGATTGGATGTTGCGCCGTGACTGCATCTGACCTGATCCGCTTTAATTTCAAGGCCCGGCATAGAGTTCGCCTCGCAAGTATCGCTCATTAGCAAATTTCGGCACGTCTGATATGCATCAGTCTGATCCGCCTCATCTTCTACAACTATCATCCCGGAAAAGGTAGTCTTCGAATTATCATATAGAGCATTCTTATATAATAAATTACTCGAAGCGTTTCGGTGTTCGTGCAATTGCAGAGTCCGCATATCAAATTCCTGAGATTTTTCCGGAACGTTGACTGCCAGCATTTCACTGCTTGCGCCTTCACCTAACAGACGACTGACTGATTCATTCCTTACCCACTCACAACCCAAATCTAAATTAAATGTTTTTAACTTAGCATTCGAAGCGGCTTGAGAGGATAACTGATGAATTGATTGAGCTTTCTCACTGAGGTTCTGCGTCCTCAGATAGGTCAGTTGCGAATCTTCTTCGCCATGAATATCAGCAATACCACAACAAAAA
>JABGYE010000307.1:0-13004 GCA_018675395.1 Akkermansiaceae bacterium
AAGCCATAGGACTAATCGTTTTTAGACCGCATAATGAAATATTGGATCTCTCTATACCCTTTGTTTCGAGCATTGAAAAAGCTTATTACCCGTTAGCGCAAACCAATAATGCCTGACCGCTCACTTTGAATACCTTTAAATGATGCAGTGATGAAACGAGCCGCTAACGGCATTTCAGTCATAGTCAGCTGGGACCGCTTAACATATACCCTAGTCCCAACACGAATCCTCGAATATAGATCAATAACGTCTCTAGAGCGCATTCGAATACAACCATAACTGGAAGGAGTACCTATTGTTCGCTCCTCGGGTGTACCGTGAATATATATCAGTCTTTCTTTTGTATTATGATTGAACCGATCAAGGCCTTCGAGCCATATAATTCTAGTAATGATTGGATCCCTTCCTGGTGAATTGGGTTTGACCACTTCACCAGTCGGACGTCGGCTTTTAAAAACGGTTCCGGCACGAGCACCTCCACCAATCATCTTGCAAACATACATTCTTCCAAGTGGTGTCTTATAGCTCCTAGACTGACTTCCCAGACCATACTTAGAAGTGGATATCGGATAAGTTTTGACCGGCCCTTCCTTGCCGATCAGTGAGAGCCGCTGATCATAAACACTTACCACTATACGGTCGCCGCGGAGTTTGGTTGAAGTGCAATTGCACAACAAAGTGAGCATGCCAGCTAATACCAATAGAATGCGAGTCTCAGACATTTAGAATCATAAGGGCCAACTATTGATACCAACATCTTTGTACTCAGTAGTCTTTCCTATAATTACCATATTAGTATTAATAGTTAAGACTGTCAAACCAACTGCATCCAGATGACACAAAAGTAATTTACAGACTCAATGATATGAAATTATCGGATCACAGGTAAAAAACACTTCTATCAAATTAAATTTCAAGAGGTTTATCCTTGGACTTCCCTTCACCATTTAAAAAATCGGGTAATAAATACCGAAGGGATCCGTACGCGACAATGAAGAAGCCTATTTGAAACAAAACAAGAAAAGGTAATACAAACAAATTCTCATTGCGCCAAGCATCAATGACCAAATAAGAAAAATACAAAAAGAAAAGTATCTCAAATAAAGGGGCGACGGATTTTAATGCCCTGTACTTTGACTTACTGACAACCTTATCTGTTTTCTCTATCCCGTACTTTGGAGTTCTAACAAAATCAGATTCCTTACCAATGATCGCCTCAATAACAGCTTTCCCATTATTTATCGACATACCAATACCAAGCGCCAAGAGAACCGGCAGATAGAGGACCTCCCTCATCCATTTCCGAGGACTCGGATTAATAGCAATTTGCGCAGTCACATAAAATAGCCCAACCGAAATGGTTGTAGCGCAAAAGATAGGAATATCAAGAAGCACAGTCCTGACCCAACCAGACTCTGGATGCATGGCCGGATTAACTAAAACGCAAAGCAATATCAATAATAAGTAAGCAAAATTCGCAGTTAAATGAGCCACTGCTTCAAACTTTATAATCCAAGGAAGATCACTCCTCCAGACCCTTCCTAGTATCTTTCGGCAAGTTTGAATGGAACCTTTGGCCCACCGGTGCTGTTGAGTCTTAAACCCATTCATGTCAGGGGGAAGCTCTGCAGGAGTAACCACATCAGCCAAATAAATAAATTTCCAGCCCTTCATTTGTGCTCGGTAACTTAAATCTAAATCTTCAGTGATGGTGTCGTGCTCCCAACCCCCTGAATCGATTATTGCGCTCTTACGCCAGATTCCTGCCGTACCATTAAAATTAAAGAATCGACCGCTCCGACTCCGCGCAGTTTGTTCCACAGCGTGATGCCCATCAAGGAAGAGAGCCTGGACACGCGTTAAAATAGAATATTTTTTATTTATATGACCCCAACGGGTCTGTATCATGCCAACCTTATCATCAGTAAAAAAATGAATCATCTGATGAAGGACCTCTGGACCGGGAACAAAATCAGCATCTAATATGTAAATGTATTCCCCCTTTGCCGAATGCATTCCATTTTCCAAAGCGCCTGCCTTGAATCCTACCCGGTCTTCTCTCTGAATTAATTCAACATCAAAACCTGCGGCCTTGAGTTTGGATTCCTCCTCAGCGCAAATTTTCCGAGTTTCATCTGTCGAGTCATCAAGAATCTGAATCTGCAGAAGCTCTTTCGGATAATCAATTTTTGAAACCGCTTCAATTAATCGTCGTACCACGTAAAGTTCATTGAAGATAGGAAGCTGAACCGTGACGTGAGGCAATTGTTCAAATCGACCATCAGGCTCAGGTTTTCTGCGCGAATGCTTCCAATAAAGATAAATCATTGAGTACCGATGAAGTCCATAACCGGTCAGGCCCAGCAGAACGCCAAAGTAGCAAATGATCCAGATTGTGGTCGCTAAATGCCCCATGAGTAGATTTGAGCAACATTCATTGGAAAATTCTAAGGTATCAAGGATCAATTCCTAATATTATCACCCAATCAAAAAGCAATATAAATGCATACCCAAAAGGCAATAATCGTTTAGAATTAGATATTACCCTCAACCAAACTTTATGCTTTTCCTTCGAATTATTCTGCTTATTCTCCCTCTTTCTACGATTCTTAGTGCCCAAGAAGTACCAGAAGATCTTGTCGGAGACGAGCATGTCCGAGAAGAATTCGGTGTGAATCGATTCACGACCCCGTCCATTAAAAAACTATTCGAACAACTCGATGAACTTGGTGATCTGCCTTATGCACAACTAAAAAGGGAAATCCCTAAGACTATTTCTAGGGACCGCTCATTGGTTGCACTTGGACTTGGTACTCTCATCTCTGATGGTTTCTTAATTGTCCAGTCTGAGCAAATTGAAGAGCTTGAAGATATTGGCAGAGCTGTCCTCAAACAGGCACAAGTTTTAGGAGCTGGAAAACGAGTCACCAAATATACCAAGAGTATTCTTGAGAGCAGTGTCCTAGGAAAATGGGATAAGTTAAAAGAAGAGCTTTCCAAGACCCAGGCAGATGTAGAAGCAGAAATGGTTATGCTCCGTGATGTTGATATTGCCAACTTAGTCGCTCTTGGAGGTTGGTTACGTGCCCTCGAAATTGCAGCCGTAACAACCTCAATCAATTATTCCGAGGCCAAAGCCTCTAAACTTTCTAGGACCGATGTGACCGCATATTTTTTGGAAACGCTACAAGGCCTCGAACCTAAGTTGCGGCAACGCGTACATATTGTGAATCTTACTAAAGAACTAAAAATTTTACTAGCTGAAATGGGCGGCCATAAACCTGAAACAGAAAATAAGGATCAGGATCAGCCATTACCTAAAGTTCTGACGCAAGAAGAAACTCTATCGCTATCAAAGGCTGCTAGAAAAATGATGCTTATCATTGAGACTGGCAAATAAAGGCCATCAAAACATCAGTGACCTACTTCACTTTTAAATCATTACTTCACTTTGAAATCATTGCATTATCTCATCGCTTTCTTGATTTTCATTTTTTCTTCTCACGCTTATTCATTATCTAAGCCAAACATAGTAATTATCTTCACGGACGATCAAGGTTATGCAGATATTGGATGCTTCGGGGCTACAAATCATAAGACCCCTAACCTTGATCGCATGGCAACAGAGGGTCGCAAATTCACAAACTTTTATGTCGCTCAAGCCGTTTGTGGAGCATCCCGTGCAGCACTTCTCACAGGCTGTTATCCAAACCGAATTGGAATGCTCGGAGCACCAGGGCCAAAATCTAGGCACGGCATTAATCCAAATGAAATGTTAATCCCTGAACTACTTAAAACCAAAGGATACTCTACCGGAATGTTTGGTAAGTGGCACTTAGGACATCATAAATCTTCACTTCCCATTCATCACGGATTCGATGAATATTACGGCTTGCCTTACTCGAATGATATGTGGCCGCACCACCCCGGAGTCCGGCACCTACCATTAAAAGAACGGCTAAAGAAATGGCCCAACTTGCCAATGATTGAAGGAGACAGAATCATTGATAAAGAGGTTACACCTGAAGAACAAACACGACTAACTAATGATTATACGAAACGTGCTGTTAACTTCATTGATCGGCACAAAGACAAGCCTTTCTTTCTTTACTTAGCACACAGCATGCCTCATGTGCCTCTCTTTGTTTCTAAAGAAAATGATAACAAAACCAAAAACGGGTTATATGCAGATGTGATGTGGGAAATTGATTGGTCCGTGGGTCAGATTCTCGCATCTCTTAAAGAAAATAAAATTGATAAAAACACCCTTGTTATTTTCACGACAGACAATGGGCCCTGGTTAAGTTATGGTGATCATGCAGGTTCAGCTAAACCCTTGCGTGAAGGGAAAGGCACGGCGTGGGAAGGAGGGGTGCGCGTCCCATGCATTATGCGCTGGCCAGAGAAAATACCTTCTTCGACTGTATGTTCAGAACCAGCAATGACTATAGATATTTTGCCAACGATAGCACAAATAACTGGAGCCAAATTGCCCAATCATAAAATTGATGGGAAAAATATCTGGCCACTCATTAAAGGTGCAAAAAATGCAAAGAGCCCTCACGAAGCCTATTATTTTTATTGGGGAAAAAATCTCCATGCCGTCAGAAAAGACAATTGGAGCCTTCACTTTCCCCACAGTTACCGTAGCCTCAACGGAAAACCGGGAACAGGTGGAATCCCAGGGAAATATCAACAAAAAAAGACTGACATAGCACTTTTCGATTTAGATAAAGATATTAGCCAAAAATCAAATCTGTCCGGAAAATATCCAGACATAGTAGAGAATCTAAAAGCTCTAAGTGAAAAACATATTACTTATGTAAAAGAAAATAGCCGCGAGCCAGCCAAGCCATAACTATGGAATATAGCAACCGGTTATGACCCTAAATTTGAAATTAAACTCTTCACTGACATTTGAGAAAATTGAATGTTGGTTTCTTCTTTGTTGACTCAATAGAAAATCAATCTATGAATCCTATTAGAGCGCGGGTAGCTCAGCGGTAGAGCAACTGGTTTACACCCAGTTGGTCGGCGGTTCGATCCCGTCCCCGCGCACCACTTTCAAAAAATAAATTAAAGAGCAATTGACTGACCGGAGGGGTAGAATTAAGACTTTCAATGCAAGTAACGGAAGATCAAAAAAAAACCATTGGGGAATGGGTCCAATCAGGCGCTGATCTCGGTAAGATACAGCAAAGTCTGAAAGAAGAATTTGGATTGAACCTCACTTATCTAGACACGCGTTTCCTGTTAGGAGATCTAGGATTGGAAGTCATACAAGAAGAGGAGGAGAAAGTAATCGATCCCGAAGAATCTATTTCAGAAGAAAAAGACTCCTCAGAAATATCGGACGAAAAAGAACCAGAAGCTAAATCTGAAGAAGAGTCATTGCCTAAGGATCCTGAAGAGGAGGAGGTCGATGGAAATGAAAATCAAACGGCCAATGTTAATTTAACGGTCGACTCTCTCACACAGCCACAATGCGTCATCAGTGGAAAGGTCACTTTTAGTGATGGTAAGGGTTCTGCATGGTACATTGATCAGCTCGGGAGGTTAGGATTGAATCCGGACGAGGAAGGGTACAATCCTACGCAAGATGATCTGGCAGTCTTTCAAAGCAAACTGCGAGACGTCCTCAGCAAACAGGGACTCTGAACGGGAAATTCCTTACACGGCTCCAAACGGAAACATTTTCGTAAGGATAATTGTAAGGAAAAAATTAAAGACAAGTATTGTTAAAGACGAGAGGACGACGGCCCGGGTCGTGCCTCTACCCACACCCACTGCACCGTCCCGAACTACCAATCCTTGGTGACATGAAATTAAACATATCAAGATTCCAAAAACGAATCCCTTAATCATTCCAAAAGCAATGTCCTCAAGGCCAGTATAACTGTTAAGATGATTCAAAAACCAGACCGAATTAATATTGTAAAACTTCACAGCAATAAAATACGAAGCTATGATCCCAAAGACGATCGCTTCAGCAATCAATAGTGGCATGGATATCATGATTGCAACGAATCTCGGAACGATCACATAACCTGTCGGACTCACTCCCATCGAGCGCAAAGCATCAATCTGTTCGGTGACTTTCATAGTTCCTATCTCGGCTGCCATCGAAGCTCCTACCCTACCGGAAATCATTAGACCAACTAGTACCGGACCCAGTTCCCGGCAAATAGCAATAGAGACCAGTCCTCCGATCCCAGATTCAAGATCAAGCTTCGTCGCCTGATAATAGGTCTGTGCTGTAAAAACAGCTCCCGTAAAAGCGCCAGTCACAATTACAACCATCTGAGAACTGAATCCTATGTTCACAATTTGCCGACACATCAACTTGAACCGGATCCTTCCCTTAAAGATAAATCCAAAGATCTCACTGAGGAGCCCGCCTAACTGCCCAAAATAAGCTAGGGAATTCAAAACGGCTCGTCCAAGGATACTCACTTACACTTTTGATTAATATATTTATTGTATGTAAAAACTTAACAATTGAATGAAAGTTTCTATCTGAAATTTTCTCATTCTATTTATTAAAATTATAACAACCTGACACTGCGTTTCTTATCAAGGCGCAATAACTTTCCATTCAAATCCTGCGGCAATATTCCCTTCACATCGGCAAACTTTTCACCATCGAGCTGAACTGCTCCCTGCGTAATTAATTGTCTAACCTCACCACCGCTCCGCTTCATGTTGTACCCTTCAAGGAAAGCCGTCAAAACGGATGCAATGAGCCGCCTCTCATCACCGAGGTCAACTTCTGGCCACAATGCCTCTGTATCGTTCTTAACAAACTTCGACTCAAAATCAGCTCTCGCTTCATTGGCCTTCTCTTCTCCATGATATCGTTCCACGATATAAAATGCGAGTTGCTTCTTTGCTTCCATCGGATGCAACGTCTCATTTCTCTCCTGTCCTAATAAGAGAATATACCAGCGGTCCATTAGATCATCAGACACACTCATTGTCTTACCGAACATCTGGCCAGGATCTTCATCCACACCAACATAATTTCCGTAACTCTTCGACATCTTTTTGACCCCGTCCGTCCCCTCCAGAATGGGTAAACACATTGCTACCTGAGCTTCCATTCCTTCCGATTTCTGCATGTCTCTCCCTACTAAAATATTAAAGAGTTGATCAGTCCCCCCCAACTCAACGTCCGAACGAACCTCAACCGAATCCCATCCCTGCATGATTGGGTATTGAATCTCATGTAAACGGACCTCTTTCGCATCGTCTAACCGAGTCTTAAAATCCTCTCTCTGCAGCATTTGCTGCATCGTGACCCGGGCATTGAGCTTGAGGACTTCTTCGTAACTCATCTTTCGAAACCAGTCCCCATTATAAACTACTTCAGTAAGTTCCCGGTCCAGAATCTTGAAAGCCTGATCTGTATATGTTTCCGCATTAGCGAGGACCTCCTCGCGGGTCAGGGGAGGCCTAGTCGAAGAGCGGCCAGTCGGATCGCCTACGGTCGCCGTAAAGTCTCCAATGATGAGCACGGCCTGATGACCAAGGACCTGAAACTGTCGCAATTTTTCCAATACTACGGTATGACCCAAATGAATGTCAGGGGCCGTAGGATCTACCCCAAGCTTTGCTCGCAAAGGTTTCCCTGCCTCTAACTTGGTTAAGAGTTCCTTCTCGCTGAGGACCGTAGCCGTTCCATGAGTCAACTGTTCTAATTGTTCTTTGGGCGACATATTTTATTATAATAATAACCTGATAAAGAGTTCAAGGTGCCCTCAAATCTGTCCCTCATCAAGTTGACACTAATTTCCAAGCAACTTTCGAACATCATCAATGCTCATTCCCTGAGGAGATCTTTCAATTCCTGGGGAGCTTATAATCTCTAAATCGGTGTTGCGGTTCTTTTCCTGTGCATCCAGAGCAGCCTTTAATGGCTTACGGGTAATCTTTTTCTTTGCACCTAAAAAACCGGTCTTCTTAAAACCCTTACTCTGCCCGAACCAATTTTTCGCCCCTTCATTGGCTTTCTTCTGACTCAAAGAATACTGATCATCAGACAAATTAGATGTCTTGCGACTCAGTGAACGCTTTTTTGCAAAATAATAATTTCCAGAGTTAAATTGATCGTCTGTTAATGAACTCTTTTTATTTCCCTGAAACTTCTTCTTATCATACGTCCCTCCAAACATTGAATTATTATGTTTTCCTCCAAATATCTTTTTAGTTGTTGTCCGTTGGCTATCCATGGAATGCCTCGTTCCACTTTCATATTTCGAAACCGAACTGCCAATGAACCGATCTGATAGGGGATCACTAATGCCTTTTGATTCAATGTGCGTAACTTCCCGTACAGTCTTACACGAAGCAAGGCAGCACGTTCCGACAATGGCTATAAATAAGCCAAAAGAGAAATTCGACATTATAATACTTTCAAGCTTCTAGTGAAGAGTTACAAGAAGAGATATTAACCTATGGCTAAAGAATTACTAACTGAAGACTTTAACTATGATCTGCCTGAGGAACTCATCGCCTCAATGCCAAGAAAGGACAGGAGCGGTTCAAGAATGATGGTCATAGACCGCTCATCAGGTGAAATCAACTATCGCAGGTTTGAAGATTTTAAGGACTACGTTAACAAAGACGATATTTGTATCTTGAACGACACTAAGGTAGTGCCTTCCCGTTTCTTTAATGAGGATGGGAAAATAGAAATTATCCGGTTAGAGGAACCTGAGCCAAGTTTTTGGAAATGTCTGGTCAGACCTGGAAAGAAAATGCGAATCGGGGACTCAATTAATATTGCGGAAGTTAATGGTACTGTCGAAAAAATTCTTCCTGCCGGAGAACGTATGATTCGTTTCAGTGATCCAATCAACATTGAAGAACACGGAGAGCTTGCTTTACCCCATTATATGAAAAGGGATGCCGAACCAATTGATGAGAAGCGCTATCAGACAGTCTACGCAAAGTGCCCCGGAGCAATCGCTGCACCCACAGCAGGACTGCACTTTACTCCACAGTTACTTGAAAAAATTCCGCACACTTTCATCACCCTGCACGTCGGTGTCGGGACCTTCCAGCCCGTACGAGCGGACCGTATCATTGACCATAAGATGCACAGTGAACGGTTTCATTTATCTGAGGAATCAGCACTGGCTATAAATTCAGCCAAACGAAAGGTTGCAGTAGGAACAACCGTAACCCGCGTCCTAGAACACCTGTCTCTAAAGAGTATGGGTGAAATAGAAAGTGTATCAGGGCAGACTAATATTTTTATTTACCCGGGTCATCAGTTTCTTGGTACCGATGCTTTGCTAACCAATTTTCACTTGCCAAAGAGCACCCTCTTCATGTTGGTATGTGCTTTGGCGGGGACAGATCTTATGAAAGAAGCTTACAGAAAAGCGGTTCAAGAAAAGTTTCGTTTTTTCAGTTACGGCGATTGCTGCCTCATCATTTAGCTGTTTAAAGTTTATAAAACTTTTCAAAGTCCTACATTAAATAAAACTAATGTAGACTTTATATTTTAGTTCTCTTAAATTCTTTTTTATTGATCTTATTCTCGTTAAAAAATCACTGAGACTCCATAGGAAATGGCCCAAAAAAATCACCTTAAACAAATTATAAGAAGAATCTTTTTCTGGCTATCAGGGGCATCCACGGACGCCTTGGAAAAATGTCCAGAATGGGAACAGCGTAAATATGTTGCCTTTGGTGCAACGGTTCTAGTCCCCACAGTTTTCGCGATACTGGCCAGCTCATACGCCATGTCAACGCTCACTTCCGATCCTCGAGTCATTGTGCCTATCGCCATTGTCTGGGGATTCATTATATTGACGATTGATCGGGCACTTCTCGCTACTTACCGCTCCTACCAACCATTTCTAAGAAAAGTCTCGCAATTTTCATTGCGACTAGTCGTTGCAATCCTCATGGGATTAACAATTTCTCACCCTCTAACATTGTTGCTCTTCAAAGACACCGTGAACTCCGTCATCGAAACGGAACGAGAAGCTGAAATCACAATGGTGCGTGATAATTTTGCTGAAAATAAAGATGGCGTAGAAACCAAAATATTGGCTGTCGAAAATCAAATAGACGCACTCAGAACACGCAGAGACAGCACCTACGAAGCAAACTTCATCGTTGAAAACGGGAACAAAGAAAAATCCAATGCGAATGATGAACTCAATGAAGAGCAAAAAATATCTCTACGCAAAAAAGTAGACTCTTCCACGGCAAGTCAAATTGCACGGATCGCAGCGGCGGCCAAAGAGACAGAAACGCTTCAGGTCACTTACCAGAAACTTCAAGGCGAACTAGATTTCTGGCAACGTGAATTCGAAAGAGAAGTTAACGGACAGAGAAGCGGCATCGTCGGTGTCGGTCCGCGCGCAAGAAGTATTCGCGATGATCAACTCGAATGGCGACGAGCTGAAACTAAGCGCATGAGCGGTCAACTCAAGTCCTTAACTACTGAACTTGGACAACTCCGAGGCATGGTCGCATCAATCGAAGATACCATCACTCAAGATTTCCTATCAGCAGTACCAGTACAAGCAAAGGCAGAAAAAATCGAAAAAGAACGCGTCACGGCCCTTAAAAATAAAGTACAGGAACGACAAATAGATCTCTTCATTGATCAGCAAAAGGCTGTCCGTGATGGTATCGATGAACAAATAACCGCACGGACCGAAGAAATGAAACGGTTACAGTCAGAAGTTGCCATCCTGGCAGAGGACGAACGTGGACGGATACAGGCAATCATCACGGAACCGCGCAGAGACATCCTCACTCAGACTCTTGCTTTGCACGGACTGTTCAGTGCCGGCGAAGAAGGAGGACGCTTCGCATTAATGGCGTATGCAATTCTTGCCGGACTCTTCATGCTGGTAGATACAATACCACTCATTGTAAAATTTTTCACTAAAGCCGGCCCGTACGATTCGCTCGTTGACTGTGATGAGGTACGTTTTGATAAAGAACGTGAAGCTTTTCTAAACAGTTATGATACATACATGGAAGGGCTCGAAGGTGGCGGGCTTCTACTCGCTACGAAAAACAACAAGCCTCTTGAAAATGCTCTGATCGAGGGAGTTGATCGGTCCCGAGCGGCAAAAGAATTTCTCGAAAACCTTATGGAACTTGAACGGTCTTTCGAAGAACGCATTGAAGCTGAAAGACTCAAGCTTTCCGAAAAAGGCGAGACCAGTTCCAGGCATTCAAGTATGCTGGATGAGATGGCTGAGACCTTCTATGATGACTTGCGTGGTCGCATGCAGTCCTTTTTTGCCTCAGGAGGTGAACCTGATAAAGTTCAAATATAATGTCAGTTCACGACATTTCTTAACGGCTCCCCCCTCAACGCACGAAGGCACTCCTTGGCTCCCTTAGTACGAAACTCTTCGCCACCCTCATCACAAAAAAATGCTGCATGTGGATTAATCAAAAGACGATCATGGGCCGGGTGCTCCGGATCACGCCAAGCCTTGATCACTAAAGATCCCTGATCAGGAGGTTCCACCTCAAGCACATCAATGCCTGCCCCACGCAAATGACCAGAAACGAGTGCCTCGACGATAGCCTCCGTATCTAGGGTACCTCCCCGGGCCATGTTGATCACATAACTGCCCTGACTCATCAGATTAATTTCATTTGAACTAATAATATTTTTTGTTTCCTCAGTCAGCGGACAATGAAGACTCAACACATAGGATTGTGAAAGTAATTGCTCTAAAGTATCTACTCTCCTTATAGCGAGAGCCTTATCTAAACCGTCAGGAACATAAGGATCATAAAAAACAACATCAAATCCAAACGCCTTTGCACGCAAGGCAACTGCTGATCCGATGCGCCCACAGCCAATGATGCCAAAGACACGGCCGCGGATCCTTGGGATAGGCGCAGCTTCCTCAACAGTCCACTCTCCTAGCCCACGTCTCAATCGGCTCTGAAGGAAATGGGTCCCTCTAACCAAACTCAGAGCCATTGCCATTGTCGAATCCGCCACTTCTTCAGTCCCATAGTCCGGCACGTTACAAACAGGAATTCCACACTCCCTCGCGGCCACACAGTCAATATTATCATAGCCCACGCCTGGCCTAACAATGACTTTGCATTTCTCAAGGCTCTCAATAATTTTTCTGCTCAAGGATAGATAATGATAGCAGAGAACTGCCTCAGCTTCTTCGATCTTGCCGACCAGTTCATCTTCACTCATTGCGTTAAGTGCAATGACTTCCGCGGAGCCGTCCAGTACGCTCCGCTCAATGGAAAGGGAGTCCTTAATAAAATCCGTAATGATGACCCTAGGTAAACTCATGCAGGAATTTTAATAACACACCGATACTTTCTTTACCACCTTTACTAAAAAACATGGCTCATCTTAAGGAAAATCATTAGGCAATCCTTGACAGATCCATCTTAACCCTGCCAATTGATTCTGGCTGTGTCTCGCAAAAACAAACAACTCCTGGCCTGCGTCGCAACACTAACACGGCAACGCCCAAAAATGCTCGAAGCACTTTTGCGTTCCTGGGCTTCATTGGTAATTCCTGAGAAGGTGGAGGTCACTTTTCTCGTCATAGAAAATGATACTGAGGAACGCTCAAAAGATCTAATCCAGACTCTTCAGCCAATTTTTAAGAGCTCCAAGTTAGCCTATGCTCTTGAAACTGAACCTGGGATTCCTTTTGCCCGGAACCGTGCGGCCCGGGAATCTCTGGAAATGGAATCCGACCTTTTACTCTTTATCGATGATGATGAAGAGGTGGCCAAGGATTGGCTAAAGAACATCATTCAAGGTTACAGGAACAGTGAAGCAAAACTGATCGGTGCCCCGCTGCGAGCGCGCCTACCCGAAGAAAATTTGACACTTCTTCAGAGGCTCATGTTTACTAACTTAAAGAGTCGCTACAGAAAAAAAGAGGCGAGAGCATCCCGCAGGGCCTCTCTCGAAGGAACTTCGGGAGTCACGATTGTAACCAATAACTGGCTAGCGGACACTTTACTCTTCTCTGAAC
>JABGYE010000159.1:0-9062 GCA_018675395.1 Akkermansiaceae bacterium
AACGTTCCTTTTCAAATATTTCACGTTCTCCCGCGATCTCCCGTGCTGAATTGTTAGATGCGATAAGTGTTAATAATATCACTTGAAACATGACCAGTCCTGAGATCAGGGACCCTGTTTTGATCTGGCTCTCAGACACAGATACTTGGTGGTTGAACTGTTCTATGATGCTTCCAGTGCTATTGGTGGGCAATGTCTTAGGCTGAGTGATTCCGTCTAACCCAAATACAATTACAAGCAGTGGGAACCCGATAATCATTGCCGCTTGAAGAATTAATTGAGTTTTATCGCGGATGAAGATTTTAAATCTCCTTGAAATTAGGGCATTGAATTGGGAGAAGGGGCTAGGAGATAGGTTGTCTTGCGTAGATTGTGATTCGTATTCAGTGTTTTCGTCTTCAATCAAATATGTGTGCTTGTGTTTGTTCCATGAATTATGCCATTCATGGGGTTCTCTGCATCCGAGCAGTGGATAGATTTCTTCGGCTGAATCGACACTGAAATAATGAGTTATTTTGTCTGGAGGGCCTTGATAAGCGACGCGGCCTTCGTAAAGAACTAATATTATATCATATAAATCTAAATGATTTAAACTGTGAGTTACATTAACAACAATTCTTTCAGTGTCCTTAGATAAAGAATGCAGCAGGCTTACTATTTCCTTTTCTGATCTCGGATCTAATCCGCTAGTGACTTCATCACATAGCAATAATGTAGGATTAGTGACGAGCTCAAGTGCTAGACTAAGCCTTCTTTTTTGACCTCCAGAGAGTACTTTAACTTTTCTGTCGGATAATTCTTTTAGTCCTACCTGTTCAATTATGGTGGCGACAAGATCAGATTGATTGGGCGTTTGTCTTTTGCTAACACGAAGACGCAATGCATATCCGATACTTTCTTCAATTGTGAGTTCATCGAAAGCAATGCTGAACTGAGGCACGTATCCGACTTCAGATGCAGCAAGGTCTTCTTCCGACAAATTTTGCCCACCCCAAGTTATTGTGCCGGAATTCTCCTCATTAATTCCAGCAATGATTTTTAACAGGGTCGTTTTTCCACAGCCTGACGGCCCGACAATGGCCATGAATTTGCCTGGAGGTATTGAAATTGTAGCATCCTTGATCAGGTGCACATCATTTCCATTGTCATTGATGGCAAAGCTTACCTTATTAAGTTTTAACACGATCTTGTTATGGGTAAGGGTTGTTTACTTTAGTGATGGTAAAAAATATATTAATGGTGAACTGTTGTAATTGGCTGTGTAGTTTAAATTAAGACGGATGCCTGAAATTGACACAAAGATATCAGATAAAAATAGTTTTCGCAAAGGTGCGAGGTTCATCCTTTTTTCAGGTCTTTCGTTATTTATAGTTTTTGTCCTTTTTTCGTTCGTTGTTTTCCTGCTTATTAATAACTACCTGAAAAGTGAAAGGTTTAAATTATCACTTGAGAGCCGAATCAATAATGTGCTCAAAGTTAACAGTGATTTTGGCGAATTTCGCTGGCAAGGAACGACAGTTAATACGGACCAACTCAAAGTCGAAGGCTATGAAGGATCACTTTTATCTAAACTTAAGGCTGATGGTATCCGGGCAAGGATAAATATTGGGGCCGTTAAAAGGAGGGTTTGGGAAGTTGCTGGATTAGACATTAATAGAATCAACTTGTTGATAGATTCGAATCGCTTAAATGGGACCTATGAAAATCAAAATGAATCTCAGGAGCAAGGAATGGATGCACATGAGAACGGTTTTTTGAAACGATTTTTACCAAACAGGATTGAGGTCAATCAAATGCGCGTTGGTGAATTGAATTTTAGCTATTTTGATGAAGAATTGAATATTGAAGGACGAAAGTTTTCTCTATTATCCGTGCCAGGTTCGTCTTCAGAATATCATAAGGTCAAAGTCATGGGTGGTGATTTATGGCCAACAGGGTTTGATAGACTTGAGCTTATAGATGCTGAGCTTCGAGCCAGTTCTAGCAATCTTATAATTGACCGCTCAGATTTTCGGCTTTATGAAAATTCATCTTTAACCATTTCAGGTGATTTGGAATTCAACCAAGACGGCACGTCTTGGTCTTTACTTGGTAATTTGAGGGATGTTCCTGCCTCTGAATTATTGGCCGACGATTGGATCAAAAGGCTAAAAGGATCAATCGATGTGGATTTGGATCTATCAGGAACTAATGATGAGGGAGAAATATCAGGTAAGGCTACTTTGCGAGAGGGCAGCCTAGAGGCCATGCCAATACTTGATCGTGTTGATGCTCTCTTAGGGTCCAGTAAGTTTAGAAAACTCACTTTTAATGATTTTGAGCTCTCCTTTGAAAAACAAAACAAAGATGTCTGGGACATCAATAATGTTTACGTTTTAACGTCAGGAACAGCGTGCCTTTGTGGCAAGATGACGTATATCGATGGACAAGTTGCCTCTGGTTCTTATATGCTCGGAATTACACCCGAGACTATAAAATGGGTACCATTACTGAAAAAGGGGATCATAACTAAGGTTTTTAGTCAGAGTCGCGATGCTGCATTTGAGAGTGTGTTTGCAGATAATGCTAAGGGTGTGGCGAAACCTCCTGAGGGTTTTCTTTGGGCCGTCGCCAATATTGAGAAAGGTTCATCAGATCCTTATACCTCTGACTTGAGACGACAATTCTTTGAATTTGATGGAGCCGAACTATGGGGAGACATTGTTGGAGTCAGCCAAAAAGCGTTAGAGGCGATTAAAATATTATCTGAAACAGCAAAGGACAAAGGAGTCAATATTCTTGACGTTTTGATCGCTGATGATGTTGATACTGATGCCGTGTTTGGAATGACAAATATTAAACGTGCAGCTCAAGAATTAGGAGTATCTATTGAGATTGATAGAATACTTAAGGACTTCGTGGAAGAGACTTTCGAATTGCCTTCTCAATTGCTAAGGGGTGGGCAGGGTCTGCTTGAGGCGCTTTTACCGGGTGAGTAAGTCTTAAATGTAAGACATCTCAATGAAGCCCTCTAGCTTGCGTATTCTTGTAGGGTGACGCATTTTTCTTAATGCTTTGGCCTCGATTTGACGAATTCTTTCTCTGGTTACTTCGAATTGTTTGCCGACTTCCTCAAGTGTTCGGCTATAACCGTCACAAAGGCCGAAACGTTGCTCAAGTACAGCGCGTTCCCTTTCACTAAGTGTATCTAAAACATCTTTGATTTTATCTTTAAGCATCGCGAATCCTGTAGATTCCATAGGATTCTCAGCAGTAATATCTTCGATGAAGTCTCCGAAGCTAGTGTCGTCACTATCGCCTACGGGAGCTTGTAGTGAGATCGGTTGTTGAGCCATTTTTAAAACTGCTCTGACACGCTGCACGGGCAGATGTATTTCTTCTGCTATTTCATCAGCGCTTGGTTCACGGCCATACTCTTGAACGAGCTGCTTCTGAACTCGCATCAGCTTGTTTATTGTTTCAATCATGTGAACAGGGATACGGATTGTACGTGCCTGATCAGCGATTGAACGAGTGATGGCCTGTCTGATCCACCAAGTTGCGTAAGTTGAGAACTTATATCCTCTTTGATATTCAAATTTTTCAACAGCTTTCATTAAGCCCATGTTGCCTTCTTGAATTAAATCCAAAAATGAGAGCCCTCGGTTAGTATATTTTTTTGCTATTGAAATAACTAGGCGAAGGTTAGCTTCTACCATTTCAGATTTGGCTGTTATTGAAGCCTTCATCCATTTCTTGAGTTCTTTATAATTGGCTTTGAATCCATCTGGGCTTTGCCATGATTGAATACAGAACTTCGTAAACTCCTCAGAATCGCTTTGTTTTTTACTGAGCCTTAGGAATTCCTTTTGGTGGGATTGCGTTGAATCCAGAAAATCTTCAATGACTGTCTCTTTGAAGTGGAACCTCTTATAGCATTTGTTTAATTTTTTAATGAGCTTCTCAAACTGATCCTCAAGTTTTTTCTTCGATCTAACTTTTGGTTTTTGAAGTTTTTCGTAAACAGTATCTGCTTCTCTGCTCGTATCAGCGACCTGGTTGATCAGGCGTTTTAGAGATTTCATATAGCGCTCACGGCTATTTATCTCTTTGTCTAAAATCACCCTATCGAATCTTTCTTTTCCTTCGTAAAGTCGATTCGCTAATCCTAAATAAAGTTCTGAAGCAAATCCGAACCGGTGCAGAATGTTTTGGGCCTCCTCTTCAGCAGTTTCTATTCTTTTAGAGATTTCAACTTCTTGCTCCCTTGTCAATAAGGGGACCTGCCCCATTTGCTTCAGATACATTCGAACTGGATCGTCAAGAATGTCTAACTTTGCTTCAGGCTTGTGAGCAGTTACGCCTTCTTTCCTTTGTTTCCTGATTTCGCCGACTTTGTCAACTTGAGAAGCATCGATGATGTCGAACTCCATGTTGTTAAGCCTGAGTATAACGGCTTCTGTCAGAGCTACGGCCTCTTTACCGTCATTAGATAAAACCTCATTGATGTCATCGAATGTTAGGTAGTCCTGCTCTTTGGCAAGATTGATTAGCTGTCTGAGCTTGTCTTGGATTTGAGGAGAATCAATGTCTAGTTTTTTACCACTAGTATCAGTGATTGATGTGCTAGAAAGTAATGATTGGTTTGATTGATCTTTTCTTGGTCTGCCTCTTGGTCTTTTTACGCGCGGGTCACCAGTGATGCCATGCTCCTTAAGGATCTTCTCTCTAAGATCTTCTTCCTCTTTAGTCGGCCTGCCTCTTCTTCTCTTTGGCAGCTCAATGATGCCTTTGATGGTCTGTACACTTTCCATCGCAATTGATAGTTCAGTGGTTTCTTTGGGTAACTCTATCGGTTGCTTTGCAGCTGCCTTGACGGGTGGCTTCTTTTTTATCAAAGATTTGCCTTTTTTAGTTTTGGCCGTTCTGGCAGAGGCCTTTGATTTTGATGCTTGAGATCTTTGCGTGGATCCCTTACTTGAGTTGCTATTCTTGCGAACAGTTCTCTTGGAAGGCTTGTTAGTTTTTAAGGAGGTTTTTCCTGCCATAAGGAGGAGTAATCAGTATGAAATTTCTTGAAACTCTAGTTAATTTATTCCCGTGTGTTAGCAATATTCTGTAGGGCCATTTTGAAATCAAGTAATTCTTTTCGTTGATTCTCAACTTTGCTAGTTATCTCTATAATTCGATGATTTGAGAGGTTTGCTTGAGTGATTTTTGTCTTGTTTGCATCTATTTTACTTTGGAGGTCCTTAATTTTAAGTCTAAGGATAGCTCGTTGACCGTCTTCAAATTTTAATTCTGCTGTTTTCTCAATGAGGATACCAGTGACGAGATCCTGATCTTCTCCAATTTTGGTGGCTATGTATGTGTTTACATCTTCGGGTGATATTGATGTTGGTGGTTTTTTCCAGATCTTGATTAAGATTTCGGATTCTGGGTTAGTTTCAAGAGTAGGTATGTGGTTATTGGCCGCTTCTTTAATCCATTCCTGAGTCTCCTCATTGGTAAGGGCCAACTTTATGAGGATTCGGATATTTTGATCGGCAATTGTTTTTGTATTAGTGCTTACCTCTTTGTCATCTGTTTTGGTTCGCCATTCTTTTTTAATTGAAGCGACGACTCTCTTTCGGAAATCCTCAGATGATATTCCGAGCCTAGTTGCTACATCGTTAATCATAGCCTCTCTGGCCACTGAATCCTTTATGATTGATATTGATGGTGACATTTCGTTAGCAAACCGAACTCTGTCTTTTGGGTCATGTAGGTCGAGTGACTTGGATAAAGTTTCTATTTGAAATAAGTAGAAGGGTTTTGCGTTCTTAACGCGTTCGTTAAATTCATCAACCCCATGAGTGGTAATTAAAGTGTCAGGATCTTGGTTGGGGGGAAGTTCAATCGCACGGACGTAAATTCCAACAGTTGAAAGTTCATTGTATGCCCGTATTGCGGCTTTGTATCCTGCCGAATCTGAATCAAAACAAAGAAAAGCTTCTCCTCTTTCGCCGGTGAAGCGCCTAAGTATTCTTGAATGGTTTTCAGTGAAGGCAGTTCCGAGTGGGGCTACTATATTTTCTATTCCATTTTCATAGCATCGGATTAGGTCAATTTGCCCTTCACATATTATTACTGATTCTTGTTTTGCAATGGCTCTCTTTGTTTTATCGAGCCCGAAAAAGATATGGCTTTTTTTAAATATTAACGTTTCAGGAGAATTGACGTACTTGGCGATTTTGGATTTGGCATCCATGGTTCGTCCGCTAAATGCTATTGTTTCTCCAAAGTCATTATTTAATGGAAACATGATTCGGTTTCTGAATCTCGCGTATAGACCCTTTTGAGGTGCTTGCTCATCTCTGAGTGACATGAGGCCGCTTTCCTTCATGATGCTGCCACTGAAGCCTTGATCTCGAGCCCAGTTTGAAAATTCCGTGCTATTTGCTGGAGCAAAACCAATCTGCCAGTTCTTAGCTATTTGATTAGTGATTTTGCGTTCTTTTAAGTAGTCCCTCGCATTTGATGCGTCAGTGGAAAGGCTTTTCATGAGATACTCATGGAACCATTCTCCTGCAGTCCTGTTTATTTTAGTGATGTCTTTTCTTAATTGTATTTCTTTTTTTGTCTCAGGGCTTTGTTCGTCTTCTTGAACCGTAATGCCAGCCATTGATCCAAGTCTCCTAACGGCTGAAGGGAAATCGAGGTTTTCATAATTCATTACAAAACCAATTGCATTTCCCTTAGCATTACATCCGAAACAATAATAGGCCTGTCTCGTTGGGCTTACCTTAAATGATGGAGACTTTTCAGAATGGAATGGGCAGACGGCCCAAAAGTCTTGACCTTTTTTTTGAAGTGGGAAATATCCTTCAACTAATTCAACGATTTCAGTTGAGCTTAAAATTTGCTGAATTGTTTCTTCTGGAATTGGCATTTATTGATTAAAGGCATTAAGACGCCCGTTTTCCCTTTAATAAGATGTTTGATATGTTTAAAAATGCACTAATCGTTATTGGCTGGGACCATCCTATAATGCAAGAGATTATGAATCGTTGTCATTTCTGTAAAAGAGAATCATTTAAATTTATCAAAATATTTTTTCTTTCTCTTTATCTTGGCGCTTTTGCTAATGGTTCTGTTTCAACAGACCAATCTAGTTTCGATGGGAAAGCTGTAGTTATAGATATTAACAACTATTCCTTCATTGAGTTGAATCAAGGGGGCTACCTCAAAGATTTGCTAGAAAAGTTAAGCAAGTCTGATCCTCAAGCCATTATCCTTAACATAAATTGTTCTGGCGGTCTCGCTTCTGAGGTTAGGTGGTTCATTGAGGATTTCACCAAATTTAAAGTTAAGACGATAAGTTTTATTAATGGGGAGGCTAGGGGGGCTGGAGCTTTAGCGGCTCTGTCATCAAGTGTCATTTATTTTCGCAACGATACAGAGGTTGGGGGCGAGCCAGACAGGTTAGATTGGAGGGGTAGACTCAATTTGTTGCCGCAACGATTTACTGATCTGACCTACTATGACATCATTGAAGATGTATCAAAAACTTTTAATGAGGATGTCATTCGTGCGCAGTTGTCTAAGGGAGTTTGTGACCGAGACAAAGAAGTTAAAGTTAATGGCATTCGTTTTTCTAGGGCGGGAGAACATTTAGTTATTAAAAAATCTAATTTAGAAGAACTTGAAATTAAGGGAGGTGTGGCTTCTAATATTGAAGAGGTATTAAGTCAGGAAAAGCTGTCGGCAGAGATAATCCATCTCAAGTCACCGCGAATTGTAATCGAAGAGAAATTGACACCGCTCCCAGTTAAGGAAGGTGGTTCATTTAATGAGGGGTCTGAATCAATAGTGGATGACGATTTAAGCGGTTTTGGTGAGACACGAGTAGAAAGTTATGCAGGAAAGATCGTTGTCATCCCTATTGGTATGGAATCATTGGTGAGAAAGACCAAGTTTGAATTTATACAAAGGATCATAAAAAAAGCTGAGGAGGATCAGGCTTCAGCAATTATATTCGATCTCAATACGCCAGGCGGGATAGCATGGTACACCGAAGAGATCATGCTTTCAGATCTCCAAAATCTTTCTTTGCCCACTTACTCGTTCGTTAATCCTAAAGCGATGTCAGCGGGTGCACTAATAGCAATCGCGACTGATTATATATACATGCATGAACCCAGTACAATCGGCGCTGCTGCGCCAGTTATGGGCAACGGGCAGGACATTCCTGAGGCTATGCTCAAGAAGGTATTGAGTGATATTGTTTCTACTGCTGATAATGTGGCTCGACTCAAGGGGCACGATCCTGCAATTGCTAAGGCTTTTATTGATACAAAGGCAGAGCTTACAATTGAGCTTCCAGTAATTACTAGTGAAGGAAATCTTAGCTATGAGAATGCATTTACTCCTGATTCTGAAAATGATTTATTAGTTCTCAATGCTTGGGAGGCGACTCAGGTAATTAATGGCAAGAAAGTTTTTGCTACAGATATAGCGTCATCCTTAGAGGACCTTGTACAAAAAGCCAAACTCAAGGGTGAAATAATCACAGCAAAACCATTAGGTTTTGAGTTAGTTGGTGATTGGATTGTCAAGTTGGCTCCTTGGCTTTTACTGTTTGGTATTGCTGGTGCTTATATGGAGTTAAAAGTTCCTGGCTTTGGGTTGCCGGGGTTTCTCTCTCTCATTTGTTTTGGTTTGTTCTTTTTTGGTCACAATGTAGCTGGCTACATGGCGGGCTTTGAAGCTATAGGCGTGTTTACGCTGGGGTTAATTTTAGTGCTTCTGGAGCTCTTTGTATTTCCTGGGATTCTTGTTTTCGGATTACTGGGTGTTTTTTGCATCATCGGATCACTTATTTATTCAATGGTCGATCCTCTTAATTTAAATTGGGACGGATCGGTAAACTTTTCCGCGCTGGGTGTTTTGTTGGGAGGTCCAGTAATGAATGTGTTGATCGCTTTTGCCGGAGCTTTAGTGGTCGCCTTGTTTTTAATGCGATACATGTCATCAGTCCCGATGATTCGGTGGATGGTCCTTGAAGAAGCTCAAAAGGATGGTCCGGCTTTAAATAAACCAAA
>JABGYE010000281.1:0-2409 GCA_018675395.1 Akkermansiaceae bacterium
AAGATCCTCCCAGCTAACAAGCCTCACTGAAAAAGTCTTTTCCTCTTTCCCTCTTCTGACCAGCAACTCAATTTCATTGCCTACTTTACTGGATGCTACTTTATCAACTACGTCAGACATCTGACCAGCCTTGACTCCATCAATGCTCAGTATCTGGTCCCCATTCTTAAGTCCAGATCTTTGCGCCGGTGAATTTGCATAAACCTTATCAACAACCACGTTACCGTCAGATTCATTCATTCTGACTCCAAGCATTGGCCTATCAGGATCAACACCAGCAGCCATCATTCCAAGGCTTCCCCATATCTCACCTGCTAGCATTCTATCCCAACCAGTTTTAAAGACAGAGGACGGGACATGCCTATTTTCAGCCAGGCTCCCTCCTATCGAAGAGTGAATACCTATGACCTCACCTTCAAGATTGAAAAGAGGACCTCCCGAATCACCTCCGACCAATGTGCAATCAGTCCTCAGCATTCCCATAGTTCCACTACTTATGAGACGACCCAACCGAATCGGCGGGCTCCGATTTAAATCATAACCGCCTGGATGACCCATAGCTATTAACCAATCACCCGGCTGAGCTTTCTTAGAATCACCTATCTTTGCAAATGGCCATTTCCCCTCATCCGTTATCCTTGCAAGACCAGCGTCCCGGGACCTGTTCGCTCCGAGCGACTCTCCCTTCACACTTCGCCCATCAGGAAAAATGATAGTAAGCTTCTTCCCTGCAGCTTCCGTTACATGACCAGCTGTCATTATTAAGCCATCTTCACTCACAATGACCCCACTACCGGTCGCCGGCTGGTCATCACCTACGACCGCCACTACGGTTGACATTGACTCTAAAACAACCTTCTTAACTTTCTTTTCCCTCTCTTTGAGCTTCTCAATCGGTCCAGCAAAGGAACCATTAGTTTTGAAACAAAAAACAATTAATGCAAAAGAGAAAATTTTAACGAAATTCATTATTTCTAACTAAATTCCTTAGCCAGTTATTAGGAGCTAAAGTTCTATATTAAATTGAGATTACGAGTCTTGGTTCATTATATCAAGCGGCACTGAACCTTTTTAATTGTCTAAAGATGACAATATTCTCACGTTTCTTTCGAACTTCTCAATAGGAGTGGCCTAACGACCAGCCATATCACAGCAGGAGCGAGCACGCTGAGTGCCAGAGTTAGCTTCGGATGCTCCCGGCCAGTATCACCAATCACAGAAAAAGTAAAAGCTAGAGGCAAGCACCCCACAACCAATGCCGAAAGGAAGATTCTTAATGGCATTCTTGATAGGCCGGCCATGCAAGAGACGACCTCAGGCATTATAGGCAACCATCTTGATAGGGCCACAATCCAACCGCCAGTCTTGGCAAATATGGTTCTGCTTTTTTCAAGAGCTGACGCACCCGCAATCCTTTCCGCAATTTTAAGACCAAAGGCACGGCAAAGAGAATAAGCAAGTAACCCGGAAAGAATTGAGCCTAGGGCCCCTATCAAGCCCCCAATTATTGAGCCATAGATCATACCAAGGGCACTCATCACTGCGGTTCCAGGTATTGGAAGAACTAAATCCAACAACAATAAAATAATACCAGCGAGCCAAGCCCAAGACCCCCATCTCTCTAGCCAAGTGACCCCTCCTTCAACCGTGAAGGTCTCCTCGAAGGTTCCTCCCCAAACTATGAAAGGAATGGTAAAGGCTATTGCTAAAACAAATAATATCCAAATGAGGCGCATTGATTGACTTATCCTATAAGAATTGAGTAATAAGGTTATTACTCATCACAAATAAAAATGCCAGAAACTAAACCAATCGATTCAGACAAACTTCCAGACATCGCCAAAGAATGCATGAAACTGGCAAAGTTCCCTCAACTGGCAACTATAGAGAATGACAAGCCAAGATTAAGACCAGTCTCCCCAGTTAAGACAGACGAATTCACCGTCTATGTGGCCAATCTCAAAAATTACGACAAGACCGCCCAAATAAAAGCCAACCCAAGCGTCGAACTCTGCTACATGTCACCTGATCATGATCAGGTAAGAATCGCAGGCACTGCTGAAATACTCGAAGATGAAAACGAAATTCAGGAGATTTGGGAGTCCAATGCCCTCCTTAGAAAATATCTTGGCAGCCCAGACAATCCTCAGCTCATAATATACAAGATCATCCCCTCAAGCGTTCGCTTCATGAGGGAATGGGCGTTGGAGTATTATGATGTGCCTATTAATTAGACGCCAAAAAAGGACATTCCCCAGTACATCAAAGCGATAAGGATCAGGATTATTATCCCGCATGCTTTAGCGCCTTTCCAGGGAGTAATATCAACATCATTGGTGTACGTCTGCTCGTAAGCCTTCTCTCTTGGTTTAATTTTAGCCATGACAATCATTATGGCGGATATCAACA
>JABGYE010000079.1:0-3432 GCA_018675395.1 Akkermansiaceae bacterium
CTCGTCCTGCTCGTCCTGCTCGTCCTGCTTTAGTTCCTTGAGTCTTTTCCTGACTACATCAAGGTTGTGTTTAGTGTTCGTATTATTTGAATTTATGCTCAGTGCGGATTCGTAATGCTCGATCGCTCCTTCCCAATCCTTGATGACATTTTCTATGCTTTCCTTTGAAGGGGGAGTGTCAGTCTTGTCGGCTCCGTTGCTCGGACTTAATAATTCTTCACCCTTTCTAAAAAGAGTGTTACCGAGATTATAGTGAGCTATTCCCTGGACTGATTTCTCCTCGCTCAGAAGAGCTGAACCGAAAGCGTCCAAGGCAAGTTCGTGATTGTTTGCAGAAAAAGCTGAAGCTCCCAAACCAAGGTTAAGTTGAGCTTTTTGAGAAGTTGATTTGCTTTCAGTTATTGCCGATTGATAGCTTTTTATTGCTTTGTCGAACTCCCCTGCGTCATACAACCCTTTTGAGTCTGAAATAATACCTGCATGGGATTGCTTGTATTGACCTGTGAGAGCCATAAGAATAATTACCAAGGCGACTACTTTACTGGGTTTCATGAGGGATTGCTTTAGAAGGCCTGACAATAATAGCCCAAGAATCAAGCTGATTCCAATGCTCAGAGGCCATACGAAGCGCTCGGTTGGAGTTTCTTGTGCCCTGAATTCAGTTTCTTTAGTATCAAGTTGAGCTAGTGCTTCTTGGATGATCATTGAATTAAGGGATTTTGAGTCCAATCTTAGAAAGATTCCTCCGGCCGATTTGGCGATGTCTTCAAGGGCCTTCGCATCTAGTTTTGATTTTACCAGCTCTCCGTTTTCATCACGGATAAAAGTTTGTTTTCGTCCCTGAATTGATCGTTCTGGAATTACGGATCCTTGTTCTGAGCCGACTCCGATAGCAATGATTAGTGTTCCATCTTCACTAGCTTTACTGGCTTCTTCAATTGCGTTTCCCTCAAGGTTCTCGCCGTCAGTGAATAGTACTAGGGCATGACTCTCTGCTTCACTTTCCTTTAGTGTTGAATTGGCCTGTTTGATGGCTTCAGCAAGGTTAGTTCCGCCCTTAGCCACAGCATAAGTATCGAGCTGGTTGATTGATTCGCGGAGAGCCTCTCTGTCCGGGGTGATGGGGACCATTACTGATGCGCTTCCTGAAAATGCCATCAAACCAATGAGATCTTCGGGTAACGCTTCGATGAGGTCATAAGCGGCAAGCTTGGCTCGATCTAACCTGTTTGGAGTCAGGTCCTGGGCTAGCATACTTCGGGAAGCATCAATAGCCAACATTACTGTTCGGCCCTTACTATAACTGGGTTCTTCTTCAGAGCCCCATTGCGGACGAGCGATTGCCGTGATGATTAATGCATACGCGAAGCAAAGTATAGTTAAACGGGCCGCGCGTGCCTTTCTTGAGGTTCCGTGTATGAGCTGATTTCTAAGGTCTTCAGCTACAAATGCTGATGAACGGTCACGCTTTGATACGATGGCATGGGATTGCATCAAGATTATCGGCGCTATTACCGTTAATCCCCAAAACCAAACTGGATCAGCGAATGTCATTATTATTATTTTAATCAGGAGCGGTTCTTCTCCAGGTGATGCCGAGTAGAAGTAGTGAAGCGGCTGCAAGAGTGGGCCATTGATAATATTCTTTTTTCCGTACTATTTGACGGTGCTCGATGTCACTCTTTTCAAGCTCATTAATTTCGTCAAAGATTTGTTTTAGCGCTTCGGTGTCTTTTCCCAGGAAGGCTTTAGCTCCAGTAATTGATGCAACTTTTCTGAGGGTCGGAAGGTCAAAGGTTTCCTCTTCAGATCCGGGCTGGCCGGGCCTTCCGATTGCGATCGGATATACTTTGATCCCAAGTGTTGCGGATAATTTGGCAGCGTCTTCAGGCGTGAGCCCCGGGACGCTTTGGACTCCGTCCGTTAAGAGTACGACTACCTTGCTCTTGGCCTCCCTTTCAGAGAGTCTCTTTGCTGAGGCAGCTATGGCGGTACCGATTGCTGTGCCTCCCTCAATGACATTATCAAAGCGCCTGAAGTGGATTTCTCTGTCGATCATTTCCTGTAACCATTCATGATTCATTGTTAATGGGCCCATGGTATGGGGCCTGCCAGAGAAAACAATGACGCCGATACGGTCATAGGTCCTTCCTCGGATGAATTCTTTTACGACTGTCTTTGCAGCTGAGAGTCTGTCCACGCGCCTCCTGTCGACAACGAAGTCTCTTTCTCTCATTGATCCAGAAACATCAATAGCTACTGAAATTTCAACCCCTTCACCCTCAATGACTTCAGAATGAGTGATTTTTTGAGGCCTAGCAAGGCCCACGATTCCTGAAGCTATGGCAAGCGGTAGAATAGCTGAACTGAGTGAGAAAAAGCCTTTATTTTGCTTTTTCAGTGCATTGCCGAAATGTACGACCGAAGGAAAATCAATAGATGCCGGGCGGTTCCGATTCCCTCGCACAAGCATTAGGATAATCGGCAGGGCCAAAAGTCCGAGCAGGTGAGGTTCTGCGAACTGAAATTCAGGCAGTAGGGGAATTGGCATTATTAGTTGAGGAGACTAGAGGCTCATTGGGGATGTGCCTCACGAAATGGATGGTTTTTTCAATGAGTGGGAGTCTTTCTGATGGATCCTCTTTTTCAGGTGCAAATCTCAGGCGATCACATCCATGTAATATAAACAAAAGTCTTTCTTTGTCCTCATTACTAAACATTTGCATTATTTTTTCCTTATAAATGGTAAAAAACTCCTCTGGAGTCAAATTGAGGCTCTTTTGACCGAAATTGTGAGCAATTATAAGTCGAAGGCCCGTCACTGTTTCTTGGGCCACTTCATGTGCTGAAAGGTCAACGTAACGCTGTTTTAGGGCGTGCAGATAATCGAGCGCGGCTTTGCGTGGATCGATTGGCTCTGACTGAGCGTTTTTCTTTCGTGACTTGATCCAAAATAAAATAAGTGTCGAGAGAATGAGGAGACTAGCTAATGATGCGCAGATGATGATGATGACGCCGCTGTCAGGGTCAGCGATTTCGGGAGGAGGAATGATGTCCTTGATGTCTGGGATTGGCTCCGTTTCAGGCATTTAACTATTTAGCGTCATCGAAATCGCGATATGTGCCAGAGACTTAATATATTTGTTTTTTTATCTACGATCTATAGTATTTATCTGCATTCTATGAATTTCATGAAAGTTTTCCTCAACCTTTTAGGATTTTATTTTATCTTAATTACTTCGCTTAGTGCTCTTCCCTTTGAATATGCGGTTAATGGGGATTCGATTGCTATAACGAGTTGGAAGGATAAAAATAACTCGAATATCAAGGAAGCTGTCATTCCTGATAAAGTGGGAGGTAAGCCTGTTACTAGTATCGGAACGAATGCCTTCCGTGACTGCCGTAGCCTGACGCGCATCACAATTCCTGACA
>JABGYE010000179.1:0-12689 GCA_018675395.1 Akkermansiaceae bacterium
GAAAGGAGCGATTGGTGTAGCCACCAACGAGTTGCACTGCCAGGGCCATGTTTTTCTCCATTAAAAGTGTCATATATATAAACAGGAATAACGTCACCCCGCTCACAGGCCGCGGTCAGTGCCGGATTATCTTTGAGTCTCAGGTCCAGCCTGAACCACATTATGGTTTTCTTCTTTTTCAATGAAATATTAGTTAGCAACTATATTAAACGGAGATTAAATATGAGTGGATCTGCTTCATAAAATTATTTTTTGCCCAATTTATTTCTTTGGATGCCTATTTTCATTAATTGTAATCTGATCCTTGAAGAAGACTAGGTATTCATATTTAAATGATCTCTAACCTTTCTTATCCTAAAAACCAATTACGAATGAATTTGCCCGATGATTAAGAAGATATTTTTATTAGGTGCTTTATTTCCACTGTTTTCAGTGCTGCAAGTATGTGCTAAACCAAACATACTTTGGATTTCCGCAGAGGACATTGGCCCTCATTTTGGTTGCTATGGTGATCAGCATGCGATTACGCCCAACATTGATCAATTGTCTTCCGAAGGGATACGGTTCACTAACGCTTATACGACTGCAGGAGTTTGTGCGCCTTGCCGCAGTGGAATCATAACTGGCATGTATCAGAACAGTATTGGTACCCATCATATGAGATGTAATGCGGTCCTGCCTTCCTGGCTCAAACCTTTTCCAATTCTTCTTAGGGGCTCCGGGTATTATTGTACTAATAACTCCAAAACGGATTATCAGTTTTTAAGACCATCGACTAGAGAAATATGGGACCAGAGTGGCTCAAAGGCTCACTGGAAGAATCGAAAGAAAGGTCAGCCGTTCTTTGCGGTATTTAATTATACTGGATGTCACGAGAGTGGAATCGCTTCCGAAGGTAAGTACAAGGCTGTCACGAGTAATCTTAAACCTGAACAGAGGCAGGATCCGTCCAAGTTAGATACTTTGCCCCCGTATTATCCGGACACTTCTGTGGTCCGAGAGGACTGGAAAAGGAATTATGAACTGATCACAGCGATGGATTCTTGGGCAGGATCTCTTATCAAAGAAATTAAAGATGCTGGGCTTTACGAGGAAACAATCATATTTTTTTGGGCTGACCATGGTGTGGGCTTGCCTCGTGCAAAGCGTTGGCTTTATGGTTCCGGAACGCACATTCCTCTGATCGTTCGTGTACCTGGCAAGGAGGGGGGAAAAGTAGATGCGCAATTGGTGAGTTCACTTGACCTGGGGCCTACGGTATTGAACCTGGCTGGGATTGAAGTTCCTGAAAAATTACAAGGCAGAGCATTTTTGGGTCAGAAATTATCCACTCCTCGCCGTTTTGTTTTTGGGGCCAGAGATAGAATGGATGAAAGGTACGATATTATCCGCTCTATTTTTGATGGGCGCTATCGATACATCCGGAACTTTGAGCCTCTGAAGCCCTACTATCAGTACATGAATACACCGGAAAAAGGAGCGACCATGCGTGAGATAAGGAGAGCAGAGGAGGATGGATCTCTGACTGAAATAGGCAAGATTTTTTCAACTAGCAAGAAGCCCGTCGAAGAACTTTATGATTTCAAAAGTGATCCTCATGAGATTCGTAACTTGGCAGACAATCCTGAGCACTCAGCACTTTTGAAAAAAATGCGTGTTCATTTGGCGCAATGGCAATCTGAAATAGGTGACATTGGTCTCATTCCTGAGGCGGAGATCGAAATTAGAGAGAAGAAGGCAGGTTCTAGATTTGAAATTATGAATGAGGAATCATCTGACAGGGGTCAGATTCAACGATTAGTATCAATTGCTACACAAGCATCAGAAGGGCCCTCGGCTCTTGGAGAACTGATGGGTGCCATCTCAGATGAGGATCCTGCCATACGGTATTGGGCATTGACTGGCATTGGTAATATAGGAAAAGCTGCTAAGGGAAAAGCGTTAGAATTGTCGATGAAGGCAATGAAGGATCAATCCCCTAGTGTACGAATCGCTGCTGCTCGGGCAGTGGCCCGCCTAGGTAATACGGATGCAGCACTTGAAGTTTTAAAAGAAGAGCTTCGGTCTGAGCATCAGTGGGGAAGGCTCGCGGCGACCATTGTCATTGACGAGATGGAGGAATCGGCTCGGAAAATGGTCAAGGACCTAAAGGAGGGCCTAAGTACCAGACAACCTAATAAATATATTCTAAGAGTTGCGAACCGAGCACTGAATGACTTGCTCGGGACCGAAAATAGGGTCCCTTAATTTATGATTAGGAAGTCTCTGATTTCATTTTCAACGAGCCGAAACTAATATTTACTATTATGACCTACTTAAGACTGTTTTGTATTTTCACGTTTTCTCTGATGATGGTTTTCAGGGCCAGTGCAGAGTGGATTGAGCTTTTTGATGGTAAGACTACTGAGGGTTGGAAGCCGAGATCTGAGGTCATTTCTTTTGATGCTAAGGGAGGCGAGATTCATTTGCTATCGAAGACAAATTGTTGGGTCACTACTGAGATTCAGATGAGTGATTTTGAGGCAGAGATTGAAGTGCTTATGCCAAAGGAAGAGGGATTTAATTCCGGATTAGCTTTCCGATGCATTGGTAGTCAGGGTCGTCCTAAAGGATACCAGTGTGAGATTGATCGACAAAAACCAGGCGGAGTTTATGGGATCGGCAATGGTGGTTGGATCTATCCAGGAAAAGGCCAGACCAAAGAGTTTGCTGAAAGAATTCGTGGTAATTTTAAGAAAGATGATTGGAATCACTTCAGAGTGAAGGCTGTCGGAGAGAAGATCCAAACATGGCTGAATGGAAAGCCCGTATCAGATATTAAGCATGGAAAGATATTAAAGGGTTATTTTGGTATACAGCATCATGGGAAAGGAGGGACCGTTCGTTTCAGGAATATCAGGGCCCGTAAAATCTCTAATAAAAAAGTGACGCAAGAAATTCAGAAAAGACCCAATATTTTATGGATCACGGCTGAAGATATGAGCCCGACTCTGGGTTGTTATGGAGATAAATATGCGATCACCCCTAACATTGATCAGTTGGCCAAATCTTCGACAAGATACTCCAATGCTTTTGCCGCTTCTCCTGTCTGTTCTCCTTCAAGGTCGGTCCTAATCACTGGAATGCACAATGTCTCGACTGGGACCCATCAGATGAGGTCCGGTTTTCCTTTGCCGACGGGGGTCAAGGGCTTCCCGGCTTACATGAGGAAATCAGGTTATTATACAACTAATAATGTTAAAACAGATTATAATAATAGTGATGCCGCACGTCTGATCAAAGAATCATGGGATGAATCGAGCCCTAAGGCTCACTGGCGCAACCCGAATCGAAGTCAGGGACAGCCGTTCTTCTCTGTCTTTAATATCATGACCAGCCACCAGTCCCGCTCAATGGTCTGGCCCTATTCTGTCTTTAAAAAACATGTTCAATCCAAATTGTCGGCTTCTGAAATTCATGATTCTAAGAAGGCCCCGGTCCCTGACTATTACCCTGACACGCCTCTAATAAGAAAAACCATTAGCCGATACTATGATTGTGTCACGGCCATGGATCAGCGTGTCGGTGAGATTATGAGCCAATTGCATGAGGATGGGTTGGCTGATAATACTATTGTTTTTTTCTTCTCTGACCATGGTTCCGGAATGCCGCGGCATAAAAGGCTATTGCATGATAGTGGGATGAAAGTTGCCATGCTTATACATGTTCCTGAGAAATGGAAACATCTTCGTCCAACTGCTCCCGGTTCCGCGACGGATCAATTGGTGAGTTTTGTTGATTTTCCACCCTCAGTTCTTGGATTAGTTGGTCTCAAATCACCAAAATATATGCAAGGAATTCCTTTCATAGGTGTTGGCTCTAGCCAGAAAAGGAAATTTGTTTTTGGTAATAGAGACAGGGTCGATGAAGTATTTGATTGTTCCAGATCAGTACGAAATAAGAGATGGTTATACATACGTAATTATCATCCCCATCTTTCCTGGAACCAGCCGTCAGTATTTTCCGATCTTGGTGAAATACGGCATGAAATTTCCCGAGTTTTCCGAGAGGATCCTAATTCATCTAGTGTCGCTCAGAGGCACTATGCCGGCCCCACAAGGGCAACTGAAGAACTTTATAATTGTGAAAATGATCCTGACAATACCCGCAATTTGATTTCTGGAAAGTTGTCAGATGAGGCCAAGAAAGCATTACAGAGATTACGGTTAGGCTTAGTTGAACACCGCAATGCAGTCGGAGACTTAGGTGCTTTGCCTGAAAGTGAAATGCGTCGTTGGGTAAAGAACGAAGGTAGCCCAATGAGAGACATTGTTATTGGTAAGACGGACCATTCTCCTGACCTCGAGAGGGCATGGGCAGCCGCTGATAAAGTAGGCACTTCTGATTCTAAGGAACTTCTTGAACTTCTTAAAAAAGGGAATGTTAATGAGAGGTATTGGGCTGCAGTTTCTCTTAGGAATGGGTTCTTTGGTGAAAAGAGCATCCAACAAAGCGCATTTGAATGGATTCAGGACGTTGCACCCTCTGTCCGGATTGAGATTGCCGGATGGTTGGCGTTTTTTCCTGAAAAAAGAGAAGCGGCTCTTAATCGATTAGTGAAAGATCTTGAGCATCCTGATTGGGCAGTCGCTTTGCAAGCTTGCCGTGCAATTGAATTATTGGGACCAAAGGCAAAGCCAGTCCTAGGGACAATGAAGAAACTTTACGCGAAGACTCGCCATAAGCCTGGTGATAATAATTTTTTCATGGCTTTTTCGAGTGGTGCATTTCTTGATGGGCTTGGCGAAAAAACAAAACCTTGGGATTTTTCACCAGGGGCCGGTAGTTTCATGCCAGCAAAAAAGAAATCTAATTGAGAGTTTTCTAGCACTGATCAATCTTCATTATTGGCTTTTCCAAGTCCACAGGCTTTGGTAAAATTAATACATGAATGTTGGTATTGTTGGATACGGTTGGGTCGCAGGAGCTCATATTGATGCCCTCAATGCGATTGATGGGATCGAAGTGACTGCAGTTTGTTCTTCTCGTCCTCAGGATGAGAATGAGCTTTCAAAGAAGCACGGTTCATCTATCAAGGCATTTCAGGACCTTGCAGAAATGCTCTCATCAGATGACATAGAAGTGATTTCTATTTGCAGTTATCCAGGCCAGCACAAGGAACATGCGATTGCTGCGGCGAGAGCAGGAAAGCATCTTATCCTTGAAAAGCCACTCGCATTGTCCATTGAGGACTGTTCCGAAATTCGTTCAGTTGTTGAGGAAGCGAATGTTCGGACTTGTGTATGTTTTGAGTGTCGATATTCAAGTCAGTTCCTTGCTACTAAGTCAGTCATTGATGATGGGTTGCTGGGCGAAATTCACTATGGTGAAGTGGATTATTATCATGGCATTGGACCATGGTATGGACAATTTCGTTGGAATACCGGAAAGGAACACGGAGGAAGTAGTTTGCTTTCGGCCGGGTGTCATGCACTCGACGCGTTGCTCCTTTGTATGGGAGGTGATGTTGAGGAAGTGAGTTCATATGCTGCGGTTTCAGCGAGCCCTACTTTTTCTGATTACGAATATCCCACGACTACGACCACTATAATGAAGTTCACTGATGGGCGTGTAGGCAAAGCAACCTCATGCATTGATTGCCTCCAACCTTATTACTTTCATACTCATCTTGTCGGTTCAGAGGGGAGCTTGCTAGACAATAAGTTTCATTCTGAAAAGCTCTCCACTGACAAAGGGTCTTGGAGTTCATTATCAATGAAAATGTTGGATTCTGGTGATGTGAGTGACCATCCTTACACGACTCAGTTCCAGGCATTCTTTGATTCGATGGCTAAGGGAGAGGAAATGCCACTGACCTCAATCAATGAAGCTTATAAGAGCTTTGAAGTTGTTTTTGCCGCTGACAGATCAGCTGAGCTTGGAAGGCCTGTGAAAATTTCAGAAATTAATGGTGACTAAAAATGCAATCGCAATAGTCGCCCACCCGGACGATATTGAGTTTCTCTTTGCGGGTACGATGCTTCAATTGGCTGCTCGCGGATGGAGTCTCCATTATGTTACCATTGCCAGTGGAAATTGTGGTTCATTAGAAATGGATGCTGAAGAGACTCGGCAAGTTCGCCAGGATGAGGCCCAACGCGCGGCAGCATATTTAGGCGCTAAGTATTACCCTCCCCTATGTGATGATCTGGAGATCGTCTATTCCGTGGATCTGCTCCGGCGCTTGTCCTCAGTGATTCGGTCCGCGGCGCCACATATTGTCCTTACACATTCTCCTGAAGATTACATGGTAGATCATATGGAAACGTCCCGTTTAGCCGTCACTGCAGCTTTCACTCATGGTATGCCTAACTTTATTACTGATCCTCCAACGAGTCATCTTGATGGACATCAGACTAGCGTATATCATGCCATGCCTCATGGATTGAGAGGTGGGCTGAGAAAGAAAGTAATTCCTGAAGCGTACGTTGATATTTCGTCAGTCATGGATAGTAAAAGAGTTGCTCTCGCAGAGCATAAGAGCCAGCATTCTTGGCTCGAATCTAGTCAGGGAATGAATTCTTATCTCATGTCTATGGAGGATATGTCCGGTGAGCTCGGAGAAATGTCAGGCAAATTTGATTATGCTGAGGGTTGGAGGAGAAGATCTCATCTTGGTTTCAGCCAAAATGAAGAGGATCCGCTTTCAGAAGCTCTCGGAGAACTGTATTATTTAAACCCGGAATATAACTTGGATAATTAGACCTTAGATGGCCAGAAAACTAAGCACAATAGCCCCTGGATGGTGGGACTACACTACACTTGATGATGATTTAATTCGTGATGTTGCCTCATTAAGTATGGAAGACTTGGAGCAACTGTCGCGCCCAGGTTTCAAGGTAGTCATGTATGACACTTTGGAAGATTTTTATTTGGCCGAAGCTCTTGAATACATTAGTGCTTGGCAATCCTCTACCCTTGATAACCCAGTGGGCATATGTGGTCCTATAGGCCCTACAGAACAATTGCCGCTCGTTGCAAGGCTCGTGAATGAGCTCAGAGTGGATCTTTCCGCGGCACATTTTTGGGGAATGGATGAATGGTTAGGTGAGGATGGGAAGGAAGTAGCAATTTCACATCCTCTTTCCTTTGAAAGAGCTGATAGGGAGTTGTGCTTTGATCGCATTTCCGAGGATCTGCAAATGCCTGAGTCAAATATGCATTTTCCTGCTGCGGATACTAAGGATTACATCAATTCATGGGAAGGGGTCCGTTGCGCGCTGATGCAGGGGGGGCAGGGTGATATTAAGCATTGGGCTTTTAACGATCCTCCGCGCCGTGAAGGAGAATATAAGGAATCTCCTCCATCACCGGATCAATACCGGAAACTCTCAACACGAGTCGTGGAACTGCATCCCATCACCTTGGCGCAGAATGCTAGGACCTCAGGCGGCGGCAATATCACTCTAGTTCCTGAGAGGGCGATCACGGTCGGCCCAGTTCAAACATGGAAATCAGATAAGGTTTCAATCTGGCAAGCAGGCACTCATGATAATCCGTTTGGTCAGCGGTTGACAGCTTTAATGATTTCTAAGGGAATTGCTGATACTGCTGTTCCGATGTCATTGCTGGCGGATCATCCAAATGTGCAGTTCAATTATTATCGGGGTGGCCTAGGAAGTTGTGATGTTGAAATGCATTAATCACTAGAGTGTTCGAATTAACAAGACACTGTGCGCCTGTTCGTGATAATGTAGGGAATGGCTAAAAAGATTTTGACTCGACGTGCATTGTTGGCTGCTTCAGGAGCAGGCACATCACTCAACATTCTTCGTTCTGGAACCTTATATGGTAAGGAGACTAAGACTTTGGATAAACTGTCAGTGGCTTTTATCGGGATGGGTGGGCAGATTCAGGGCCATGTTGCGAATATACTTAATCAGGGACAGCACGTTGCCGCTTTTTGTGATGTGGATAAGAGGCAGATTGAAAACTCCAAGAACCGGCATGGAAATAAGGTTAACAAGGTAAAGGAATATGAGGATTACAGAGAATTGATAGAGAAGGAAAAATCAGTCGATGCAGTCGTAATAGCAACGCCTGACCATTGGCATGCTCCGATCTGCAGGGCAGCTATGAAGGCGGGGAAACATGTTTATTGCGAGAAGCCACTGACTCATACAATTAAAGAAGCTAGAGAACTTAGAGAACTTACTAAGACTTCCAAGGTCGCAACTCAGACTGGCAATCAGGGCAGCGCATCTTCTAATTTACGTCGTAGCATGGAATTAATTGCGGCTGATGTTTTTGGTCCTATTCGTGAGATTCATGTTTGGCATCCAAAGCACAATTGGCCAAGTGGTGGTCTGCGGCCTGCGGGTTCAGATCCAGTGCCAAAAGAACTGAACTGGGATTTCTGGTGTGGAACGGCACCTGTGCGGCCTTTCAAAGAAAGCATCTACCATCCGGCTAAGTGGCGTGGATGGTATGATTTTGGTAACGGCTTTATAGGCGATTTCTGCTGCCACTCATTTAACTTAGCCCTTAGATCGCTGAGTTTGGATTATCCTTCCAAGATTTCTTTCACTGGTGAAGGATTGGGCACTGAAACCTTTGCGAAGTCATGCTCAGTCAAGTATCACTTTTCCAAAAATAAGGAGCGCTCCCATGATGTCGCATTAAATATTTATACTGGTGGCGGAAAAGATGTTCCGCCTAATTATGCTGTAGAGGCCGCTGTCAAAACTTTCGGTAGCTTGCCTAGGGTAGGTTGTATTTTTATTGGTGATAAAGGAATGCTTTCTTCAGGACTATGGAACTCTCAGTGCTACATAAAGATGAACGGAGAAGAGAAGTACATTGGTGAAGGGAATCATGATGCTGCAAAAATCGTTCCCAAAACTATTCCTAGATCAAGGGGGCACATGCATGAGTGGGTCGATGCTTGCAAAGGAAAAGGAAAAACCTTTGCTAGTTTTGAGCATGGAGGACACCTCACGGAAATTGGCCTTTCCGGAATCGTGGCCTTAAAGATGCAGAAAGAAATTCAGTGGGACGGGCAAGCGATGAAGGTAAAGGGTCATCCGGAAGCGGATGTTTATATTGGCAAGGAAGATAGGGAAGAATGGCTTTAGGTCATATTCATTGAATTCGCTTGAGCATCATTAGGCGGAATTCAATTGATGTGTCTCCTGGAATCTCCAAGGCACGCAGAGTAAGTTCTCCTTTCCCTTTATTTAATTTCATTTCCCCTATTTTTACTTCCTTAAAATCTTTTACATAAGATTCTCGACGCGTGACGCGGTCATTCTCGTGGCCCCGGTTTTGTACTTCGTGAGGTTCGGTAATTGTGTATTGGATCTTGGATTGATTGTGACTCAGTTCGAAGACTGTACCTTCATCTCCTTTTGGAAGTGCATAATGTATTGAAATTTCATAAGTGCCCGTGGATCCTACCTCACAGTCCCAGATAATTTTATCTTCGGTACGTTTCCAATTCATAAAATAAGAACAATTAGGAGCGCGTCCTGAGCGCTTTATACCACCATGAGCCACTCCGTCCCGGGCAGGGATTTGAGTCCAGAGATAGTCTGGGTGCCCGATAATGAAGGGTCGGGTATCTTTAACCAATTCGGAAAGTACATTTTCTTCCCATTCGGTGACTTCCTTGAGTAGCTGTTTGGCTACTTCGGATTGGGTGCGGCTCACATCGATCCGTTGTCCTGGGTCCTTGATAAGATCAAACAGTTTTCTCTGGTGATCGAGTCGGAATCGTTGAGTCCTTGCACTGACCTTACCTTTCCAGTAATTAATCAAGGTCCTCTCTTCCCAAGAATTTTTTTCCTGTACCAAGAGAGGCTTCAAGGTCCTTCCGTCCAAAGTTTTTTTACTGGTCACTGGGATGCTTGCACAATCTGCTAACGTAGGAAGTAAATCCAATGCAGAGGCAATGGGTTTAATGAATTTTCCTTTTGGGATATGGCCTGGCCACCGGATCAGTAACGGAGAGCGTACTCCGCCTTCATCTGTCGAACCTTTACGGCCTTTCATCCCATCGTTCCAGCGCACGCCATTTGGACCATTATCATGGAAAAATACTACGATAGTGTCATTAGTTATTCCTAGGTCCTCAATTTTATTAAGGATCCTCCCAACGTTCCAATCAATGTTTTCACACATGGCCAAAGCGCAACGTAAGTGAGGCATATTTTCTCTTCTGGGGTCTCGGTTATGGAGTTTTATTTCCTTGTCCTTGAACTTATTCCACCACTTGTCGGGGACCTGCATCGGAGAGTGAGGAGTGTTATAGGGAATATAAGCAAAGAACGGCTTTCCTTCCTTGATAGAACTATCCATGAAGGCCATGGCCTTATTCGTGAAGTCGTCAATACAAAACCCTTCACCTTTTACTATCTGGCCATTGTGTTCGAGAGGAGGACCGAAATAATCTCCCCAGTGCCCGGAGCAGAATCCATAAAATTCATCAAACCCACGACCGTTAGGATGATAAGGGTATTGCATTCCATTATGCCATTTGCCAAATGCGCCCGTCGAATAACCTGCTGATTTGAATGTGTCTGCAATGGTGAGTTCATCCAGATCCAAGCGTTCACCTCCGGTCGAGGTACTATAAACGCCTCCCCTTACGTGGTATCTTCCTGTTAAGAATTCTGCGCGAGTGGGTGAACATACTGGGCAAACAAAGAAACGATCGAATCGTGCTCCGTCATGAGCTAAGGAATCAATGTTGGGAGTGAAAAGGTCTTCATTTCCGTTAAGGCTTAGGTCCCCCCATCCCTGATCATCAGTTAGAATAACAACGATATTGGGTCGCTTGGCCTGAGCGCTGGAAATTAGTAAGAATAAAAAGAGGGAATGGAACTGTCTGAGGATTATTTTCCTGTATGTCATTTTGAGTCGATTGTTAATGTCGCGGATTCAGTTCCCAGCAAACAATCTTCTTATCTGTTCGAGCAAATATGTGCCCTTTATTATAGGCAGGATGGGCCCAGGTCTTCCCGGTTATTTGTGATCTTGAGTGAATCTCAAAACCTTCCTTGCTCAGTGTTACGGATAGAAGTTCGCCATTGGCGTTGAGTATTAATGCACGATTCTTACGCTTGCCATCATGGGCCCAGACCAGAGTCGCTTGGGGGTTTCGTCCTGACGGTGTTACTGTGTGATTTTTAGAATCATCCCAGTGCTTTTTTCCAGTTTTAATTTCAAAGCAGCAAAGACCGTTCGTTCTATCCAGTAAATAAACTAAACCATCTTTCTGAAGAGGTTGCGCCATGAGTCCACGGATATTTTCCTGATCTTCCCATAAAAGCTTAACACTTCTGCCATCCTCACCTAATTGGAGGGCCCTTGAACCGTGCCAGTACCCGCATACCAGAATTACATTGTCATGGTAGATTGGCATCGCTATAGAGACTCCGTATTTTATTTTATAAGGAAAAGACCACAGAACTTCACCATTCTTTGGCGACATGCCTCGGATATTTTCAGGTGTCCACGCAAGCATAATTTCATTTCCTTCATGCTTTATGAATGCAGGCATGGCATAACCTGCAGGATCATCAGAACCTGACCATAACTTGGATCCGGTATCAGGATCCAAAGCAATGTAGCCACCACTGCTGCTACCTATTTGATAAATAATAGATTTATTCCATGGCGCGGGTGAAGAAGCAAATCCCCAGATCGGGCGCTTCGCACCAAAGGACTCTCTACTATCTTTTGCCCATATTACTTTTCCATTATTCATGTTTAGGCAGTGCATGTGACCGACTGCACCAAAAGTGAAAGCTTTACCATCGAAGATTGTGACGGATGCTCTCGGTCCAATGTCATAGCTCAGACCCTTATAATTGGCTTCATATTGATGTTCCCAAATCAGTTCGCCGCTCTTCTCTTCAAAACAGAGGATTCTTTCCAGATTTTTATTTTCTGGACGATCCATTGTATAAACTTTTCCACCTTTAATGGTGATGCCACTGTATCCACCATTGATTTGATGCTCCCATACTTTCTTGGGATTATCTATTTTAAGAGGTAGCCCAGGGCATTCCCATATCCCTTGTCCAGTTGAACCACGGAACTTGGGCCAATCCGCTTCCGTTGCAAGGAGCAGTACCCAAAAAAATATTACGGTTGATAGTGTCTTAATTCTTAGCACCAATTTACGGGATTATTTTGATTTTAAGTGATGATCAGCAAAATCCATGAACCTTTTCCAGTCAAAGCTTTCGATCGAATGCCCGCCTTCTCTTATGTGATATCCTACATGGCTTTCAATGATTGCTTTTCCTACAGCGGGTGATTCTTCAGACTTGAGCGCTTCTTTGCCGAAAAGTTCATAGACTTTGCTCGCATGATAAGCTGATAGATATTCTCCCCGACCATCGGCCCAGGTGTCTTTGACTCCGCTATGGATGTATACGGGTCTGGGTGCAATGCAAGCTATGAGCATGTGTTGATCGACAGGAAGATCATCCTCTTGGTCTACAAATTTCCAAGCATTTCTACAGAGCCAATAAGGGAACCGAGTGACCATTTTTTTTAGAGTTTCACCTGATTTTCTTC
Source organism: Akkermansiaceae bacterium (assembly GCA_018675395.1). Classification (GTDB taxonomy): domain Bacteria; phylum Verrucomicrobiota; class Verrucomicrobiia; order Verrucomicrobiales; family DEV007; genus EC70. The sequence goes on from JABGYE010000179.1 coordinate 12,565, forward strand.
GCCATAAGGCAGCCCCAGCACAACCTGATTGTGCTGATATTGCCAAAGCAAAACGCTCGTCCTGAGCAGCAGTCCAGAGAGTCGTCTTACCCATCTTCGAATGCCCCATTATGGCGACTCTGGTA
>JABGYE010000145.1:0-9736 GCA_018675395.1 Akkermansiaceae bacterium
AATTGTTCCAGCAGGAAACCCCCACTCACTCAAGTTGGCGTCGTTGTCGCTAAGCTGATACCCAGTCAACTCTGCAGCAGTGTCGCTTGCATTGTAGAGTTCAATCCAATCTGGAAAATCTCCATCACCGTCTGCCACGGTTGTTTCGTTATTACTCATGACCTCATTAATCACCACCGCCACAGGCGATGACACAGAGCTGGCCACCACGCGGATAAATCCGGCGCTCTCGTCATCGAGGGGCAAAGTCAGGATAACTCGGGAAGGATTCAGGACAGACAGAATGGCATGATCTTGGTCGAGCCAGGATCCAAGTGACAGGTTCGGGGACCGTTGCAAAGTGTAGGATAGGGGTTCCCCTGCAAAGCTCTCCACAGTGACTATGAGTTGGGAGCCGGTATGCTCGATCTCTACGATGCGGATCATCGGTTGCTCTTGGGCCCATCCGGCCCCGACCCCAAGCAGGAATATCAAGACTCGCAAGGACGTCCCTAGACCAGTGAGTTCAAAAATAAATCCGAATATTTTACAACAAAAGTCGACAGTTCCCTTATCATTCATTCTCTTTAACTAACATTACGTTAAGAAAGTATGTTATCTACAACTTTTCCAAATTCATCAGTGAGTCTGAAATTCCTTCCCTGATGATTAAAAGTTAAAGATTCATGGTCAATGCCAAGGCAATGAAGAATAGTGGCATTTAGGTCATGCACATGGACCCGATCCTTAGCCGCAAAATAACCGAACTCATCAGTGGCACCATGAACATGACCCGGCCTAATTCCTCCACCCGCCATCCACATACTAAAACCATGAGGGTGGTGATCCCTTCCATAACCGTTCCCAGAACCTTGTGACATTGGAGTCCTACCAAACTCACCCCCCCAGATAACCAATGTATCATCAAGCATTCCACGTTGTTTGAGGTCCTTGATGAGAGCAGCGATGGGTTGATCAACTTTTTTACACTGCTCAGAATGGTCACTTACAATTTGCCCATGTGAGTCCCAGCCCTTGTCATACAGCTGTATGAAACGGACTCCTCGCTCTGCAAGTCTACGAGCCAAAAGACAATTATTAGCAAAGGAAACTACTCCAGGCTCTGATCCATATGATTCTTGCACATATTCAGGCTCTGTTGAAAGGTCCGTTAATTCAGGGACGGACATTTGCATGCGGTAAGCCAGTTCATATTGCGAAATTCTGGCCGTTATCTCAGGGTCTCCAACGCTCTCGTGACGACGGGAATTCATCCATTTAATTAGATCCAATTGACGGCGCCGCTGTTCACGACTGACCCCTTCAGGATTTCTGACAAAGAGAACAGGATCTCCACCAGTTCTGAACTGGACCCCCTGATGTTCCGCAGGCAGGAACCCTGAACCCCAATAACTGTCCAGAAGCGGTTGTCTGTTTTTTCCTGAAGCCAGAACAACGAATGCAGGTAAGTCCTTGTTCTCATTTCCCAAACCATAAGAGAGCCAAGCTCCAATCGATGGCCTACCAAACCGCACACTGCCGGTATTCATAAACATTACAGCCGGATCGTGATTAAAAGTATCCGAATAAACGGATCGAATGACTGATACATTATCAATTATTTCACCTACCTTGGGAAAAAGATCAGAAACCTCAATCCCGCTCTGACCCTTCTTATGAAATTTCCAATCAGACCCTTTGAGCAAGGGCTGAGCCTCCTTTATCATAGCAAACTCATGATTTTTAATGATCTCTTGAGGTACTTTCTGACCATCCCTCTCGGTGAGCGTGGGCTTTGGATCAAAAGTATCAACGTGAGATGGACCACCTGACATAAATAGATAAATGACTCTCTTTGCTCGGGGGGCTATATGCTGAAAGCTACTTTCCGTCGCTCCTCTTCCGATGAGAGATCCCAACGCAAGAGATCCGATTCCTATGGGGGAACGCCCAAGAAATTTTCTTCTTGTTATTTCAATCGGTAATTGCATCATTCTCGGGTCAGCGCCTCATCAAGATTAAGAAGCACTACACAAACTGAGTACCAACCATCACTTTTTAATAAGTCTTGAAACCTGGTCCTCTCTTCATTGTTGGGAATTCGCCCAAGGCACTTCATAAAAGCATAGTCAAGACCCTCATCAGTCTTGTCTTTACCAAAACCACTTAGCCTTTCCGAAAGAGCCTTCGAACATTCGTCAAACATCGGATCATTAAGAGTAACTAGGGCCTGTTGAGGAGTGTTGGAAATGGATCGTTTAGCAACGCATACCTGTCTAGTCGGTGCATCAAAGGCTGCAAATGAAGGATGTAGCGCCATCCTCTTCCAGTAAACATACATCGATTTTCTGTACCTATTTTCCGGCCCTGAAACTTTCCATGTAAAGTTTGAATTCCCGGCCGTGTTCTGACCCCTTTCCTCATAAAAACCATCAGGCTGCAACGGAAAGACCGAAGGACCTCCGATCTGTGCATCCAATAAATCAGAAGCTGAAAGAAATTGATCCCTTATTTGTTCGGCGGGCAATCTCATTCTCGGCATTAATCCGAAAACTGAACGTGAATCAGAAAGGCCAACAGATTTCTGCTGATAAGTACCTGAACTCACAATTAAACGGACCATGTGCTTATAGTTCCAGCCCTTCTGCATGAATTCAACGGCTAGCCAATCCAGAAGTTCCGGAGAACTTGGAACTTCACCCTTGGATCCAAAATCAGCAGGCGTTGCTACAATTCCTGTACCAAAGAAATGCTGCCACAAATAGTTCACGGTGACACGTGCCGTTAATGGATGCTTATTACTAACGAGCCACCTGGAAAAATCCAACCGGTTCAAATTATTCTTCGCGGGAGGTTGAGGCAAAAATTTAGGAATCCCAGCAAATACTCGATCACCTTTCTGCTTATAATCGCCCCGGATTAAAATATGAGTTTCTCTTGAATCTGGAGACTCCTCCATGACTGGCACCTCAATGGTCTTTGAAACCAAACCCTTTAATTCCAACTGAAGCTTCTCTATTTCCTTTGAGACTGGTAATTTGAAGGCCTTTCGGTACATCCTGACATTCTTAAGGGTTCCATCGAATGGGAAGGACTTCGGTTCCAGAGAATTATTGTATCCTGCTCCTATGACCAATGGGCGGTCACTAATTGCAATGGATTTGGGAACATGCCCTTTGATCTTGGCTGCGTTGTCAACGACTCCGTCCACAACAAGTCTCAAGTAATTCCCCGCATCAAAGACCACAGCAACCTCATGCTCCTTCCCATCATTGACAGGAAAGCTTCCATGAATTTCAGCTCCTGACCAGATTTGAGATTTTTCGGAAATCCATGCAAACAAATGACCCGGAACGGCATTCTCTGCATTTTCACCTCCTATGCCAAAAACATAACTGCGTTGACCTGACTTCCAGTCATACTTTGAAGCAATATTACCTATCGGCTTGGACGTCCTAATGGAAGCTACTATCGTCAAGTCTCCCGTCTCGGAAAAAGACTCTGAGGATTCCATTACTTGAGGCTTCTCCCAATGACCTATGAGAGATTCATCTTTAAGAGAGAACTTCTGAATCTCGTTCGATTTGACCCGATCTGTGAGACTTTGACGAATGGCATTAATCTTTTGTTGTGTTCCTTTGGGGATATACTTCATCCTTGGCCCGTGCGTGTTATAACCACTTCCCAGATGCGGCACATTATTGAAAATCGCGAACATTTTATAATAATCACGCTGACTGATTGGATCGTACTTGTGATCATGGCACTCAGCACATTCAAGACTCAAACCTAACCAAGTCCTTCCGGTCGTCTTGAGCCTATCAACGATTCCCTTAATACGAAATTCCTCTTTTCGCGGATTATTCCCCTTGGCCTGCATGGCCTGCCTATGGAAACCTGTGGCCAGTTTCTGTTCAGAAGTTGATCCTGGTAACATGTCTCCTGCCAATTGTTCAATCGTGAATTGATCAAAAGGCATATTATTATTGAAACTATCTATGACCCAGTCCCGGTAAGGCCAAACGTTTCTGGTCCGGTCAGCAGCATAACCTGAAGTGTCAGCAAATCTGGCAAGATCGAACCAATTCTGTGCCATCCGCTCACCAAAGTGTGGAGATTCTAAGAACTTATCAACAAGCTTTATCCAGGAATCTGGAGAATTATCATTGGTAAATTCAATGACTTCTTCGGGTGATGGAGGCAGCCCTCTGAGGTCCCAACTTAATCTGCGGATTAGTGTGTGCCTAGGTGCCTTAGGTTTCAATCTAACCCCTTGTCTTTTCATTGCATTCCGAACAAAAACATTAATTGCTTCTGAGTCCTTAGCAGAAACTAGTGCTTTCTTAGGAGCTTTGTATGCCCAGTGCTCACTCGAATAGAGACACAAAGAGGTCACTTTAAAAAAGACCACAGCTACTGAGTACCTGACGATCATTTTAATTCCTCTCCCCATACTACTTCTCTCTGATCGTGTGAATTGTGAGCCCCTTAGTTTCACTTCTACCTTCAAGAAAGTAACTGCTAATCAAACCGATCAAAAAACAACTTCCTACCGAAGCAAAAGGATAAAAGTAAGCCTGTACATCGGTCATCTTCCAAACCCATAAAACAACTGCGACTCCACCAAAGCACCCAATTATTGCTCCGGTAGCATTTGCAGTTCTTGTCAGGACACCCAGAAGAAAAATTCCTCCGAGCATTCCGAGAACCAATCCCACAATTTTAATGAACTCATCAAATAACGACTTGATTTCAGGATTAAGAAACCAAAGCCCAAAGACTGTTCCTAGAATTCCCATAATAATCGTTAACCATCTTGCGGACTTGAGATACTGACGGTCATCCTCAACTTCTGTACTTGTCCAGATCGAGCCAGCGGAAGGCTTCCGGCACATATTCATAGGCTTCATAAAATCAGTAACAAGCGTGGTCGCGGTCGAGTTCATACTTGTGGACACAGTCGATTGGGCAGCAGCAAAAATTCCAGCGACGATCAGACCCGCAAGACCTACAGGCATTTCATTTGCAATGAACAATGGAAAGATTTGATCGGTCTTTATGGTCGGGTCGAGCTTAACAGGATTAGATGCGTAGAAAGCAAAGAGAGCTGATCCAAGGCCAAAGAACAGGACACTGGCAATGACACTGAGTACCGCATTAGTCCAGATTGAACGTGCTGCCATTTTTTGATCCGGGGTTGTCATATAGCGCTGCACTACGGACTGGTCTGCTGTGTATCCGGAAACGTTTTGAGCTAAAGCACCCAAAATAATGACCCAAACAGCTACCTGAGCGCTTGTAATATCCCAATTGAAGTTCGCGATACGAAACTTATCGGCTTCGCCGGCAATAGAAAGGAATCCCTCGAATCCTCCATTAACGCCGCTGATAAGCATAAAGAAAGCAATCACTGCTCCACCAAGTAAAACAACAGTTTGAATCGTATCTGTCCAAATCACAGCCTCAATACCTCCCATGGTACAATAAAGAATACTCAATAAACCCATGAGTATTACAGACTGCCAAGGAGTCAATGGTGTTGCTGAAGCCAGGGCCAAACCTGTCAGTGACATCACGACAGCCATTCGAAAAATGTGGAACAAAGTAAAAAAACCACTACCCAGCATCCTCACTCGACGATTGAATCGCTTCTCAAGATATTCGTAAGCACTAGTTGCATCAATTTTTCGGTAAAATGGAAGAGCCACATAAACAGCAACAAAAGCGACGACAGGAATCATCATGTTTGCCAAAAAATAGACCCAATCAGTTGCATATGCCTTACTGGGTAATCCGGTGAATGTCAGAGAACTGAGCATGGTCGCAAAAATACTGCAACCCGCTGCCCACCAGACCACACGCTTCCCTCCCCGAAAAAAATCATCCGTGCCTTTGTTCCTTTTAGCAAAAAACAAACCAACTAAAACCATGAGGAGCAGATAAATACCCAAGACCCAATAATTAACTGTTCCAAAATCCTTACTCTTTGCTTTTGGAGTCACTTTCCACAATTGAGGTGATCGGACCCGTGGTCGAACCTCACCACTGGCAATAATAATCGATTCATCCCAAAGAACAGGAACTGTCGTTACATGATTCACAGGACTATCTCCTGCCTCTATCCAAGTATCTGTGATAGTATGATAAAGATATGTTTTCTTTAGAAAACCGGGATGCTCATCCTTAAGTTCATCCGCCTTGCCCCAATAAGTACCATGCGATCCTCCAAGCACCACGATATGACTTTGCTTGTATCCGATTGCAGTTCCAGCCATGAGAGGACCTTCAAAACTTGTTCTCTGTCGCCATGCCCTACTCCGTGTGTTGTATTCCCAAACATCAGATAAAAGATTCACACTTTCACCTTCTTCGCGCCTTCCTCCAATCACATAAACACAATCATCATAACCATTGTGCTGAGAAGCGACTTGGACTAAGGCTCGGGATGACCATGGGACCTCTGGAAGTTCGTTCCAACTAGCGTTACCTCCCTTCTCAAAATTATTTAAGTCGAAAGAATAGACCTTATTAGTTGCAGTATTTAGCGACTTCCCGGTCTGCCCTCCGACAAGATAAACGATCCCATTAACAAATGTGGCAGCACCATAAGCGACGGGCTCAGTAAGTGGAGGTAATTCCTGACGCGTTATTTTATTCTTCTCGTTATCCCAAGAAAGAAGAAACACTTCCTTATGAACTTCTGTAGTATCATCTCCACCAATACAAAGGACTCCTTCATCAGTAGAAACTGAAGCCCCATAAGCGAGGGGCCTTAGAAGTTTACCACCATCTTTCCAAGTATACGAATCCCCCTCAGAATCCTTCTCCCTGACAAGTACATAAATTTCGTCATGCCATACCTTGTCCGTCTCCCATAATGGTTCCCCAGGGAAGTTGGCACCTCCTGCAATAATTAGTGCATCGTTGTGAATTCCTACGAATGGACCAGCGACTCCAGGATTCTCTTCTTGCCCATTAACTGGCGGCAGTTCAGGTAAACTTTCCCATTTCAGGAGATCATCCGCGGCAAACGCGATAGAACCTAAAAATGTAGTCCATATAATAATTAACTGAAAAATTCTCACTCCTAGATATTGCCGAAATTTACCAGTTGAAGCGACGAAAATTTTCTTACTCTGATGAGTTACGCATAAAATCTGCTGTCTGAGCAAAAAAATCTTTCAATAATTCCGAAGCTGGAGGTTCTACTTTTATTTCCTCCATCGCCTCACTCATAAGTTTCAACCACCGATCCCGTTCGGCGGTACCTATCTGGAACGGTATATGACGCATTCGCAAACGGGGATGGCCTCGCTCTTCTATGTATTTTTGGGATCCCTCGCATCGATAGATTAGAAAATCAGCTAACCTCTCTTGGGCACCCTCCCAATCATCATCCGGGTACATTGGAGATAGTAAATCATCTTTCTTCACCCTTTTATAGAATGCACAAACAAGATCATTCAACCCTTCCTCACCAATCTGTTGATAGACTTCGATCATTTATTTGAATAAATAAAATAAATCAAGAAGATGAATCAGTAATAATTTTCACAGGGCGACCGCACCAGGTTTCTTTCCATCCTTTGGATTTTTCACTGCGGTAAATAACAGGTTCCGATCCTTGAAACACTTCTGGATTTTCCTCGGGAGCATTGCCTAGAAAAATAACTTTCTCGAGACCATGACATTCAGAAAATGCATTATTCTCGATTGATCTAACTTTACTTGGAATTGTTATTTCCTTGAGATTACGGCAATCTGAAAAAGCATATTCTCTAATGCTATAAACATTTTCAGATAGTTGAACTGAGTTCAAATTAACACACCGGAAAAATGTACTGGCCCTGATAATTGAAACCTCTTTAGGAATGATTATCTTGGAAAGTTGAGAACATCGATTAAATGCGGACGAGCCAATGTAATTGACCGTGTCTGGAAAAATAATCTGACTCATTGCACTGCATCGAAAAAAAGCACTGCGCTCTATTTTTTTGACAGAAATTTTATGAATTTTTTCCGGTATAACTACAAGAGAACTGTTTGCAATGAACTGAGTAATTATAGCATAACGAGAAGTAACTGATCGTGGATTATAAATACGCCACTTAAAATTAGCTAAGGGGCTAACAATCGGATATGAAGACTTTTCCTCAGCAAATCCTTGGCAAACAATATTAACCAGAACTAGACAAACTACTAAAGCCCCCTTCATATCAACATATCGTATCTATCTAAAACAATTAACGACCTACAATTCTAATCAGTTCTGATTCGATTGCTTTGGCCCAAACCTCATGACCTTTCTCACTAGGGTGAGTTGTGTCCGGCATCATTTCCTTCGATAAGTGTCCTTTATCGTCTAAAAAATGCGGACCAATCTCGAGAAATTTAACCTTTGGTATGTCCTTCAATAACTCAGGAAGATAAGAATTTAACTCAATTATTTGTTTGCGATGAGGATGTGTTAATTCACGCCTCCGAGGTAGTAGCCCGAGGACAAGGACCTCTGTTTCTGGATAAATTGAATGTAACTTCTTAGCAATTACTTTGACCCCCTCGGCCGCCTGTCTGGGCTTATCACTACCCCAGCATATGTTATTGGTTCCGATAAGAACAACAGCTCCCTTTGGAGCTTTTTTAAGAACTGGTAAATGTTGAATCCTCCAAAGAAGATGATTTGTCCTATCTCCACCAAAGCCAAGATTAATTGCTTTTCTTGGCTCAAAGTATTTTTTCCATATCTCCAAACCAACACTCTCAAAATTATGAGTAATTGAATCCCCCAGCATCAGTAAATCAAATTCCCCCTTACTCATCTTTCCAATATTCTCTGCATGTCTAGCAAACCACCACTCTTCTAATCTGGGCTGAGGGGTAACTGATGGGCCAGATACTTCATTGGATTTTTTACTATCATCTTCGACCTCATTAGCAAATAGACTGGGAATGAAAATTAGTGAACAGGAAAGAAAAATATAACTTATGTAAGCCTTCATTATCTGAATATTTATAGATGCATTACCTGCTAAGAAAACAGTCTAAAATGGAAAAAATCAGATTCCTCAAATTATTAGTCAGGTAGAGTAAGATCAAAAACTCTGTTTTTTCAGGTTAGAAAGGGGAGAAGAAAGATAACCTCACAAAAAAGTGCCTTGGGCTAGTTCATTCTATTAGCGCTTCTTTGCACCCCTCTTTATACGTTCAGACTTACTCAGTTCTTTCCAACCTCGCAATTTGGCCCATTTCTTCCAAGCCCTATACTTAGATTCAGCCCATAAGAAGATTCCACCATACACGGCGATAAAGAAGACTGAAATAAATATCAAAACTCCATACAGTCTTCCTTGTTGGCCCTTATCATCATCCGTTAATAAGATAAAAATAATGGGACAAATGAAAAAAAAGAGGAAGCAGTCCGGCGCCCGTCGGCCAAGCAGGGTGCATCCGAGGGTGGATACCAAAGCAATAATAGTGATCAAAATATGCGGGAATGTGCATACCTTTACTGCCACAGATTTTACATTCTGTGTATTGTCTAGTTCTTGTTCCTGAATCCGTCTTGAATGTCCTATACCCCTTTTTATTTGGTGTATGCCTCATGCATTTCCAACAAAACGGCTTTTCCCATTTTGGCTTTTCTCCTTCAACAATGAGCGGCTTTGGCTTCATCTCCCATTGAGATTTTTGTTGTTGAGTCATGGGTCAGGGTGCGGGGTTCATTCCCCTTTCTCGAGCGTCTTTAAATACTCATCCT
>JABGYE010000192.1:0-7273 GCA_018675395.1 Akkermansiaceae bacterium
CCTGATCGCAATTCTGCCTCACAAAAAGACATGAGTCCAAACCCCAATCCCCCCGCGGCCCCAGCGCCTGGCTCATCTCTGAAAGCATTACCCATTTCAGATTCCACAAGATCTGCAAACCTCAACAGCCTAGCTTCTTGCCTTTCCATATCTTTCTGAATTATGCCCTTCTGCTCACCATAGATCGCAGTAGCTCCATTCTCACCCAATAGAGGATTGCTGACATCACAGGCAACAATAATTTCAGGGAGATCCAATCTGATTTCTGGAAAAATTTGATCAACTTCCATCAACTTCTCAGGAATCTCAGTAATTTCTAATCCTTCATCATTTAAAAAATGAACTCCCAGAGCTTGCGCCATTCCTGCTCCGCCATCATTTGTTGCACTTCCTCCAATACCCAAAACAATCCTATCAACACCAAAGTTTCTAGCCTCAATAATCAATTCTCCAGTGCCATGAGTGGAAGCCGCCCAAGGATCTAACTTCTTACCCTGAACAAGATCAAGCCCCGAAGCTGAATTCATTTCTATGACAGCAGCACCACCACCACTCTCATCACTTACAAGAAAAAAACCAGCATCGACCTGATCACCTAATGGACCCTTTACCTGAGACTTGACCCACTCCCCTCCGAGGGCACGGCCAATTATCTCAGCTGTCCCCTCTCCCCCATCGGCCACAGGAAAGATTCGGCATTCATGATCTCCTAAAACATTTCCTATTACTTCCCCAACTTCAGACCCACTCATGGTCCCTTTAAATTTATCTGGAGCAATTAATATTCGCATCTCAAACTAAATATGCCCGATTAGACAGCCCTTATACCTTAGCCAGTCTTATTATTCGCAAAAACCTCAAGAAAACTCACTTCAATTGCAAGGGACTCTTGAACGTTAGTTCCAAGATCATCTCTCAACCGCTCCAAAGAGCTCATTTTTTTCATTAATTCCTCCGATGAAGCCCCCTTGGATAAATTTAACGTAAATTCAGAATGTCGCGAAAAGTCCAATCTTGTGTATCCTTTTTTATGTCGAAGCGCATCACCGAACCATGAAATTAATACTTCAAGTAAATCGGCACGAATTCGTAAATACCGGGACTGAGCAATAGCTTTGTGATAATCCTCACGATCTTTTAACCACCGCCCGTCAGTTGTTTTTGCAAATGATTCAGATTCTAATTTTCTCTCCTTATCCTCCTCTTTCTCTGACTTTTCCTTAGCGTCCTTTAGTATGCCAGAAAAAGCTCTAGCAATTTTAAGTGCATCTGAAATTTCTCCGGCCGGACGAACCCATTCGAGAAGATCCCTGAGCCGGTCACCGTATTCATTAGCTGCTATATTTGAACTGGCTTTCATCAGAGGAACTTCGATGCAACGAGAAAGAATAGTATCAAGTAACTGTTCAGGGAACGCCGTTATTAATAGCATCAAACAATTCGAAGGAGGCTCTTCCAGTGTTTTCAAAAATGCATTCTCAGCCTGCTCTCCTAGTCTCTCCGCATCTTCAATAATTCCTATCTTATATGATCCCTTATTTGCTTTCTGATGAAACATTTCTTCAAGTTCGCGTACCTGCTCAACTTTAATTCTCCGTGACTTTGATTCTGGTTGAACTAGCCGAACATTCTCCGATACCACATCAGCCAAGGATCCTTCTTGAGGAATTTTATTAACCAACGAAATTAAACGCAAAGCTAACTCTTTTTTACCACTCCCAGCAGGTCCGGTAATAAGGTAAGCATGAGAAAGCCTCCTTGCGGAAAAGGATTTATTCAAATACTCAAAAGCACTATCAAGATCCAACGCCATACTTTTTATTTAAATTGCCCCATATTTCCAACTCCAATTCATCGGCAGATTTAGAAGCGTCAAGCAGCACAAACCTTTCAGGATTATTATTTGCAAGTTCGAGGTATCCTACACGTACCTTTTCAAAAAAAGAATCAGGCTCTCTCTCCATTCGATCCTCTTCCCCACCAGACCTAGATCGAATTCTTTCACGACCTTCAGCTACACTTATATCCAATAAAAACGTACAGTCAGGAAGGCACTGAGCAACCGCAAAATCATTCATTACCGAAACAATTTCTTCTCCTAGTCCTCGTGCAATTCCTTGATAGATTGTCGTTGAATCATGAAACCTATCAGCCAGAACATAAGCCCCTGAATTTATTTTTGGCTCAATGACTCTTCTCACAAGCTGTGCACGGCTAGCAGCAAACAAAAGGAGCTCGGCTTCTGAAGTCATATCTTCGCCTTCAGGTGCATGTTGCAACAGGTCTCTTATACATTCCCCCAACTCAGTGCCCCCAGGCTCCCTCGTAAGCAAGACATCATGCCCAGTTCCTTGGAGCCGTTTACAAAGACGCTTGATCTGCGTGGACTTACCACATCCTTCAGAGCCCTCAAAACTAATAAATCTGCCTAATGCCATTACAATTCATATAGCTTGTCGCTGTCTACTTGTCGAACCACGATAAAAACAATTTAAATCAACCACTGCAAAGTTGTTTTTTATCAGGAAACAGTTCCATAACCCCCTTTTCTGAAGCATCACACACGCCACGTTCAGTAATAAGGCCCGTCACAAGCCTAGATGGAGTTACATCAAATGCGTAATTGGCATATGAAACACAAGACTCCGCGAGATCGATATCAATCAATTCTCCCGTATCAGACAGCCCTTCGATCTTTCTGACCTCATCTTCGTTACGCTCCTCGATTGGAATTTCACCCCCCCCCTCAGACGCGAGCCAATCAAAAGTAGAAGAAGGTAAGGCCACATAAAAAGGAATTCCATTATCATGGGCCGCAAGAGCCTTAAGATAAGTACCAATCTTGTTAGCGACATCCCCGTATCGAGTCGTTCGATCAGTGCCGGTTATAACAATATCAACCTTTCCTATATTCATAAGATGCCCCCCCACATTATCTACAATTACCGTATGAGGAACACCTTCCTGGCCTAGTTCCCATGCAGTAAGACGCGAACCTTGATTCAATGGACGCGTCTCATCAACCCAAACGTGAATTGGTAAACCATCCCTATGCGCCGCATAAATGGGGGAAGTAGCAGAACCCCAATCAGAAAACGCGAGCCAACCAGCATTACAATGCGTGAGTATGTTAACGACTTTATCATCAGATTTATTCTTAGCTATATCAAAAAGCAATTCCTTTCCATTATCCCCAATACTGCGGCACCAATTAGCATCTTCGTCAGAAATTAACTCAGCTTCTTTCAGGGCAATCTCAGTCCAATCCGCAGGATCGGCATTAATTAACACACATAATTGCCTCTGAACAGCCCACGATAGATTTGTTGCAGTGGGCCTAGAATTCATTAAAGCATCTGCCAAAGACTCTAATTGAATTGAATCTCCACGACTCTCCTCAGCCGCCAACCACATTCCATAAGCTGCCGTAACACCAATGCATCCAGCTCCTCTTACATGCATGTCAGTGATTGCTCTAATTACATCAGAGACAGACAAAAGCTCTTTAACCTCAAAGAAAAATGGCAACTTTTTCTGATCAATTATTTTCACAGAAAAACTGGAGCTTTCACTATCAGTCCAAACCGTTCGGTAAGCTTTACCATCGACATTCATAGATAATATCATAGCATTCTATCTATACAAAAATCCATCCAGAATTATTAGATCTATTAATTCTGACCTTAAACAAGTACGATAGATACCTTGCCTCATAGTCGACGGAACAACTTAAAGGAAAACGAAAGTAAAAAGGGGGAGACCTCTGGAAAAGATAATTTCGTATCAGTCTTAACTGCATCCTTTGGTGATGGTCATAATACCGCCGCTCAAAACATCGTCGCCGCACTAAATGATTTAAATATCCCCAATAGCGGAGCCCTAGATCTACTCAACACAATTCACCCATCAATAATGCAGAGCCTTACGAAAGGCTACCGGATTATTACTACTCGATGCCCCAGCATATGGGAACAGTTATATCGGATAGCAGATAATATTTCATTTGGAGATGGGTCCTTCGACTTCATGCCTACCGTCACCCACGGCACCGCTGCCTACCTACAAAAAACAAAACCCAAAGCAGTCATATGTACTTATCCTTTATACGGAAATCTAATAGAGAGAATCTTTGGAACTCAACCACTACCATTCAAACTGATCACCATGGTAACTGATTCAAAGTCGATCAATAGGGCATGGCTCAATAAAACTTCAGGGCATTTTCTAGTATTGGACCAAATCTCGGCAGATTTTTTTCTAAAAAATGGAATCCCCGAAGAAAAGATTCACATCACTGGCTTCCCGGTATCTCCATTATTTGAGAATTACTCTCCCACGCGAATAGAAAGAAAAACTCCAAACCCATTCAGAATACTTTATACCCCAGCAGCAAAAACAAAGCACGTCAAAGAGACTCTCAAAGCCCTTAATAAAATAAAGAACACTTCAACCTGCAAAATCTCATTAACAATCGTCCTAGGAAGACATGCACAAAGATTAAGAAACACAGTCAATGTTGAGACAGACAATGAAACCGAAATTATTGAATGGACAAACAATATGCCTGAACTACTAAACAAACATCATTTGGTCATTGGCAAAGCCGGAGGAGCATCAGTCCAAGAAGCGCTCGCCTCATCATGCCCTATGATTATAGACTCTATGATCCCTGGACAAGAAGAAGGAAACGCAGAATTAATAGCTAATTGCGGAGCAGGATTAATTACAATTAATCCTAATAATCTAAGCTCAACAATTCAAAATATACTAAAGGATAACGGCGCGAAATGGTTGTCCATGCGTAAATCCGCAAAGAAAAACGGCAAGATTAAAACGGCACATAAAGTAGCAAAAATCGCTACTCAATAAGTGATGTTACTAGCGACTTAAATCGCCCTGAAATAAAAGTTTAAAGCCTCCATTCTGCAAGGCAACAGAAGCAAAATCTGCATCCTCTACACTCAGAGCCACAAGGGACCTCCCCTCATTGCTAATATTGAGTGGATAGCTAGTATGTATGTTAGTCTCCGCAGCAGACAAAGCAGCAAGGCATGGAGCAATAGAAGTCGAACCTTCACTCAATTGGACAACAACAATCTCATTAACAACATAAGGAATTCCTTTTTCAATAAAGAGCGTTTCGGTAAGATCTGGATCGCTAACAACTAGCCTAAGAATAGTTACATCAAAGGAATCTTGTATGCTAAAACCAAGCACATAAACTTTGGAATCGTTTAATAATTTAATCATCGAATGCATAGCACCGATGCGATTTTCTAGCATTAGTGAAAATTGCTTAACGGGATCTCCTTTAGTCACTGCCGAATCTTCAATTCCCATTTTATTTAGGTGATTTAAATTTATAAACTAAAATAATGGAACCTCACTTATTTCAAATAAAAAGATTAATCATAACCAAGCAAATTAGTCAAATTCAACCCAACTGTCATTTATTAAATCTATAATGTGCACTTGATTAATCCCTCCTCTGGCATCCTCAGGAAACTGAAGCCTAAGAATGCAATCTTTCTGCCATTCATCATATAAAACATTTTGAATTCTCTGTGACAATTTAGTGCCAGCTCGAACGTAGCCAAATAGAATAGCATCTGATTTCCAGTCATCAATGCGAACACATATCCATTTTTCTCTATCTGGAAATGCAAAACCCGAATTCACATCAAGAGTTGCTCTAACGCGAAAATCAATTGGCTCTAAACTATTAGTATCAATGAAATCTTTCCAACTCAGAGAGCTATACCTAACAAACTCCTCCCAATCCACTAGGAACCCAAGATCAGAATCTTCCAATATCACAGAACGCGCTCGAATCTCACCTTGGACTGTAATATTTGCGATCCAGAAATTAGATGGGTCTTGAAATTTTAAAACTGATCCAATGCCATTTAGCTTAGGAAGCGAAAATTCGTTTCTTGAATAATAATCCGCAAAAGAATCTGGAACGTCGCCACTCTTTCTTATAATTCCGTAAAGCTCTTCTTTTTTTGTGGCACCAAAAAACTTTTCAAGTGTATCTCTAACACGCAATTGAGT
The DNA here is from genome assembly GCA_018675395.1 of Akkermansiaceae bacterium. GTDB lineage: Bacteria > Verrucomicrobiota > Verrucomicrobiia > Verrucomicrobiales > DEV007 > EC70. The sequence continues at coordinate 6,055 of JABGYE010000192.1, forward strand.
GTCAGCCGCGTCCTCTCCTTTAATGGGAACTAATGACTTCAAAAGGAGGTCATCTGAATAATTTGACGGACCCTTCAAATTATCATCTGAGCCACCATCGTTATTGTTTTTGTCACCCCATACAAAAAAAACAATGGCCGTAAAAAGACTAACCGCAATACAAACTATCACCTTAACTTTAAATCCACTCCTTTCTTTCTGATAAAGGGGCTCAAGAACCAAACCAATTGGAAGCTTCACTGAACTAAAAATATCTGCACCCAGATTAAGGTCCTCAGAATCATTTAACTCTTTACTAGCACCATTCGAATCAGGAAGTTCAGTTAACTCACTGTAAGTTGCATCAACAACCTCATCTTCCGACCCCTTCCCTCTGTAAATGTTTACTTCTTCAGTACCATCTATACTGCCATCGACATCTGTCCTTTTTGATTTTCTTATAATTAAAGCATCCTCATTCTCATCAAGGTCTACATCTGGTACAGGTAAACCCTCTAATGAATCTGCCTCTTCACCTGAAAATAAATCAGCTTCTTCAGATTGATTTTCAAATGAGGATTCCGGCATAATGCGATATAATAAAATAATAATTTTTGACTTATAATATAGTAATTTGCTCAAGTTGATAATTACATTTGTTTTTGTGTGTATCACTCCCAAAATTGAAATGTTTTCTAGATAGACCAAAAGAACATTTGTAGCTTAATATTATTAAATATAAAACTGACCCATGAAAACCAGAATCCTTTCCCTACTCATCACTCTCGCCCTTCTTCCAGTCGTTAATGCCGCAAAGGCACCCAACGGCAAGGAGTTTCCCGCCCACTGGGGCGATCCTCCGGCCCGCCAAACCCGTGACCTGCGCCCGTTGCCCGGCGGTTATGGACGTGGCAGCGGCACCCTAGCCAAATGGATTCAGCAAAACCTCGACAAGGACGCCTCCGGTAAGCCAGCAAAAGGCAAGGGTAAATGGAAATCCCTCTTTACCCCCGACACCAAGACCCTTGACGGATGGCAGGTGAAAAGCGGCTTTGCCACCTATGTCATCAAGGACGGCGCTATCCTGGGAACCACCGCGGAGGGCAGTGGCAACACCTTTCTCTGCACAGAGAAGCATTACAGCGACTTTGAACTGGAGTTTGAGGTAGCCTGCCACGACAAACTCAACTCCGGCGTACAGATCCGCTCACAACTGCGCAACCCGGAGGACAAGTATGGC
>JABGYE010000155.1:0-27366 GCA_018675395.1 Akkermansiaceae bacterium
AAAATGGGCTTCAAGCTCACAAAGAAGAATGACAAATCCCCTGCTGGAAATCAACTCGCTTTCCTTGAACTTGATGCGAGCGAGCACTTTCTGGAGCTCTGCTATTCTCCTGACTTTGAAGTGAATTTTCCAGAAGATCTAATGCATACCTGCGTAGGAGTTGAAAACATCATTGAATATTGTGGCCAGCTAGAGAATCAGGGCATCGAAATTTGGCCAGAGACATGGCGGGAGAAATTCTTAGACGACGAAGCAAAAATGGCCTTCGTAACAGACCCTGATGGATATGAAGTTGAAATCCTAGAACGTCAGTAATGAGGACCAGCTGACAAGTAGCTTGTCAGCACCGTAATGATATTCCTTCTTCCATTAATTAGTGCAATCATTTACCCATTTGCCAGCCTCTTTCTTAAGAGGTCACTTAACGAAGGATGCGGCATCTTAAGATCAGCATTCATCTCCAATATGGCACTCTTTGGTGTCTTCTTATGTGCGCTTCCGTTCAATGATAAGTCGCCTGAATGGGAGCACATTAGCTGGGCACTAATAGCAGGAATCTGTTTCTTCGGTGGGCAAGTCTTTACATTTCTGGCTATTCGTTCCGGTGACGTATCAGTTCAGGCTCCATTAATGGGCGTAAAAGTAATCTTCGTAGCGTTTTTTTCTTATGCAATCAGACCCGAAGAAGTCCCACCACTGATATGGATCGGCTCAATCTTAGCCGCTGCAGCTATTTTTCTCTTGGGAGGAGCCACAATTAAAAGTTTCAAAGAAAATGGCCGAACAGTTTTCTGGTCGCTTGTTGCTTGCGCTTGCTTCGGTGGCAGTGACACCTTGGCAGGATATAGGAGTCAAGATTTTGGCCCCATTCCCTTCATAGTCGTCATGGTTTCTGTGGTAGCTTTTTGCTCCCTCCTTTTCATACCCTTCTTCTCAGGATCCCTAAAATCTTGCCCAAGAAGTTCTCTGAAATTCGCTGCGCTCGGAGGAATCGCCATTGGCATCCAAGGAATGATCCTCAATCTATCATTAGCATTTTTTGGTAAAGCTACTCCCATGAACATTATTTATTCTACAAGAGCATTATGGGGGGTCTTAATTATTTGGTTCTTAGGTAACGCATTAGGAAACAATGAAGCCGCGCTGCAAGGTAACCGAATCATGGCCAAGCGCTTTGCCGGAGCCTTACTACTGAGCAGTGCAGTTATCTTGGTATTCATTTAAAATGTTCGCTTATCAAAAGGAAAATGTTTATAAAATGAATTAATAATCCCCCTTAGATTAAATGAAATCCCACGAAGTAATAAAAGAATCCTGTAAAAAAAGAGGAATCAAAAAAATCGCAGATGATGTAGGAGTCTCAACATCTTTACTCTACAAATGGAGTCAGCCACCTGAGGCCTCTGGAAGCGGCAGCAAGAACCCGCTAGATCGCATGATTAATCTCATGCTAGCTGCAAAAGATCCTCAAATGATTAACTGGATCTGTGAACAGGCCGGCGGTTATTTTGTTCGAAATCCAAATGAACAAGAAGAAAGTAATTATGACGTCATGCCTGCAACAAATGAAATAGTTTCACAATTCTCTGCCCTACTATCTGAAATCAGTGAAGCCGCACAAGACAATGCCATTGCTGATGATGAATCAGAACGGATTCGCAAGGTCTGGAATGCACTTAAATCATTCACGGAAGGGTTCGTTAAGTGTTGTGAAGAAGGGGATTTTAATAAAATGTTAGAAAGTGAACAATTATTTCCTCATTAATTATCAATCATGTCAAAAAGACTCGAAGGAAAAATTGCCGTGATAACTGGTGGCGGCTCTGGCATCGGTGAAGCAATCAGTAGAAGATTTGCCTCAGAAGGGGCTGAAGTCATTATTTTGGATGTGAACGAGGAACCTGCAAATACAGTTGCGGATTCCATTAGCGGAAAATGCTTTCAATGCGATATCTCAGATTCCAATTCGGTCGAAACTGTTTTTAAAACAATCGCGGAAGAGGGATCTAACCCCGACATACTTGTTAATAACGCAGGGATAGCTCATATCGGAAATGCAACGAACACTGATCCCGATGATTTTGATCGAATCATGAGCGTAAACGTAAGAGGACCTTATCTTTGTATCCGCGCTATCATTCCATCAATGATTAAAAAAGGAGGCGGCTCCATACTTAATTTGGCTTCGGTCGCATCTAATCTTGGTATCCCTGATCGCTTTGCCTATTCAACAAGCAAGGGTGCCGTTTATACCATGACTCTTTCCGTGGCCCGGGATTTTGTTGAAAAAGGAATTCGCTGCAATTGTCTCTGCCCAGCCAGAGTCCATACCCCTTTTGTTGACAATTACCTTAAAGAAAACTACCCAGGAAAAGAACAAGAGATGTTCACTCAGCTCGAAGCGACTCAGCCCATTGGTCGCATGGCGAAACCTTCAGAAATAGCAGCGTTAGCTACATACATTTGCTCAGACGAAGCTTCCTTTGTCACCGGGTCAGCCTTTGACATTGATGGCGGATTCACTCTATTAAAATAAAAATAACAAATACAATTAAATGAAATTGATACGCTATGGCGAAACAGGAAACGAAAAACCAGGACTTCAACTTGATGATGGCCGGTTAGTAGACACTTCCTCAATTGTGAATGATTATAATGAAGAATTCTTTGCTTCTAGCGGACTAGAAAAACTTCAAGAATGGGCATCCGCTAACGCTGATAATGCAGAACAAATCAATGCAAACCATAGAATCGGATCACCCATTGCTCGGCCAAGTAAAATGATATGCATCGGGCTTAATTTCAGTGATCATGCTGCAGAAACAGGTGCGGAAACCCCTAAAGAACCAGTCATTTTCAGCAAAGCGACTTCGGCCCTTAGCGGCCCCTTCGATAATATAGTTATTCCAAAAGGAAGCGAACAAACAGATTGGGAAGTAGAACTTGCTATCGTGATAAGCAAGTATGCTTCGTACATCAGTGAAACAGAGGCTGAAGATTATATCGCTGGCTATATTCTACATAATGATGTCAGTGAACGCTCCTTTCAGAAAGACAGGGGCGGACAATGGACTAAAGGAAAAAGTTCCGACACTTTTGCTCCGCTGGGACCTTTCATGGCCACTAAAGATGAAATTCCTGATACAGACAATCTAGCAATGTGGTTAACGGTCAATGGTGAAAAAATGCAGGATGGCAATACGTCAAACCTCATATTCAATGTGCCCCATGTAGTCAGTTACTTGACCAATTTCATGTCCCTCTTACCTGGAGATGTCATATCAACAGGAACTCCAGCCGGTGTCGGCATGGGTATGGATCCAGAAAGATATCTCAAACCCGGAGATGTCGTCGAACTTGGAATCGACGGGCTAGGCTCTTCAAGACAGAACGTCGTAGCCTACAGTAATTAACAACGGTATGGACCTGCAATTGAAAGACAAAAAAGTTGTCGTTACGGGCGGAGCCAAAGGAATCGGAGCGGCGATTGTTAAATCTTTCGCATCAGAAGGCGCCGTGCCAATTATCCTGGGTCGAAATCAGCAAGAGGCTGAAACTCTAATTTCAGAAATTGGAACCGGTCATTCTTATCATGTTGAATTGACTAATCTTGATGAAATTCAAATGACGGCCAATAAAATAGGTGTCGACATTGGTCCTATTGATATCCTAATAAACAATGCCGGAGTCAATGATGGAGCATCAATAGAAAATGGCCCTTCAAAATTTATTCAATCACTTGAAAGAAATCTAATTCATCCCTTTGCTCTCCTTCACCATTTTCTTACCGACCTAAAATCAACTAAGGGAAATGTAATAAATGTGGGATCCAAGGTCGCAGTAACAGGACAGGGCGGAACTTCTGGATACGCTGCTTCAAAAGGCGGAATCAATGCACTTACTAGAGAATGGGCCTTGGACCTCGCTCAATACGGGATAAGAGTAAACTGCGTGATTCCTGCAGAAGTCATGACGCCCCTTTACGAAAACTGGCTAGCAAAAAATCCCGATCCAATCAAAGCTAAAGAAGCAATCGAGTCCATCATTCCACTCGGTCAAAGATTTACTAAGGCCGCAGAAATCGCAGACTCGATCGTTTTCCTTGCATCCATAAGATCAGCACATACTACCGGACAAATTATATACCCTGACGGCGGATACACTCACTTCGACAGGGCCTATAAAGGGAATAAGGAAGAATCATAATGATCGAAAAGAAAGATACCCTCATCATTGGAGGAGGTATTATCGGGCTTGCAACGGCTTATCACCTTAGCAAAATTCTGCCAAAAAAAAATGTCACCGTCCTAGAAAAAGAAAATGAGATAGCCTCCCACCAAACAGGCAATAATTCCGGAGTCATTCATTCAGGCATTTATTATAAACCCGGATCGCTGAAAGCAATTAATTGTCGCAAAGGCAAACATGCACTTGAACGATTCTGTAAGCAGGAAGGCATACAATTCGAGACATGCGGGAAAGTCATTGTCGCAACCGATGAGAGAGAATTGCCAGCAATGCATAGCATACTTGAACGAGGAAAGAAAAATGGTGTAAAGTGCCGACTCATTGATAAATCCGAATTGTCCGAATTAGAACCTCATGCAGCGGGCATAGCAGGAATTCATGTTCCTGAGGCAGGAATCGTGAACTATCGCCAAGTATGCTCTGTCCTAGCTGAAAAAATTAAAATTGCGGGAGGGCAGATCTTAACCGGAGAAAGAGTACACTTCATCACTCCTGATCAGAAATCAGTATCAGTCCAAACTAGTTCAGGAAAAGAATTTTTAGCTGAAAGAGTCGTGAACTGCGGTGGACTTTATTCAGATCACATAGCAGACAAGACGGGCGCGAGACCTCCCATGAAAATTATTCCTTTCAGAGGAGAATATTATGAACTTAACGAAGGCGCTCGCGGACTAGTAAAAAATTTAATCTATCCCGTGCCTGACCCTAACTTTCCTTTTCTCGGAGTTCACTTCACTCGAATGATCGACGGCGGCGTCGAATGCGGCCCCAACGCTGTTCTTGCGTATGCAAGAGAAGGATACTCTAAGCTCAAAATCAATCCCAGCGAACTGGTAGAATCTCTAACTTATCCTGGATTCCTTCGCCTAGCTGCAAAATTTTGGAAAACAGGCCTAGGTGAAATGTGGCGCTCCACAAGTAAACGAGCATTTGTTAAAGCATTGTCCCGTCTGGTCCCAGAAATCAAAACTGAACACTTGTGCGCTGCACCGGCAGGAGTAAGAGCTCAAGCTGTAAGTTTCAATGGATCAATGGTCGATGACTTCTATTTTTCAAGGAATGGTAATATTCTAAATGTCTGCAATGCACCTTCTCCCGCTGCGACCGCTTCACTTAACATTGCAAAGGTAATTGGAGAACATCTCAATTAATCAAATCCAAAAGCCTCAATTGCCAGCAAACAAAAGGGAACCACTGAATTTCACCTATCAACTTATGCCTGAAGTACAAACAATAACCTATCCTCATGAAAGGCTTAGCGAGTTCTCTAAACTCACTTTTCAACATTTCGGCATACCTGAAAAAGAAGCTGAACTGGCTTCAGAAGTCCTCTCAATGAGTGATTTAAGAGGGATCGATTCTCATGGTGTCGCCAGATTACATACTTACTTTGACATGCTGGAAAAGGAACGGATAAATCCAGTTCCTGAAATTAAAATAGTCAGGGAATCCGCATCAACCGCAACGGTTGACGGTGATAACGGTTTAGGATTAGTAGTAGGTCCAAAAGCAAATGAAATTGCAATGGACAAGGCACAAGAAGCTGGCAGTGGATGGGTGAGCGTCTGTAACACTAACCATTACGGAATCGCTGGTTACTATGTCATAAAAGCATTGGAAAGAGACCTGATAGGATGGTCGATGACAAATACAACGAAGCTAGTAGCCCCACTATGGGGGGCTGAAAGAATGCTCGGCACAAATCCAATAGCAATTGCATTTCCCGGAAAAAAAGAGCCCCCAATAATTATTGATTTAGCCACTTGTGCAGCCGCTTACGGAAAAATTGAAATCGCTCATCGAAAAGAACAATTGATTCCAGAAGGCTGGGCCATTGACTCTGAGGGGAATAATACTAGTGATCCCGATAAGATGATTAATGGGGGGGCTCTTCTCCCTCTCGGATCGGATAGAGAAAAAGGCGGTCACAAAGGGTACGGGCTCGCGGTAATGGTCGATTTTCTTTGCGCTGTTCTTAGTGGAGCTAATTGGGGGCCTTTCACCCCACCATTCGCCTTACAACAAGAAATTCCAAATCGTAGTGTAGGAAAAGGAATCGGACATTTCTTTGGAGCCATGAAAATAGATGCTTTTATAGACCCTGATGAGTTCAAAACTCAAACAGATGACTATATTCAAACACTAAGAGCAACCTCCCCTGCCCCAGGAACTGACGGCCCAATTATCCCTGGCGACCCTGAAAGAGAAGCCGAATCAATCCGATCGAAGCAAGGTATTCCGCTCGTGTTGCCTGTAGTTGAAGAATTACGGGACATTTCGAAGAGGACTGGAATACCTTTCGATTAATTTGCTTAGAACAGCTTCCACTGTCAGATTAAAAAATATCTTACATTTTAATCCAAAGATTCAATTAATGAGTTCTTTGGCTGACATTATTATATTACATTCACACCATGTCTGAGATTCCAAACATTCTAGCCAATCGCTATGCCACCGAACCCATGAGGGCAATCTGGTCACCTGAGGGCAAAGTAATTCTTGAACGCGAACTATGGATAGCTGTGATGAAAGCCCAAGCAGAACTTGGGCTTGAGATTCCTGAAAAGGATATCCTCTCTTACGAAAATGTTAAGAACGATGTGGATATTGCTTCCATCATGGACCGTGAACGCGTCACTCGTCATGATGTGAAGGCTCGAATAGAAGAGTTCTGCGACCTTGCAGGCTGTGAACATATTCACAAAGGAATGACTAGTCGGGACCTCACCGAAAATGTCGAACAAATTCAGATTTACCGATCGCTAAAGGTAATACAATCCAAGGCAGCGGCAGCCTTAATCGCGATCAGCCTTAAAGCACAAGAATGGAAAGATCTATACATATCTGCACGAACCCATAATGTTGCCGCGCAAACCTCCACGATGGGTAAACGAATGGCAATGTTTGGAGAAGAATTACTCGGGGCCTTCTGCGCACTCGAATCAACAATTGAATCTTATCCTGCTCGCGGCATAAAGGGAGCCGTAGGAACTCAATTAGATCAGCTCGCACTATTCAAAGATGACACTGACAAAGTAGCCATGTTAGAACAGAAAGTTGCATCTCACCTTGGAATTTCCAAAACGGCTACGAACGTCGGACAAGTGTACCCAAGATCTCTGGACCTTAGAGTCATATCAATTTTGGCAGAACTTTCCTCAGGACCTTCAAGTTTCTGCAATACATTACGTCTCATGGCGGGACATGAGTTAGCAGGCGAAGGCTTCGCTAAGGGACAGGTCGGCTCATCAGCCATGCCTCACAAAATGAACGCTCGATCATGTGAACGAGTTAACGGATTCAATGTCTTACTGAAAGGATATCTTACAATGGCAGGATCTTTGTCCGGCAATCAATGGAACGAAGGTGATGTCTCATGTTCGGTAGTCAGACGAGTAATGTTACCCGATGCCTTCTTTGTTGCTGACGGTCTATTTGAGACTTGCCTAACTGTCTTAAATCAAATGGAAGTGTACCCTGACGTTATCAATAATGAAAATGAACGATACCTCCCATTCCTGACAACGACTACATTTCTGATGGAATGCGTTAAGGAAGGCACAGGAAGAGAAGAGGCTCACGAATTAATAAAAAAACATGCCGTCGCTGCTCTTCAAGCATTGCGTTCAGGAGAAGCGAGAGACAATGATCTCATCGATCGTCTATCCAATGATGATGGACTGAAAATTTCCAAAGACAGACTCGATCAATTACTTAGCGCTGCCGCTAGCAGGGCCGGAGCCGCGGGAGCCCAAATCGAAGAATTCCTCAATTCGATAGAAGAAATAAAAACTAAATACCCAGATTCAATTAATTATTCACCAGGATCAATTTTATAAAGTAATCTTATCTGGATATTATTTTATTCTACTCCACGAAAATCATAACAAATTAATCTGGGCACAGTATTATCAACGAAGCCCTTGGTGTGCTGACATATGTAGAGTAATCCCCGGTGAATAACAGGCAAGGCCCAGGACTGTTCCGCAACAAACAACTGAGACTTTGATTCGACCTTCACCCCCTCAGGTGAGATTTTAAGCTCGGCAAAAACTCCATCCTCGCCCAAAGCAAAGACGCGCCCATCACAATTAAGCAAACTCCCACGAAAGAAGCTAAGAGTTAAATCTCTACCTTGAATGTTTTGTTGGTACCGCATGTCATCTTTCCAAAGAATTTCTCCATCCTTAATCCTCGCACACTTGAACTGTACATCAGGCTTGTTCCGCCCAGCAAAACCATAAAGGTGATCCTTAATTACTAATGGAGTCATCCAGTGCATACCAAACCACCTTTCATCCCAAACAGGAGCTGCATTTATTTTATCATCAAATTCAAGAAGGACCCCTCCCTTACCGTAACATTCAGACAAAAACACAAACTTCTCGTCGATCACTACAGGAACCGATGCATTTACTGATTCAAATTTATCAGCTCGCCAAGGGAACCGGCGAAATAGCTTGCCATTAGTTGGATCAAGAACCAACAAGCCACCCTTAGCAGGACGACTCTCCCCTCCGGCCAAAACCAAAAGAACTTCCTTTCCTCTGATCTTGGCAACTAATGGCGAAGAATAACTCGCTCCCCACTCGTCCATATACCTCCAAAGTTCTTTTCCGCTTTTCCTATCAAAAGCTGCCACACATACTCTCTTTCCTTCTGTGTTTTTTGAGCCTCCCACATTCACCAACACAAGATCTTTCCATACGAATGGCTGTGGACCATAACCAAAGAATCCAAGTTCATACCCATATTTTTTTTGCAAGTTCTGATGCCAAATCGACTTACCGGTCACAACTTCAACTGCCCTTATCTGACCAGTGACACCTGCGATTATTGCTATCTCCTTATCAATTACTGGCGAGGCCCGTGGACCATTAGCAAACCCAAACCGGTCCCGGTACTCGACAGGATACTTGAATTGCCATTTTAACTTACCTGTTTCCGGGTCACGGCACTCGAGCCGCTCATTACCATCAGCAAGATCAAAACTAAAAAGACGACCATCAACAATTGTAGGCGCAGCATACGTCTCTCCCCTCTCAAGCTCCCAAACAATTTTTGGACCCTTCTCTGGCCAACTCTTCAAAAGCTTAGACTCTTTGGATGTTCCATTATGATGTGGGCCTAAAAATCTTGGCCAATCCTCAGTGACTGCACCTTCCGGAAGAGGATTCGGCTTATTATGAAAACTCAACCGTTCGTCAGCTATGACGTAATTGAGAAAAAAGCACAAATAAACACAACACCCTATCCAGTTCATAGAGTTAATTTCCTACGAACTTTCAGATCAATCAAGCAGGTAAGCTTGCACTGATCGAATAGTTAAGCGATTCTTAGAGTTGTGAAAGCCATTATCTGCGAGAAACCCGGGAACTTTGAAGTAATTGAAGTTCCTGAACCTATTCCTTCTGCAAGCGAAGTCATTCTTAAAATCCGCAAGATTGGTATTTGTGGAACAGACTATCACGCTTACAAAGGGAACCAACCATTTTTCAGTTATCCGAGAATACTAGGGCATGAAATCTCAGCTGAAATAGCAGAGGACATGGCCGGATTCAAGGCCGGCGAACCGGTAGTCCCGGTCCCTTATCTTCACTGTGGTCATTGCAAAACATGCAAAGAGGGTAAAACAAACTGTTGCCCTAACATACAAACAATGGGAGTGCACGTTGATGGAGGGATGCGGGAACTTATGCCAGTACCGGCAATGAATGTTATTCGCGCAGATGATCTCACTCACGAACAAATTGCCACGGTCGAATGTTTAGCCATCGGAGCACATGCCGTCCGCAGGTCATCTATTCAAGAAGGTCAATGGGTAGCGGTTGCCGGCACCGGACCAATAGGGATCGGAATTCTACACTTTGCACAAATTGCCGGAGCAAGAACAATAGCTGTAGATGTGAATGACGAAAGGCTCGATTATTGCAAGAATGTTATCGGTGTAGATCATTGCGTAAACGCAACGGAAGGCCCCATAGATGCATTAAAGGAAATCACAGAAGGCAACTTGCCTGATTCTGTGTTTGATGCCACTGGATCCCCAGCAGCAATTGAGAGTGCCTTTGAATATGTGGGGCATGGAGGCCGTTTAATTCTCGTCAGTATCGTGAAAGGAAAAATATCATTCGAAGATCCATTATTCCACGCGAGAGAAATGTCACTTTTAAGTAGCCGCAACGCGACTCATGAGGACTTTTCAAACGTGATGGAAGCTCTTCGTAATAATCATATTGATATCAATCCTTTTGTGACTCACCGATGCAACTTTGAACAAGTGCCTGAAATTTTCGAGAGTTGGAGCGACCCTAGCTCACGGGTTATCAAAGGCATGGTGTCCCTATAAAAATCAATTAACTGATTCAAGTAGAGCGCATCTTTGGTCAACAATACGCCGCGACAAAAGCGCCAAGCACCTCCAAAAGCACTAAGAATTCAAATTCTTCAATAATGAGGGTGAATAATGGAAATATAAGAGATCTCTGAATTTATTCGTGAAAATAATGTTAATAAGAGGATAAATGGTAACATTTCCGCCACATTATTAATGGCATTTCGCGATTCTGGAGCTATTTTATGCATACCTCATTTTTAATTATTCCTCATATTGTATGAGGATCTGAAAATCCTCATGACCCCTCAACCTCAATCGGCTACTGCGGAAGAATCCAACAAAGTGGCTTCTTCCGCATTACCACGTTTACAGGTGGATGCGGGCCCTTCGCGAAAAGACGTTAAGGACAAGATAATTGAACGATTTGAGCAGAAGTACATCATTCATCCAAATTTAGTACCAAAGATACGTGAATACATAAAACCTTTCTGTATCGCGGACCCTAATGGAAAAGGTGACATACCCGAATATTCGGTCACCACTCTACAACTGGACACTCCAACCATGGATCTTGCTTTGGCAAAAGAACGTAAGACATATGCCAGATTCAAGCTTCGAATCCGAACCTACGGCAAAGGAGGAAGTGCTCCCGTTTTCTTGGAACTAAAAAGAAAAGTCGGAGGAGTCATTATTAAGAGCAGAGCGAAAATGACAATGGAGCAATACAAGGGTGACAATGATGGGTTCCCTATTGTTTTAAATCCCGAACAATGCGAATTACTAAATAACCCTGTCGACAATCACTACTTTCTGGAATTTGCACGGATTGCTAGAAGAGTCGGAGCCAGACCAAAAATGCTCATAAGATACATTCGCGAAAGTTACTTCGGAGCCAACGATGATTATGCGCGCCTTACTTTTGACCGAAGAATCACTTACCGACCAACAAGGAATTGGACAATTCCAGGAATTGAGGATTCAAAAGGATGGCGACCGATGGATTCACAGGTAGGACTTAACCGTCCTTTTGCCGGCTACATTTTTGAACTCAAGGCAATGCGGGACGCTCCACAATGGATGCTGGAACTGGTTGAAAGATTCAACTTAACAACGACTGGTTTTTGCAAGTATGCCACTGCCTGGAGACTAGAAACACTGTTCAGAGGATTTGAGTATGACTGCGCTTCACAAAATACAACTGCAACAAATAACAGTATTTAAAATGCCAGGACTTAACTTTCTAAACAATAACAGATAAATTTTACTAACATGGAAACTTGGTTAACACAAATCGGCACTGACCACTCTCTCGGGGAAATGGAAGTGCTCTATTCATTGAGTGTGAGCTTTGTTCTCGGCCTCGTATTGGCAACAGTTTATCGCTGGACGCATCAGAGCTTCTCGTACGCCCGCTCCTTCCTGCACACCATGGTCTTGGCCACTATAGTCATTACCGTCATGATCATGGCGATTGGAAACAACATGGCAAGGGGATTGGGAATCATGGGAGCCATGGCATTCGTGCGTTTCAGGACACCAATCAGAGATCCCAGAGACATTATCTTTTTATTTGCTGCCCTTTCGATCGGAATCGCATCGGGAGCTCAGGTGTACTCAGTCGCAGTTATTGGCACTCTATATTTCTGTTTCACTGCAATATTTCTAAGCTGGTCACCGTTTGCTTCTCGTCGAGAATTCGAAGGGCTTTTAAGGTTCATGCTTCCGCCAGAATCACCATCACATGAACATTTGCAAACAGTCTTCGGCAGGTATGCCAGCTCCACGGAAATGGTAGCAATGCGCGAAGCCATACAGGGAGAAGTTCAAGAATATTCTTATCAAATCAGATTATTAGACCCTTCATATAAGACCGATCTCGTAGACGCCTTATCAAAACTTGATGATATCTCCGAAGTTAGTCTTGTAATGCAACGCACAACCGTCGAAATTTAATAGATCCATGAGTAATAACATTCCCAACGAAATTAAGCTCAAGAAAACTTCAACTTACCGAGCGCGTAAGATCTTTGAAAAATGGCCACTCTTAGTTTGGCTCGGCGTATTGGGTCTGGTCCTATTTCTATACTCTCAAAGAGGGGTCAAAGTAAGGATCAATGGGATCGTAGCTGCTCACACAGAAGAAATATCCTCTCCAGAGGACGGAGTCATCCTTAAGGTTCTCGTTAAAGAAGGGCAAAAAGTGTCGAAGGGGCAGGAATTGATTGTCTTGGATCCTTCTCTCATTCAAAAGGAAATAGATGATTACAAAGCGAACCTCCCTTTTTTAAGAGCCGACATGGAAAGGAAATTCAAATCAACTCGTTTTGGAATAAATGCTGACATACAACGAGCCAAAGCGCAGAAGGCCAGTGCCGAGTCTCGACTTGAAACGGCCAAGAGAAATGCTGATCTAATTAAAAATAATGTAGAAAAGCAACTCAGTTTGCAAAGTGAATTAGATGCCGCTCTTAGTAAAATTGACGTCATTCAAACTGAATTAACCACTCATGCCAAATCCATTGAAGCACTCAATGCAGATTTAAAAGAAGCTGATCAACTTCTTTTAAAAGTAGACGGCGTTAATCTTCCTCAAGAACTTCTAGTACTTAAAGAGAGACTAAAAAATAAAACACTCGTCGCTCCTGGCGAAGGAACGATCTTTAAACTCAATAAATTGGGAGGCGTTACAAAATTAGGAGCGCCTATCCTGACCATTAATCTCACAAGCCCAAATAATGTTCCCGCCAAAACGATAAGAGGACTCATCCCTCTAGACCAAAACCCTGAAGAACTTTCAGAAGATCAAGTCGTATGGGTTAGCCAAATGGAAAGGAGTCCAATCGCTTACAAAGCAAAAATTATTACTGTTTCCCCAAGCATTGAAGCATTACCTAATTATGGAACACCTATGGATGGGCAATATATTAGGGGCCGGGTATTTGTGTGTGAACTGCCTGATGATTTTGAAGGCTTATTGCCCGGGACCGGCGTGCATGTGCACATAAAGGAGCCAGGCTCATTTAATCTCTGGAACCTTGGAAAGACCCCAGTCAAAGCTGCCAGCAACTAATAAAAAACGTAACTTTAATCTTAGCAAGTACCCAAACTGTAAAAGCAGTTACAAGACTGTTAGAGGTTTCAGATACGACTTCAATAATGCAAAGCCTCAAAAATAAAATAATACAGCACCCCTTGCTTTTTTTGATAGTTTTATTTGGATTATTGCACATTCAAAATGGCAAGGCAGAGACTAAACAAGAAAATATTGATGATGTAGGATTATCCGAACTCATTGCTCTTGGAATAAAAAATAATCCTAGGCTCATCTCATTGCGTGGTGCAATCACCATTGCTGAAGCTCAAAAGAAAGCAGCACGGGACTGGCCAGACCCTCAAATAAGATTCCGAAAAAATTGGGGGAGCAATGAAATTCCTGCGCCTTTCACTGAAACAAGAACCGAAAATTACACTCAGCAGCTATCAAAAACAGTAATCGACGAAGACGGGCAAGAAAAGAAAAGCATTTCCGAAGAAACCGTAAACCGCAATATCTCTAGAACGATAACAGAGGGCAGTGATAAAACGGTAATCGAAGAGACAATCGAAGAAAATTCAGAAGAAAATATCACCATCCTTCCGAATCCTGAAATCTTCGAGCCAGGAGGCACTAGAACTGACGCTCGAGAGATGACTCGTAACGGAACTGAAACAAATTTCCACGACACCAATCCATTTGCCGATGAAGAAGACACTCAGCTACAATTTCGCCTTTATGTCCCTCACCCGGGAATCCGTAAAGCTCGATTGGCAAGAGCCGAACAAGAAGTCAAACTTGCCAGAGCCGCTGCACTCAATCAAGAGCGTGATGTCGTCATTAAAATACGAGAGGAATACGAACAACTACAATACCTCAAAGCTCAAATTGAATTACTTGAATTAGAAGAATCCGCAGCCAAATCATATTCTGAAGTTCAAAGCACGATGCTAAATAGCGGCCTCATAACAATCGATAAAATTGAATATGTCGGCAGTGAGGCCCTCTCAGTGGAGGGGGCACAAATTGAATTTAATTCTCAAAAAGATAACCTCGCTGCTCGGGTCGGCTTAAGGAACTCCCAAAGAATCAGAATCACTGATAAGCTTATCAGCCCTTCCATTGATCTGGACCATACTCATCTCGAATATCTGATAAGGATGTCACTAGCTAATCGCGGCGAATTAACAACAATAAGAGCAAAGGAGAAAATTGCTCAGTCCTCATTAAATGAATCAAGAGCGAAGAAAATACCTTGGTTTGATTATGTACAAGCCGGCATAGGAAGGGAAGAAGAAGGCAATCAAAGAACTGGGGAAAGCTGGGGAATACAGCTGGCTATGTCTGTTCCTTTATTTAGCTGGCTAGGCCATGAAAGTGCGGTGCGTGAAGCTGCTGTAGCATCCTATTATTCGCAAAAAGGGGCCACTCAAACAATTATCACAGCAGAAGTTGTCGCATCATATGAAAACCTTAAACGTGCAAAGAAATACAGGGACCGAGCTCAGAAACATGCCCTAGCACAAAAAAAATATAACACTGAATTCATTGAGCGGATCAAAAACACAGAACGAAACAAGCTAGAAAAAATCCGTTTTGAAATCGCTCAAAACGCAACGAAGACAACACAACAACGTCTTGCCGCAGAAAGAACGTACAACAAAGCATTACTTCAATTGGAAAAGGCATTGGGAACTTCCCTTGAAAAAGTTTTCACTGCACCCAAAGATGACCAGGTCACTGAAAGTGCATTGCCCTCTCAAGAAATCATAATCACAAATGAGACTCCCAATAAGAGACTCTCCAAAAAAGATGCCACGCCTAAAAGAGCCGACTTTCAGATTCAGACAAGAAGGAAATTTCCTATAGTCGATAAAGTTCGTTCAGGCCTGCGTTCGCTGACTCCAAAAGTTTTCAGAAAAAAGAACTGAGACTTTGACTGGCATGAAGACTTATCAATGGATGACACTTCTTCTGCTTGGAACGCTAACCATTAGCTTGCAAGCCCTCGAAGTAAGTGAAGACGATAATAGCATCAAGATTCTGGACCGAACGAATGAACTGCTCGTTTATCACAAATCAGAAGTGCTCCCACCAAAAGGGAGTGACCCGTCTTACAAAAGAAGTGCGTTCATTCATCCATTAAAAACTCCAAAAGGAGCAATAGTCACATCAATACATCCAGACGATCACCTTCATCATGTTGGACTTTGGCATGCCTGGGTAAATACTTCTCATGGAACTGAAAAAATTGATTTCTGGAATCTCAAAAAAAAGGAAGGCACTGTTCGTTATAAAAAAACAATCTCTCTAAATCAAGAATCAGATAAGAAAGGGTTTACAGTTTTACAAGAACACATCGCAATAAAAGAAGGACAAGAGCCCATTACCATTATTGAAGAGTCCTTCTCTATCGGGGTAGTAAAAGAAAAAAATGCATACTTTATTGATTATATTAGTGTACAAAAAAATGTATCTTCTCTTGATTTGAAATTTCCAGCTTACCGCTATGGAGGGCCAATCGCATATAGAGGGCCAAGGGACTGGACTAATGCAAATAGTCAGGTCCTTACTTCAGAAAATAAAAATCGAACTAACGGGCACGCCACACGTGGAAAATGGTGTGCTTTTTCAGGACCAACTGATAGAGGCAATGCCCTTGTTGCCATTCTCTGCCACCCAGCAAATCATGATGCTCCACAAAGAATGCGTATATGGCCCGCCTCGAGCCATGATGGTGCAATTTTCTTTAATTATGTGCCGGCACAAGAAAATTCTTGGAAGTTAATTCCTAATAAATTGAATGAATTCAGGTATAAAATTATTATATCTGACTCGAAAATGGATAAAAAAATGATCGAATCGGCATGGTTAAAATATGCTGATGAATGATCCTTTGCTTTGATTATCCAAGAGCGAGAAGTGAAATTAAGGCCGATTAATCTCTGAAGACCTAAAAAACAGGAAATTAAATATCAATTAAGTTTCTGATATTCTTGCCAAGGAATTGAAATTAAGTAACGTTCAAATGCTTAATGAGCCTAGTAGCAGAAAAGACTCCAAAGGAAGGTGAAACGAACGACATCAATGATGCGGTCATTCGCCTCGCCGGTAATTCTCAGGACGGCATACAAACTATCGGAGGATTTCTTGCACGCCTAGCTGGAAGAAGTGCGCAGGAAGTCATGACTTATATGACCATCCCTTCAACAATTAGTGGAGGCGCATCTATCTTTCAGGTTCGAATCGGTTCTGGTGAAGTTCTTTCTCCTGGTGATGAAGCTGATTTTCTGGTCGCTTTTTATCAGGACAGTTATGAGAACCATATAAGTTCTCTTCGTGATAAAGGAGTCTGCTTATATGACAGTGATCATGTCGAACCTGATGCTGATGACAAAAGAGTCACCTATGTTGGTATACCTATGACATCAACGACCGTTGAGGCCATCGGAGGATCAGCGCGAGACAGAGGGAAAAATATTTTCGTTCTAGGATTATTAACCAATCTTTTTGGATTAAATAGGGAGAAACTCGTCACCATCATTGATGCACAATTCAAAAGAAAACATGAAAGTGTATTGCGCAATGCAATGTTGGCCTTCGATTCAGGATACGCATATGAAATCGGCCAAATCCATGATCACAATTATTCGTTTGAGCCAGGAGCAGCTGAAGAAGGAAATCGTATTACTACTGATGGAAACACAGCACTAACTTATGGCCTTCTTGCAGCCGGAGTAAGGTATGGTGCAGGTTACCCTATAACTCCATGGTCTTCGATCATGGAAACCTTACGGTCTGAACTTCCAAAATATGGCGGCATCTTTATACAATCAGAGGATGAACTAGCAGCCATTGCCTCCACCGTCGGATTCGCTTATGCTGGCCATGTCGCAGTGACTGGAAGTTCGGGACCTGGCCTATCATTGAAAATGGAAGCTCTCGGATATGCTTCCATGGCTGAACTTCCTCTCGTGGTCATTAATGTTCAACGCGGGGGTCCATCAACAGGACTTCCAACTAGTGTAGAACAGAGCGACTTGATGCAAGCTATTTACGGTAGCCATGGAGATACACCACGCGTTGTTATTGCCCCAAAGGATGTTGAAGATTGTTACCACACCGCCATAGAGGCATGCCACATTGCTAAGGAATTCAGCACGCCAGTCATAATTTTAACGGACCAGTCACTCGCGACTCGAATCGAGGCATTCCCAGAACCAGACCTATCCGACATCAGTGAACCTGGCTTGGATATTGAACCACGAGGTGAAGAATTCCTACCCTACCCCCTCGAATCTGAAACTAAGCATGCTCCCCCAGGCACTAAAATGCTAAACGGAAAGTACCCGGTCGTCACTGGGCTCGAACACGATGAATGGGGCCACCCAAGCTCAAATCCTGAGCTACATCAAAAAATGACGAATCGCAGAAGGAACAAATTAAAGAGATTGGCCTCAACATTATCTGCACCTGAAGTTTATGGTCCAGAAGAAGGTGAGGTGCTACTAATTGGCTGGGGGTCAACATGGGGCCCTATCCGTGAAGCCGTAGACACAGCTTTAAAGAACGAGCAACAATTATCCGCTATTCATCTTCGCCATATACACCCTATGCCTGATGGCATTGATAATATAATTGAAAAGTTCAATAAATCGATCGTTATCGAAATGAATGACGAAGGATTATACGGATATGGACAACTTGCTACACTCCTGCGCGCTCGTTATGCAAACCCAAACATACACAGCATTACTAAAACAGATGGTCTCGGCTATAAAATTAGAGAGATCATCGCAGGGATTGAAAACATTACTGGTCAGTAGTTCATACTAACAATAAATTTACCATGTCTTCTGTAGCTCCAGCTGATCCCGAAAAACTGACAAAAAAACAATTAAAAGCAGATCATCCCACATGGTGTCCAGGATGTGGAGACTTTACTGTACTGGCTTGCTTCTTTAAGATCCTTGAAGAACTTCAATTTCCTCATGAAAATATATGCACCATTGCTGGCATAGGGTGCTCTTCTAGGTTTCCGTATTTCGTCAATTCACATGGACTCCATTTTATTCACGGAAGAGCCCTTCCTTTAGCAACTGGAGTAAGTTTATCTAGACCAGATCTTCATGTTTTTGCTTTCGGAGGTGACGGTGATGGTTTCTCCATTGGAGGCAATCATTTGGAGCACTGCGCTAGAAAAAATCCAAATCTAACTTATGTCATTATGGACAACTTTGTCTATGGACTGACAAAAAAACAAACGTCCCCAACTTCCCCAATAGGATTCCAGTCAAAGACTGACCCTAGCGGCGCTATGGATACACCTGTCAACCCGATGAAAAAATTAGTAGCGAGTGGCGCCAGTTTCATTGCTCGCACACATTCCACGCAAGTAAAACATATGACCGAAATGTTCAGACGTGCGATCCAACACCCTGGATTCTCTGTCATCGAAGTACTGTCAGAATGTCCTGTGTTTTATAAGGGCGCCTTTGATGATGGCAACCCAAGAAAGGGAGGCGAATTTGAAATTATAGACGAAAAGGTAGACGATGGTACACCTGAGGATAACGAAAGGCATGATGTGGCCAGTGAAACGGCTGCATTCGCATTGGCTGATATTCAATATCCTGGAAAATTCGGTGTATTTTATCAAAAAGAACGCCCTTCGAAAAATGCCCTCGAAGATAACCTGATCAAAACTAGCCGTGAAAAATCAAATAATGCTGATGCACGTAAATTGATAGAGGAACGTTTCAAGGGCATGAGGTAAATGTCCGCAGGCCAAATATCACGAAGGATCACCTTCATTACATTATTAATTTGGTCACTAATTATTAGAACAGCACTAGCTGATCCAGACCCACCTCATACGCTAACGGCAGAGGCACCCATATTTGGTGAAATTACAATAGAATGGTTAGATGATTCTGATGATGAAGATTCTTATATACTTCAAGTCAGAACCTCACCTCAAGCCGACTGGTCATCTCTGGGGTCATTTAATTCAGAGTCAAAGGATGTGACGCTCACTGGAGGATCCCCAGTTACCAACTACGAATTTCGAATTCTCTCTGTTAATGAATCAGGACAATCTGCCTCGCAGGCAGCAAGCATCATAATGCCTGATAAGTTTTTAAATAATCCTTTCGCAAATATAAGTCAGGGAAAGGTTTTCTCATTGCAATTAATTGCGAACAATCAATCCAAATCACAATCAATCACTTATAAAGCATCTCCTCTTCCTGACGGTTTATCAATTGATTCAAGAACAGGAATCATCAGCGGAACAGCATTAGAGGACGGATACTTCAATGTTACATTAAGAGCAGAGTATAATTCCCCAGAAGCAACCGCTTCTCTCGCTAGACTGGCCTTGAGAATTGCCCCAGCACTCTCAGCACCTCAGTTAAAAGAGACTATTCCTGATATAAAAATGATTGTGTCGGAAAGTCCTGTGATTATTAATTTGAATTCCTATTTCCAAGATAAAGACACTCGGCTTGCTATTCAGATCAACACTAATTATGGCAATATGGTTTTTTCACTCTTTGACAAAACGTTACCTGATCCTGTTTCCAATTTCTTAAAGTACGTTGATCGAGAAAATTATAGTAATACCATTTTTCATCGATCCGTAAACTCACAGGGACTAAATATCATTCAATCCGGAAGCTACTCCCTGAAAGATAATAAATTCATCAGCTTACCTACTGATCCTCCAATATTAAACGAGCCAGGCATTGCAAATGACAGAGGCACCTTAGCCTTTGCCCGAACATCTGACCCAAACAGCGCAACTAGCGGTTGGTATATTAACACACAAGACAATCCCGGATTAGATGTCGGCAACAGTTATACTGTCTTTGGCCGAACAATTAATAATTCATTAAATATCATCGATCAAATAGCGTCCTTTCCAACAGGGTCTCACGAAGTAGTACTCAACGACACACCTTATACATTATCAGATTTCCCAACTACAGACGGAAGAACGCCTTCATTTAACGTTACTGAAAACGTAATAATAGTAAAAAGTATAGTTCGCGTCCCGAGCATCACATATGAGATCATCTCAAATACCAATCCAGAAATTGTCCAAACAACAATAGAAGCAAATCACTCATCTCAAAGACTCACTCTTAAACCGTTAACGATTGGCAGCACACAACTCGATCTGTCCGGGACAGACATCGATGGAAACAAGATAAATTCCTCAATTAACATATCAGTTGAAAACAATTATGAAGCATGGGCAATATCTGAAGGGTTGGGGCCAGATTCTAATGCAATGAATGACAGGCCCGCAAAAGGACTGCTAAATAATTTGCAGTCCTACGCTTTTGGAGGAAAGGCACTTGATGGCAATGACGATGAAGAACGCTTACCCAAGATTATATTCTTGGATTTGAATGGAGAAATAAGGCCCAGCATCAAATTATTCCATCGCAAATTCATTTCTGATCTTAATTATTCAGTTCAATTCAGTCAGGATTTAAAAAACTGGAATGCTATTTGGTCAACTAGTGATGGCAAATCCTCTCCCTTGATAACTGACCTAAAAGAGAGTGGAATTTTTACCGAGATCACAATATTAAATCCCGCAAAAGAAGGAGCCAAATCACAACAATTCTTTAGAGTGCTAATAGATTATATTGGAGCGAATTAATTGAGATTTTTTTAGGAATGTGAGGACATGCAAAATAGATAATATAGTCAGAAATTACTATATTTTTACATTAAAATAACTCTCTAAAATCTTCGTAAGCAAATAATGCAATCGATGGAAAATTGCTTACTGTAATATAAGCATTTTTTTGCGTGAACATGCCAACCAAATTGTGAACTCCCACAAAATTCATTCTCTTACATGTACTTTACTTATCATGATGGTGAGCTGCTCGGATGATGGTGATAAAGTAACGACAAAAGAATCGATCCTAAATATTAAGAGCGAATCAAATCATAATTTAACTCAAGTAGGATTTTCAGAATTAATACATAATAAAGACCTCACATGGTCATCTTTTGACAATCCTTCAAAGGACGGGTGGGACTCTGAACATTTCGCTAATAAAGCTCAGGATCAATTATCAGTAATAACCAATATAATCAAAGGCACTGATCCTACCACAGACATCAAACCAGTCACTGAAAAGGTATTATTTACAACAATCCGTCCTGAGTCCTTGGATCTGGTCTATTCAGATAAAAATTTTCAGGTCCATCGTCAAAACGCAAAACCATTAAATATAAATAAAGGGGCAGAACTGTTTTTAAAGAACCTCAACAATTCAGAAATCTCAACATCTGAAGAGATACAAGTGAAGTTTAAAATCATCGACGTTGAACTGAGCAAAAACGAATTTAAATCAACTCAACTCTATTCAGTCTCATTCCGCACCAAAGAATCAATAACTGACGAAAGATCTGTTTGGGAAATTACTTGGGATGTGAATCAAAAAAAAGAGCTCAAAATCTCTTCCTTAAATGTCATAGATTACGAAAGAACAATTCGAAAATCGTCTGAAAAATTATTTTCAGACTGTACAGAATCTATATTCTCCGGTAATTCTTCATACAAAGAACAGCTAAGTAAGGGAGTCAATGAATGGCTCGAGAAGTTACCTGCATACGCCATGCTGAATAGGTTCGGAACCCCTGGAATGGCAATAGGAGATATTAATGGGGATGGGTTAGAAGATCTATATTTGTGCCAAGAACCTGGCATCCCCAATAAACTGTTCCTACAAAATAAAAACGGCACATTGAGAGACGTCTCCAAAGAATGGAAAGTCGACTGGCTAGAGGACTCACGCAGCGCTCTATTAGTAGATTTAGATAATGATGGTGACCGTGACCTTGTAGTTGCGATGTACGGAAATATCGTCATCGCAGTCAATGAGGGAAATAAAATAGGATATGAGATAGTTAGCGTCATACCTACCAGCGAATCCACTTCATCATTATCTGCTGCCGATTACGATCTGGATGGGAAATTAGATATTTATGTTTGTTGCTATGCCCCCAATAAATCTTCTGATGCTGTAGCCGTTCAACCCATGGGAGCAACGGCTCGACGTTTCGTTTATCATGATGACAACAACGGCCCAGAAAATTTTCTACTAAAGAATGAAACAGATTCAGGCAAGACCATATCTTTTCGAAATGTGACCGATGAAACTAGTATAAACACTAACAATCGAAGATGGTCATTTGCTGCAAGCTGGGAGGATTTTGATATTGATGGAGATCCTGACCTTTACGTAGCCAATGATTATGGGCGGAATAATCTTTATCGAAATGATGGAGGAACATTCAAAGACGTCGCCGCTGAACTGGGAGTCGAGGACAGTGCATCAGGCATGTCAGTCACCTGGGCCGACTATGATCTTGACGGCCGCCAGGATCTTTACGTATCAAATATGTTTTCAGCTGCAGGAAGCAGAATCACTTCTCAAAAAGAGTTTAAACCTGATGCAGACCTTGGAACACGCAAACGCTTCGGCAGATTCACTAGAGGGAACACATTATTTCGGAATACTTCCGAAGGTTTCATCGATACAAGTGAAAATGCCGGCGTCACAATGGGAAGGTGGGCCTGGGGCTCACGATTTGTAGATCTAAACAATGATGGGTGGCAAGACTTAGTGGTGGCTAATGGGTACTTAAGTGCGGCTGACAATAGCACCGGTGATTTATGAAGTTTTTTCTGGAGGCAGGTCGTGCCTCAAACATTTAACAGCATAAATGATACTAGAAAAGCAAACGAAGCACCTCATGCCCAACTCTCAAAAATGATCGAATCTGGGCGCTCATTCAGCGGAAACGAACGTAATTGTGTGTTTATAAATACAGGGAGATCTATAAAATCGGGTGGAAAATTTGCTGACATATCTTTTTCAAGTGGACTCGATTATGAGGATGACGCCCGCTCTGTGGTCCCTGTGGATTGGGACCATGATGGTGACATGGATATGTTCATATCAAACAGAAACGCGCCAAGAATTCGTTTTTTAAGGAACGAATCCAACAATCATAATAGCTCAATACAATTGAAGCTTTCAGGGAACGGGATCAGTTCAAATAAAGATGCCATTGGAGCAAGAGTTAAAATTAAAATTAATGGGCAAACTTTAGTTCAAACTCTCAGGGCCGGTGAAGGGTTCCTTTCTCAGTCCTCTCAATATCTCCACTTCGGAACAGGCAATAATAAAGGGCCCTTCGATGTAAGCGTAAATTGGCCTGATAAAACCAATTCATCAGAAAATTTCACAGGCATAATCCCAGGACGCCGGTATCTCTTAAAACAAGGAAAAGGAATAAGCGCTGAAATTAAAATCCGGCCCACGATAAAGACATTCAATCCATCTAATCCCGATATACCTCCTCCAGAACGCACAACCAGATCACCCATAACCCCATTACTGAGCGGAACTGAACTAAAAATTAAAGGCGCAAATAATAAAACAATTTCAACAGGATCAGGAACTTCTTCCTTAATTCTAATCTGGGCTAGTTGGTGTCCATCATGCCGAGAAGAACTTCAGAAATTAACCAATAGGGAAAAAGACATCCGCAAAGCTGGCCTTCAAATTATAGCTCTCAATGTAGACGCTCTTGGAGACGGCAAAGTGAAACAGGGCGCAGAAAAAGAAATCCTTAAAAATATGAATTTCCCCTTTGCCAGTTCCGCCGCTAATGCTGAAGTCCTTCAATCACTTCAGGAAATGCATGATGTCCATATAGGGTTAAGTCGTCCTCTCCCGATACCTTCGGCTTTCCTCTTGGATCCAAAAGGAAGAGTCTCTGTAATCTACAAGGGAAAACAACAATTAGACACGATAATTGCAGATTTAGAACACGCCAATCTGACAAGGGCCGAACGATCGATCCGATCAGCAGCAATTAAAGGAAGAACCATCAATCATCCGGTTTCTATCGCGTCAGGAGATTTACAAGCAGCGTCATTACAATTCAGGCGCGCCAATAGTGAGGAGAAGAAAGGAAACATTAGTGCTGCCGAAAATCATTATCTATGGGCCACTGAACTTGTTCCAAATTACTCTGCTGCCCAGATATCCCTCGGGAAATTATACTTAAAGAAAAGAGAATGGAAAGGCGCTGCTGAACGAATCAGGAAAGGATTGCAGCATGATCGAGGAAAGGCTGAAGATCACTACATCCTTGCAAAAACATATCAACAAATTGGCAAGAATAATGAAGCTCTCAAAAGCCTTGGAACTGCAATAGAACTAAATCCGCAATTTGCTCCGGCACTATTTGAGATTGCCGCGATTAATGTAAAATCAGGAAATATTCCAGATGCTTTGCTCCTATACCGCCGAGGCCTAAAGACTCAACCTGACAACCTTAAAGCTGCCAACAATCTGGCTTGGCTCCTTGCTACTTGCCAAGATGCGAAAGTACGAAAGCCTAAAGAAGCACTTTTAATAGCTCAGAAAATTGTCAGCGTAACTAAAGAGAAAAATTCAGATGCGCTCGATACACTGGCAGCAGCACAAGCCGCCTCTGGAGACTTTGAGTCGGCCATTAAAACAGTTAATAAAGCACTACTCCTGATTAAAACCGGCCAATTGCAGGCGCTCACAAATCAACTGAAAGCCAGATTAGATTCCTATCAGAACAGAAAACCTCACGTCGAATGAATTACTCGATTTGCCGGACTCTATAAAAAATTGTTTTCTCATTTCCCACAAAGAAATCATCCACATAGGTGGTTTGCTTACCTTCAGATATAACACCATCATCGAGCTCAGCCCATCCCCCATCATCTTCACTACTTTGAAGATTTGTTGAAAAATCAACTGCATAAGTTGCACCGGGACGTGAATTGAAGGTAATGGCTACTTGTGGCGCTTCAGGGTCATAAATAACTTCTGTGATCTGCAACGCAACAGGCGCTGAACTGACCTGATTCGTCAAGCCATACATGTGATAGCTCCCGGGATCACCTTGAACTCCTTCCGGAGAAGCAAGCACATCGCAGCGAATACTAAGAGAGCCGGATCCGTCCGCAGTGTAAGTGTAACCGAGGTACCAACCAACCTCACGATCGGGCAAGCTAAGCGGAGGAAGTTCAGGATGGTCCTCACTGAAAATAATGGAATTTGAATCCTGATCACCTGCCGTGAAGGTAAGTTCCTGCGTCCGTGCTGTGCTATTGTCCCATTTACGTGTATAGAGCCTCGTCTCGTAGGTCTGACCAGGCGTGAGCCCACTTAATGTGAAAGTCTGATTCGATCCTGGACTTCCATTATTATTAAAAGTGAACGATCCCAAGAGAGCCTGAAGACCTTCACCAGTCACACCACTGGCACCGACGTTCCAGCCCCCATTATTATTATCGATCTGATTTTTTATGGAAGACACCTCCCAATCAAAATTATCAGGCGTTGTATCGCTATTCAATAGCTCAAATTCTACACCATTAACATTTTCAGCTCCACCGCCACTGATTGCATGCGTATATTCATTTTCAAGGTCAATGCCGCTACTCTCGTCATCAGTTAAAAAAGCCATAGAAAAATCACCCGGCAACTGAGGCAAGTCCTCAGTATCATTTGGATTACTTCCGGCATCAATCTCATAACCGTCAGAAAAATTATCCCCGTCCGTGTCTTTATTGTTCGGATCCGTTCCAGTATCATTATTACTTACAAATGTACCAGTGTTCGTTTCAATGCTATCAATGAGACCATCATCATCCGAATCAGCCTTTAAGGGATTAGTCTCCGTTTCAGTAATTTCAGTGCCATCGTTGAGACCATCTTCATCAGTGTCCGCTTTCTTGGGATGAGTTCTAGACTCAAACTCATCAGCATTACTTAGCCCGTCATTATCCTCGTCAGCCTCAGGGTCATCAACTCCATACTTTTCTTCCCACGCATCAGGCAAACCATCATTATCATCATCCTCGGAGCTCTGTACAATATGATTGGTCAGTCCATACATGTGGAAACTGCCGGGCGCTCCCTGAGTATTATCATCAGTGACGGTGAATTTAATAAGTAATTCACCGTCTGCCCCGGCCGTATAAGTATAACTCATGTACCATGCCTGATCCCGAAACTGCATCTCAATAGGTTCAATTTCTGGATGATCTTCACTGAATGTTATTGAGTCAGTCTTGTCGTCAGAGGTGAACTCAACGAGCTGCTGGCGTTGAGTCGAATTGTCCCACTTCCTCATGTAAAGTCTGGCCTCATAAGTTCCTCCAGGATCAAGGCCACTCAAAGTGAAGGTCTGATTTGAACCTACTCCACCATCATTGTTAAAAGTAAATGAACCGAGCAGATCAAGGAGTCCAGGGCCCGTGACACCACTAGAACCAACGTCCCATCCACCGTTATTATTATCGAGTTGATTCTTGATTGATGATACCTCCCAAAAAACATTATCTGGCGTCGTATTACTATTCAACAATTCAAAATCAACACCATTGACAGTCTCCGCTCCACCACCACTGATCGCATGCGAGTATTCATTTTCAGGATCAATGCCGCTACTCTCATCATCAGTTAATGGTCCAACAAACGTAAACTGACTCGGCTCTTTATCTCCGATCAGCGTAAAGATCAGCATCGATTCACCGGACTCACCGCTCTCTGTGCCCCGGCCCCGAACACGAACATAATATTGCGTACCATCATCGTCTGAACTGAAATCGAACCTGCCTGCCCGCAGTTCATCTCCGACAATCCTAAACAGATCATTATCATCA
>JABGYE010000028.1:0-6739 GCA_018675395.1 Akkermansiaceae bacterium
AATGGAAAGCGGCGAACTTAGCCGGGAAGTCTTCATGTCGGAAATCAAAAAACTGACCGAAGACATCGTGAATCGGACACAAGAAAAGATGACAGAACTCGCTGACCGAGTATTTGAAGACCTGCATGCTACATGCCCAGACTGCCAAGGAAATGCCCTCAAGCAAACTGATGGAAGCTATGAATGCAAAGAATCTGAATGTAAATTTAAACTCAATAAATATATAGCCAGTCATGAAATTACACCTGACCAGGCCAAAGCACTTCTAGAAGAAGGCAGGATAGGACCATTTGAAAGCTTCAAGAACCGTTTCGGTCAAGCGTTCACTGCCGAACTTGCCTTGGAACAAGGAGCCCGCGGTGGATGGAAGCCTCAGTTCATCTTTGAGGGTGACGAAGAAAGAGAAGAAGAAGCCAAGAACTTGAGCGATGATCAACTCCTCACTGAAGCGGAACTTCCCGATGGAACGGTAGTAAAAGTATACGAAACAGACCGTGCCTACATTTGTCCTGACATGGCTGCCAACAAGCAAAAGGGAGGGACTCGTCTAGGCAAAGAAATTCTTAAAAAAGAACTACCCAAAGACCAAGTCATTAAACTGTTTACTGAAGGCAAGACAGAAGTCATTGAAGGATTCATATCCAAAAAGGGAAGACCCTTTAGGGCTCATCTTTTACTAGATAAATCGACCGGAAAACTGGGATGGGAATTTCCCCCTAGAGCAAAGAAAAAAGCCGCCAAGAAAAAGGCTGCTAAAGCAAAAAGCTCAGAAAGTGAAAAAGAATAGTTAATTACAAAAGGAGTATAACTATGGAAAATATACGTTACGGCATTGTCGGATTAGGCAACATGGGAAGGGCCCATAGACAAAGTATCTTGGATGGAAAAATCGATGGAATCTCACTAACTGCTGTCTGCGACATTCCCGAAGGACTCCCAGAGAAGCGCGATGGAGAATCGCAATTCACTGACGTTGATGAAATGATCCAGTCTGGAGAAATTGATGCTATTCATATCTGCACCCCTCACCCTTCGCACCGAGAAATTGGAATCAAATCCCTAGAAGCTGATCTTCATGTTCTAATGGAAAAACCTCTAGCAGTTGATAAGGCTGACTGCCAAGCACTCATTCAGTCTTACAAAGACACAGGAATGAAAAGGGTATTCGCCGCAATGTTCAACCAGCGAACAGATCCTCATTACACAACATTGAAGGACCTAATTGATACTAACCAACTCGGCGAGATAAGACGCGTCCATTGGTCCGTCACCAATTGGTTCAGGACCGAGTACTATTACGCCATGGGCGGATGGAGAGCCACATGGAAAGGAGAAGGTGGAGGAGTCCTCCTTAACCAGTGCCCACACAACCTTGATCTATTCCAATGGCTATTTGGAATGCCCCAACGCGTCACCGGATTCCTAGGATTCGGACGCTACCATCAAATAGAAGTCGAAGATGATGCGACTCTTTTCTTTCAATACGATGATGGAAAGAATGCAACATTCATCACTTCTACAGGAGAAGCTCCTGGAGTGAACAGGCTCGAAGTCATAGCCGATCGAGGCGTAGTCACAGTCGAAGAAAATAACATTGTCTGGAACAAAAACGAAGTGGACAGCTCAAAATTTAGCGCCGATTCCATGTCCGGATTCTCAAAGCCTGAGGCGGCCATTGTTAATATCCCAATCAAAGACAGGGGCGGCCAACACATTGAAATAATGCAAAACTTTATTAATTCTATCCGGGAAGGTGAAGAGCTGATATCACCAGCCATGGAAGGCATTAACAGCGTCGAGCTAGCGAACGCATCATTACTTTCTGCGTGGGAAGGGCAAACCATTGAGCTACCAATGGACGCTTCTAAATATGCTTTGATCCTAAAAGACAAAGGTGACAACTCTACTTTCCAAAAGAAGAAAATTGATGCTCAATCAATTGCCTCGGCAGATGACTTTGCGAAATCCAATAAAAAATGAAACTTACAGGAATTGCTGACGAAGCAGGAGAGACCGCAGATGCCCAAATCGAAGCAACTAACGCTTTGGGTTGGAAACATATCGAAGCCAGATTTGTCAAAGTCGAGGGATTTGAAAAGGGAAGCATACACGAAATCCCTGAAGAGGCCTTTGACCTAGCCGCTCAAAAATTTAAAGAAGCAGGAATAGGCATTTGCGGAATAGGCTCAACCATTGGGAACTGGGCCCATTCCATCAATGATCCTTTCGACATCACTGAAGGAGAAGTATCTAGGTGCATTGCCAGAATGAAGGCACTCGATTCAAAGATGGTCAGAATAATGAGCTATGCAATCCTCGAAGACGAAACAGAAAATGATTTACCTGAACAACTTTTCGAAGAGAGGGTCAAAAGGTTACAAAGAATAATATCGAACTTTCAAAACGAAGGAATCATACCAGTACATGAAAACTGCATGAACTACGGCGGCATGAGCATTAAACATGCACTCGAATTGCAACGGGAAATACCAGATATGAAATGGGTATTTGATACAGGCAATCCAGTATTCAACCCTGACCGGTCCACTGAAGGGCCGTACACTCGTCAGAACG
Source organism: Akkermansiaceae bacterium (assembly GCA_018675395.1). Taxonomy (GTDB): domain Bacteria; phylum Verrucomicrobiota; class Verrucomicrobiia; order Verrucomicrobiales; family DEV007; genus EC70. The sequence continues at coordinate 2,575 of JABGYE010000028.1, forward strand.
CATGGGATTTTTATGAAGTACTAAAACCTCATATCTTTCATGTACATATCAAAGATGGGGTATGGGATGACTCTTCAAAAGAATGCACCTTCACCATGCCCGGTGAGGGCCAAGGAAATGTGGAACAAATACTATCTGACCTGAAATCGAATGGTTATGAAGGCTATATCTCCATTGAGCCTCACATAGAGGCCGTTTTCCATGAAGAACCTGACAAAGAAATGGACTTAGAGGAAAAGGCCAAGAGGCAATTCGAAAGCTACGTTGAATATGGCAAGAAGCTCGAATCCATTATTAACAAGATCAGCTAATCCTTTAACTGGCTCTAAATAAGATCAATGCCGTCTAAGCATTAATTGCTTAGCATGATTCTTACCTGATCAGAATTGTTCCTCCACCATTGCAACAGCACGTCAGTGTTGAGGAGGTCCTCATTTTTGAATCCAGTCATCTCGCTAAAGGTCATTGCTGCTTCGCGTACAACATCTAAATTCAAATCCGTCTCGACAACTTTGGCCAAAGCGTCAGCAGCTTTGCTGTTTCTTCTATCTGCTAAAAGATAAGCTGCCCTTACTCGGTTATCCACTTTCGCTTCAGCGTTATCCAACAATTCAATCAACTGATCAGTGTCCAATTCCGTCTCATTCTTGAGGCTTTGTTCGGGAAATAATTGGCCGACCGGAATCGTATGTGTTCCTCTCCTCAAACCATTCATGTAAGCAAACTTAACTCTGAGGATCTCTGATGCTGCCCCGGTCTTTAATCGATCATCTTCACTCTCTTCAGAAACTCTGAGCAATTGATCTAGGGACTCTCTATCTGAATTATGAATTGCCGAATCCCCTAATGTTATGAGCTTATTTCTTTCACGTAAATAGACCAACTCTTTGTAAACGTCTTTGGCAGACACTTCGGTTACCTGATTAATGCTTTTCAATTCATCAGATAATGAATCTATCCTCTCGCCTATAGCATTAAGTTCGTCTGTGATCTTGGCCTTCTCTTCAAACTCTGCCCTTTGGTCAGACTCTAACGCCATCAATAGATCATGCAGAATGTCCTTCTTTAAGACTGGTAACAACAAGTATCCAACGAGAAGGACACAAGAGACTTGAACAATCACATTAGATGTTGCTCTGGCCCATGACCTGTTCTTCTTTGGAATATTTTCTTTATTCGACTCATTGGCACTAGCCTCATTACCTGAAAGACCCACTTCATTATTCACTTCCAATGCAGCAACATTGCGCTCAGTAACTTTAGCGACTCCCTTCTCACGAACATTCGAACCTGACTCAGCTAATGAAGCCTTCCTCGATTTCTCTCTTTTTGCGACGGAGCGCTCGAGACGCTCCAATGCATCAGCTAGAGGATCTGCTTTTTGAGGATCTTTGGATTGAGGTGAGCCCATCATTGAAATACAATCAGACCATAATTGAGCTTAATTGAATTTTAGCTATCGTTATCGTAAATCCATTTTGCTTCAACATTTTATCAACACATAAACAAATAAAACTCGCTCAATTTAAATCATTGTCTTAAATCGGGATAGGGCCTTGATCATTAATCAATTAACAATATTTTTACCTCCTCATTATGACAATCGATACCCGTATAATTCCTGAAAATGAATCTTTAGTAATTGAAGGAAACATCGTTAAGGATATTTGGCAATTATCAGAGTCAGACATTGTGAAAAGTGCCGGACCTTTAGAATTTAAGGTCACAGCTTCAATCGTTGATGAAAACTTATTAGTCAGAGGTGATTTTGCTGCCCCATTCACTTCTGAGTGCCCTCATTGCCTCGATACATTCAAATTTTTAGTCAATTTGACTGCACATTCGCTACTTTTACAAATTGAAGGGAATTCCACGATAGACTTGACGAACAGCATAAGGGAAGATATTATCCTCGCCCTTCCAAATTTCCCAAATTGCGAAGAAGGCGAAGAAAATAACAGGAAATGTCCAGCTATAGGGAAATTTAACACTGAGGGTGATTTTGAAGAAATAGAAACTAAAGAATCGAAAGAATCATTACTCAAGAATTGGGAAGAACTAAATAAACTAAATCTCGATTAACTCATTTTCCATTATGGCAGTTCCAAAAAGTCGCACATCCTTAATGAAATCCCGCATGAGAAGAGGAGCAAATCGCTGGCGAGCCCCAAAACTCAATAAGTGTAAAGAGTGCCAGGAAGTAACCCCTTCGCACATAGCTTGCCCTCATTGCGGCTACTATCGTAACCGCCAGGTAATAACCGTAGACTCTTTCTAGAAAAATACCTCCCTGCAATAATAATTGCATTCAGGTTAACTCTAAGTTTGGCCAAAAGGGCTTTCCTTTTGACACAGTAAGCTGCGTTCAGTAAGGATTTAGATTACACATCGAGCACTAAATGCGGCTCGATATTTATAAAAGGATGAGAATAGCACTAGATGCAATGGGAGGCGATGATGGCCTTGAAGCAAATATCGAAGGGGCCGGCATGGCACTCGAGACATTGCCTTCAATCGAAAAACTCTACTTGGTCGGTGATCAGCAAAAAATTAATGTAGCTCTCAACAAACATTCCATAAGCACGGAGAAAATAGCCATCGCTCATGCGAGTGAAATCGTTGAGATGAATGAGTCTCCAGCAAAAGCGATACGAAGGAAGAAAGATTCTTCTATCAGCGTCGCAACAGATCTAGTGAAAAGCGGCACCTGCGAAGCCGTCGTCAGTGCAGGGAACACAGGAGCTGCCGTCACCGCAGCAACATTAAAACTAAGAAATCTAAATGGTATAGACCGAGCAGGCATTGCATCCCCAATACCTAATGAATACGGAGTATCTTATATCATGGACGCTGGCGCGAATCCTGAGGCAAAGCCTCGACACCTGCTCCAGTATGCCATCATGGGATCCGTATATTCGAACTATGTCCATGGTAAGAAAAATCCTAAAATCGGACTAATGTCAAATGGGGCAGAAGAAGAAAAAGGAACAGCCTTCACTAAGGAAGTTTTTGGGCTTCTAAAGGAAAGCAACTTAAACTTCATAGGCAACATCGAAGGCCACGACCTCTTCTCAAAAGAAGTCGATGTGGTTCTCTGCGATGGATTTACTGGAAATATCGTTTTAAAAACTTGTGAAGCAACGGCCAAGGCCGTGGCCAAATGGATCAGTGAGGAAATCCAAAAAAACACAATGGGAAAAATAGGAGGAGCACTTGTGAAACCTGCGTTTAAAGCAGCGATGGCACGTGGAAGCTATGAGGAATATGGGGGCAGTCCCCTGCTAGGAACTAATGGCGTCTGCATAATTGCGCACGGAGGAAGCTCCCCACTTGCAATCAAAAATGCTATCAGAGTAGCAGCAGAATCAATCACTCGAAGAATCAATCCCCACATCGAAGAAGAAATTGCAAAACTCAGCTTTCCTTCATCCGTCTAATCATTATTATTAGACACAATATGGCCCACTCCGTCACAATATCTGGAACCGGAAGCTATGTTCCAGAAAAAGTATTAACTAATCATGACTTGGAAGCGATCGTTAACACTTCCGATGAATGGATAAGTAGCAGAACAGGCATCAAAGAGCGGAGAATCGCTTCGGACACGCAATCGACTAGTGATCTGGCAACAGAAGCCGCAAAAGCCGCCATGAAGGATGCTAATATAAGTGGCGAAGACATCGATCTTATCATTGTTGCGACCATATCCCCTGATGCATTCTTTCCTGCAACGGCTTGTTACGTCCAAAAAAATATTGAGGCCACTAACGCTCTATGCTTTGACGTTTCCGCTGCTTGCTCGGGTTTCCTCTATGCCATGCAAATAGCAGAAAATCTTATCCTCAGCGGACAACGAAAAACAGCTCTAATCATTGGCGCTGAAAAGCTCAGTAGTATGGTCGATTGGGAAGACAGGAACACCTGCGTTCTTTTTGGTGATGGCGCAGGATCGGTGATTCTCGCGGTCGACGAAAATAATGACAAGGGGCGCAAACTCCTTTCATCTTCGTTAGGCAGCGATGGCAGGCAAACTGATATTCTGCACGTTCCCGGTGGCGGATCCGCATGCCCAATAACTCCAGACAATGCTGACCAGAAACTTAATACGATCCGCATGCAAGGACGCGAAGTGTACAAGTATGCGGTCAATGCCATGCGACGAGCG
>JABGYE010000083.1:0-3638 GCA_018675395.1 Akkermansiaceae bacterium
ATAGAACTTAGGTTCATCAGTTAACCTTCCAGCCTTTTCCGTCATACTCACAAAGAGACTCCTCATGAATTCTTGAGTAGCTTTGATTGGAAAGATGTACAGTTGAGTTCCTTCCTGACAACCTCTCAGAGTCAGAGCATCACGTTCACTGTTCACCTGATACATAAGTTCAAATTGCTTATAGAGCCCTGAAAGGAGACCAAATGATTCGCCTTCCTCTTTTCTGACCTCAGCTGATATAACAACTTTCCGCTCCGGACCAAAACCGAAACTTAGCATGGAATGAGCAAAGAGCTTCGAATCACCTAATGGTTCTATTATCAAGTCAAGAGAATCCAATCGGTCAAGATAATAGCTCCGTGTCACCCAAGCCGCATCATAATCATCAACGCTCCTCCATTTGAATTCTCTAACGTTACCAATTTTAACTACTTCCAGATCTTTTGAAATACGAACAACTGGAGGTTTCTTGCAGCTCTCGATCCAATCCCTGTATCGCTTTGGCTTTTCAATCAAGAGCAGAACAAAAACAATTACAAAAAGAATACCAGACAACAATATGATCGGCTTCTTCCACTTCAGTGAACGGACCGCAGCAATTGGCACAATTATCATTATTGGCAAAACCACGAAAGTTGGAACACCTATTAGAAACTTGAAAGCACCACAAGACCACAACCAAACGAGAACCATTATTGCAGAAACGATCCGACGAAAGGTTCGGGCCCTAGCAGATAAACATAATTGATCTGATTCCATATTCGAGACCCTATTAAAATAACAAATTAATACTAAATTCCTACAACTATTGATGCTTGATTTCGTAAATATAGTTTGCCATAAAGCGCTTATAAGACGAAAGGACTCACTCCCCCCTAAATTTAACAAGGCCATTAAGCTCATAGTTTTAGAAACAAACCAATGTTCAAACCATTCCAAATCCTCGCCTATTTACTAGCGACTCTTTTTTCCCTTGCCCTCTTAAATGCTGCAGAGGATAAAAAAGAACCGGACACTAAAGTAGAAGATCTAGCGACTGTGAACGGCAAAAAGATCACGACAGCTGATATTGAAAGAGCACTCCGCATGCGCTACGGGCCAAGCCTAGATCAAATGCCTGCCGAGCAACGCGCTAACGCCATCAAACAGGTAACGCCAAGAATGACAGAAGAACTCATCTCACGGAACCTTCTCTTAGAGGCTGCTAAAACCGCGAAGACAGAATCCAATGCTGATGAATTAAAGAAATCCCTTGAGCAAATCAAAGAATCTCTTCCACCGAACGTTAAGTTTGAAGACTATATAAAGAAAATGGGACACAATGAAAAGAGTTTCGAAGCTGAGGTGGCCGAAGAATTATTAATTAACTTCCACGTCCAGAAAATACTCAGCGGCGTAAAAGCGCCGACTGACGCCGAACTGCAAAAACATTACGAAGAGAATAAGGAATCCTTTAACTCAAAAGAAAGCATCACTGCCAGTCACATCCTCTTAAAAACGGACCCCGGCTCAGATGAAAAAGTGAAATCAGAAAAATTAAAGGCCATTCAAAAACTCAGAGCACAATTAGTAACTGCAAAAGGAGCAGGCTTTGACAAGTTAGCCAAAGAACACTCAGACTGTCCGAGCAGCGCCCGCGGAGGTGACCTTGGCTCTTTTGGTCGCGGTCAAATGGTCCCTGCCTTTGAGAAAGCCGCATTCACACAAAAAATCGGTGACATCGGAGAAATCGTCGAAACACAATTCGGCTACCATCTAATAAAGGTCACAAAAAAGACCACAGCAGGTCAGCGCAAATTCGAAGATGTGAAAGAAGAAATTACCCGCCAGCTAGATGCTCCAAAACGTCAAAAAACAATGCAAGACTATATCGCTGGTCTCGAATCGAAGGCTAAAATCACTCGCAGTGAAAAAATTAAACCAGCAGAAGCGACTACTCCTAAAAAGCCTTAAAAGGGACTATATTCACCCAACATTACTAGTTCACTAAGTCAAAATTGGTCCGATTGACGTACAATTTTCCGAACGCCATTCTGTCGGGGCCGTTCCAACCTGAGAACGAAACCATCTGGCAAAATAGTTCTGATCATTCATCCCGACAGCTACACTAACGTCACCTACCTTAGACCCCTTAATTAACATTTTCTGCGCCTTCCTTAACCGAACCTGAGATCGGATTTGTGAAAAAGTAAGGCCGCTCTCTTTCTTTAAAAGGCGATTCAGGTGGTCACGTTGAAATCCCAACATCTGAGAAATTTTTGATAAATTTAGGGACGTGTCTTCTATTTGATCATTTATTATTTTTTCAACACGAACATTAAACGTTCCCCTTGATCCGCCCTTATACCCCTTACAATCTAGCCAGCCGATTGTCCGTAAAACGGGATCAAGAATATCAAGAATTACAGCCCCTACTGCAACGACTCTATCTTCACTACTTGGTCCACGCATTTCAAATAATTGAGAAACTCTTGAGCGAATCAGATTAAGTTCCGTCGCCGGAAGTTCTCCTAGAGTCGTTATCCATCGTTTCTTATTTTTTGACAATAAATTAACATCAATCACAAGACACAGAGGCTGCCTAGACCTCTCCTTTTCAAACCGGTGCCTTTCGTTAGGCCCAACATATATGACTGTTCCTGCCCTAGCTGGATATCGTTTCCCCTGAACTGTTTGTTCACCACAACCTCTCAAATAGATCAAAAGTTGTCCATGCTGATGACTGTGAAATGAAGATCTACTTTCAGGCAAATGCTCATTGAGGCGGAGCTTAAGAATTTCAATGCCAGGCAATGTAATACCTATTTTTTCTATAATTATTGGCCTGTAATTCCTCATATACATCTTCCTTAATGGGTGTATTAGTACAAATAATATAGTCGATATTATGCTAATTAAAATAGATTTGTTCTAACAATTAAAAAGAACATCGAGTAAAGGTAAAAAATGAATTCAGATTCTAATGCTGCCCCTGTTGTGCTAGTCACTGGAGCAGGAAGAGGACTAGGCCGTGGAATTGCATTAGAAATGTCAAAGTGCGGATTCAGTGTTGCTATCCATTATGGAGCTAGCAAAGAGGGAGCTAACGAAACTGCGGATTTATGCCTAAGAGAATCCAAAAACAAGAACCAACAATTTGATCTGATACAAGCGGACTTATCAGATTCTGATAGCCGGCATTCTATCATTGCCCAGATCACAGAAAAATTCGGTCACATAGATGCGCTCATTAACAATGCTGGAATCACCGAACCGAACCGACGAGATTGCCTTGAAGCATCAGAAGAAGATTACGACACTGTGATGACAGTAAATTTGAAAGCTCCTTATTTTCTTACGCAGGAAGTAGCTAAAATGATGATCAAACAGAGCAATGGCCCCAGATTAACACACTATCAGATTATCAATATTTCATCCATCTCATCAGATACAGTGTCTGTTAACCGTGGTGCTTACTGTATTTCAAAGGCTGGTCTATCCATGGCCACTCAGATATGGGCATCGCGATTATCAGAGCACAATATACTAGTGAACGATCTGAGGCCCGGGATCATGACCTCAGATATGACTACTGGTGCAAAGGACAAATATGATGACATACTGAAGGAAGGAGACCTTGTGCCACTTTCGAGATGGGG
>JABGYE010000027.1:0-14595 GCA_018675395.1 Akkermansiaceae bacterium
ATCGCTATCCTCCTCATCGCTATCCTCCTCATCGCTATCCTCCTCATCGCTATCCTCCTCATCGCTATCCTCCTCATCGCTATCCTCCTCATCGCTATCAGAAATGAATGGCTCAGGAACTTCTCCAGAGAAAACAGAATCTTCCTTATCAGAATCATCACTTAAGCCGAACTCGGGCTCAGCATCTCCTTCGCCTTCAATCGATTCTTCTATCTCTGATGAATCTTCAATATCTAAAACCGGTTCATTTAATTGAGAGGAACCTGCCTTACCAATGGAGCTAATAATCGTTAAGCTCAAACTTTCTCCCTGTTTCTTGTCGGAGGATACTCCAAAGAGTATATGAGCATCATCATTTACATATTTAGATAACTCATTCATTAGAATCTCGACCTCCCACAATGTTGTCGTTTCACCACCACTAATGTGTGCAATCAAACTGCTGGATTGATTAAGCATCTGGCCTCTATCCAAAAGCGGATTTTTAAGAGCAGCTTTCAAAGCTTCTTGTGCACGGTTATCACCCGAGGCTTGGCCAAACCCAAATAAGCATCTAGAACTCTCATTCTTAAGGGCGGTCAATAAATCATCCATTCCAATTCTAACTAAACCTGGCTGAGCAACTAATTTAGTAATTGCTCCAACGCTCTGACCAATTATCTGGTCAGCTGCAGCGAATGCTTGTTGTATACCTTCCTTTTGGTTTATCAAACTCCCCATGCGATCATTATCAAAAGTCATCAAAGCATTCGTACATTTCTCCATCTGAACCAAAGCTGATTCAGCTTGCTCCAAACGCCTGCGTCCCTCAAAAGAAAAAGGCATCGTAACAAAACCTACGACAAAAGCACCCACTTCCCTTGCAATCTTAGCAACGACTGGCGCTGCACCTGATCCTGTTCCGCCTCCAAGACCAGCACAAATAAAAACTAAAGATTTACCCTCCAACGCTGCTCGAATCTCATCTGCAGTTTTTTGAGCAGCTTCTTTACCAAGATCTGGATCGCCTCCGGCTCCCAGCCCTTGAGTTAATTCCTTGCCAAGCTGTATCTTATCTTCCGCCACTGATGAGACTAAGTCCCTTACATCAGTGTTAAGCACTAATAATTCACCATCATCCATTCTCTCATGGAGAGCTATGCGGTCTAGCACGTTCGAACCAGCACCGCCGATACCGATTACTTTTACTTTTTCAGGGGCGAGAGCCAATTCTCCATCAGCCGGTTTACGTTCATATTCAAGCATTGATTACTTCAGATAATTTAATTGTTATTTTCTATCAAACTAGAGCCCCCAAATAATCCGCCAAGCTTTTTCCGAAAAAGCTTAAATGGATTAGTCTTTTCAGTTTTATTCGCCTCAATCATTTGCGCATACCTAATCAATCCCATCGGAGTTGCTAATTGCGGATTTTCGAAAGGGGCTGTAGCGCCGCTCATACTACTAATACTGGCTAAAGAAACAGGTAAAGAAAAGATTTCTTCTGCAAGTTTATCAATTTCTTTCAATTTACTGCTTCCTCCAGTCAAGAAAATCCCTGCCCCTAATGCAGCAATATCATCATCCTTCATAATTCGATCCCTGAGTTGCTCGAAAGTCTCTGATATACGTGCATTAATAATCTTGTTAAGCATGATTTTATCAATTTCTAAACCAGAAAAATGAGGGTCATCTTCAAGTACAATAAATTCATCCTGACCTTCATCTTGGACCATTGCACTGCCATGCTCTATCTTGAGACGCTCTGCACGCGTAAGGGGAACCTTCATTACCATTGAAATATCATTAGTAATATGATCACCCCCAACAGCTATACACCCCGACTGCGCAACTGACCCACCCAAATACATTACATAATCTGTAGTTCCTCCACCAATATCTATCAGTAATGCACCTCTATCCTTTTGCTCCTTAGATAACATTACTTGAGCAGCCGCAATCGGACTAAAAACAACCTCATCAACCGAAATTGGAATTTCACGAACACACCTTATAGTATTTTGCATGCGCGTTTTGATACCATGTATAATATGGTAATCAGCTTCAACAACTTTGCCGAACATCCCAACAGGCTGCTGAACCTTTTCTTGGCCATCAACATAATAGTCCCTAATAATACTATGAAGAAAAACATTCTGTTGAGGTAGCGATACGTCCCTAGCGAGATCCCTAACTTCATCAAGATCTTCCTCAGTGATTTCATTAGCACCCGGCCCATCAGGTATACGAATAGAGCCCCTATTACAAAGACTCTCAATATGAGCTCCAGTGATAGCTAAATAAACGTTACCTATCATAACGTCCGTTTTTTCTTCAGCTTGAACAAGAGCATCATGCAAACACGTCTGCGCTGTCTCAAAGTCCACTATCTCACCTTTTCTGACCCCACGAGATGGGGCCTGCCCAATTCCAAGAATTTTAATTGAACCATCAGCATCCACCTCACCAACGACCACACAGATCTTGGACGTCCCAATCTCTAAACCAGCGTAGATTTTAGCTTTAGCCATCTATACATAGCGAATACGCTAGATATGACCGCTAAGTCAACCCCTAGAATGAATGCCCGTTGAAAAAATAGGCAGTTTATGGATTTTCCACCCTAGAATTTATTGGCAAGGCCTTCAAAACGAGCTTCGGTGGATTGTCAGAATTTTCACTCTCATCGGATTTTTCTTTGAATGGCAATGCCCTTGGCACACTCCGAGAGATAATAGGCAATGCGCGAGGAATTGATAAATCACGTTTAACCGAATTAGCAAATTTCACTGGCGTGTTCTTCTTTACCATTACATTAGCTGCAGCAAGCACTTTGCCTCGACGCGTCGCTTCATTTAATAGCAACTTCAAATCTTCAATCTGCCTGTCGGTTTCATCCAATCCAAAAATAATTTCAGCATTAGTATTTAAATAACCAATCAGCGAATAATCCGTTTCTGATCGAAGCGATCTCAACCTTACTGATGATGCTTGAAAAGAAGTTGAAAAGTTTGCAATCAAATGGAGTCCACTAAGAACAGTAAGAGCATGAATTCTTTGACCCGCCTCAATATGTGAAGCTTCTTCTGAAAAGATTACAGGAAGAGTACCATATCTTGAAGCTGAATCTTCACATAGAAAAGCATGCCCATTTACATCCAAAAGAATTCTTCCATTATTCTTCTTTTCTGCACCAATATCATCAATTCCATTTAACCACGCAACTGGAATCCGCTCGTTAATTTTTATCGAAAGCTCTCCGGGCAAATCACGAACCACGTTAACCTCATTGATCTGCGGCAATTCATCTAGAATCTGTTGACGCACATCCTGCAAATCAATTCGCAAAATATTAGCTCCAATTTGAACTCCTGAATGCTTCACTATTCGCTCTTTCGGCAAATCACCATCAGTCTCATATGATATATGCCTCAATGAAAATTTTGGGCTTTCAAACAAAAAGGAATCTATCCCCCTATAAGAACCAATAAGAACCAGACCCACTAATGTCAAAACAGCAGACCATTTAAGAGCCTTCAAAAAGAAAATCCTTCTTCTAACACTTATAGATTTCTTAGAATTAACTCGAACGTTCAAACTATGATTTAATTTACGATTAGATTTCTTTCGAGATCTCAAACTGAAACGATATCTTGAATCTTTTCTTTTATTTCTTTTACTCCTCATTTTCTCTGTAAGGTTATTTATTTCTGTCTCAACCGCATCGAGAGCTCCGCGATTTGCTGACAAAGATCACCAAATTCAATTCCCTTTGCCTTTGCCGCTTTAGGCAAAAGGCTAGTTTCGGTCATCCCTGGGATGGTGTTCACTTCCAAAACATATGGTGTACCATCTTCAGATAGAATAACATCTACTCTTGAATATACCTCTACTCCAAGAGCCTTGTGCGCTTCAAGTGCAAGCTCTTGAACATGCTTCGTTGTTTCCTCATCAAGTTCTGCGGGACAAAAGTACTCGCTCCCTTCACCTCCTCCTAACCAAGGATATTTATTCTTCATATCATAAAATCCTGAGAGGGGCTGAATGTGAACTATGGGCAATGCCTCTCCATTCAAAACACCAACTGTTAACTCTTTCCCATTAATGAATTCCTCAACAAGTATAATGTCGTCGTATTTTGCAGCATCCTCAATCGCTTCAGATATGGAGTAAGAGTCCCTTATTATATGAACACCGACACTAGACCCTTCCTTTGGTGGCTTTATAACAAATGGCATATTTAAAGAAGGTAATGCCCTCTCATCTTTAGAAAGAAATTCAAAGTGTGGAGTATTAACACCATTCTCCACAAAACATTTTTTACTCAGACCTTTATCAAAGGCAAGTTCACTACTAGTTGCCCCTGCCCCTGTATATGGCACTCGACGTCCATTCAGAATTCTTTGCAAAGAACCATCTTCACCAAACGTCCCGTGAATTACATTAAAAACAAGATCAACATCTTCATCCAACTCAAAGTTCCGATCTTCTATGCTAATCTCTATCACCTTTGCCCCTTTATCAGACAAAGACTGGGACACGCTTTTTCCTGATGCTATTGAAACTTCCCGCTCATTGCCGGGACCTCCCATCATCACGGCTATTGTCTTATCACTAAATGACATATTTTGTGTTTTTTATTTTATTCTTAAAATTTCAATTTCTCCTGCCCAATAATCTGCACTTCAGTCTCAAGCTCTATTGACCTTTTCGTCTTAGCCTTAATCTTAATCTCATCAATAAGAGCTATTACATCCTTAGCACTTGCTCCTCCATCGTTAACAATGAAATTACCATGGACATCAGAAACTCTTGCTGCACCAACATTAGAATTTTTTAGCCCCAACTCTTCTATGAGTTGCCCAGCAGAAATATCAATGGGATTTTTAAAAATACATCCAGCACTTGCCGCAATTGGTTGAGTTCTTTTCCTCTTTTCCATCGATTCACGAATCCTATCGTCTATGACCTTAACCTCATCCTTAGTTCCTTTGAGGACTGCTGAAACTGCATAGTTCTCATTGAGCTTAGGAACGTTCCTATATTTACTATCAAAATCTTCAGCCATCTTCTCGTGAAGCTCTCCCTCTGAATCTAGATATTTTATACTAAGGACTTGATCGAATGTTTCAAAACCCATCGCACCCGCATTCATCCTCAACCCACCTCCCACATTACCAGGAATACCTTCCATCCACTCGAATCCGCTAATTCCATTAGCTTTAGCTATGTTGCTGACTTTTTTATATCTAGCGCCTACTCCAGCTGTAACAATATTTTCGGAAACTCTAACCTCTTCAAATTCACCACCGGAAGGGCGTATAACTGCACCCGGAATGCCTCCATCACATATGAGCAAATTTGAACCTCTTCCCACCACTCTAACTTTAATCCCTTTACTATAGAAAAATTTTAAAGATTTAGCAAAAGCCTCAATACTTACCGGCTCGACCCAATACTGTGCAGGACCTCCAACCTTAATTGTAGTATGACGACTCATCGGTTCATATAGTCTACACTTAGTCTCGGGATCATCTAATTCGCGTCGCAGCTTATCTAAAATTTCTAGGTCTCTAGCAAGTGCAGCGCCAACTTCATGAATGTTACCTGCACCCAATGTTAAAATAGTATCGCCACATGAAAGAGCAGCTCCAACCTCAAGATGAGCAGTTTTTAAATCAGGAACATAGTTAACTTTTTGGTGCCCTTCATCATGAATGGCCTTAACAACCGCTTCACTGTTAATGTTTTCAATCGGCTTCTCTCCAGCAGGATATATATCCGTAACAAACAGCTCATCAACTTCTCGGAACGCCTTTGCAAACTCATCCATCATGAGCTGCGTGCGCGTATACCGATGAGGCTGGAAAACGCAAACCAATCTTTCTGGATTTAAATGCTTTGCTGTCGCAATGGTTGCTTTGATTTCTGTTGGGTGGTGACCATAGTCATCAACCACAGAATAATTAGCTGAACGATACAAAACATCAAATCTCCTCTTTGCCCCTCTAAATTCTCTCATCGCGCCAGATATATCTGAGAAATCTACTCCGAGCTCTGTTGCAAGAGCTATCACTGCTAGCCCATTTAACACATTGTGCTTTCCTGGAACACCTAAAGTAACTCTTCCCAATAAGTTTCCATAAGCAAACACATCAAAGTCAGTACTACCCTCGCGCATTTCACAAACTTTAGCACTAAAGTTATTAGTAATTTCCCAGCCATACGAAATTACATTATTACGGAAGCCGCAAAGATTGGATGATTCTGAATCACTTGAACAATATATAATATTTTTTTGTGTTGAATCTAAAAATTGATTGAACACATTACGAATACCTTCAATCCCGTCAGTGTAATGATCGAGATGGTCTTCCTCTACATTTAATAAAACAGCATAAGATGGATCAAACTGAATTAAAGACCCGTCACTCTCGTCCCCTTCCGCAATAAAGTGTTTACCCCCTTCGCTCCAATACGCGTTATTACCCAGAACAGGAACCTCTGCGCCAACATAATGTGAGGGATTTAATTCTCCTGCCTGCAACACTTTAGCCGCTAATGCAGAAGTGGTTGTTTTACCGTGCGTCCCTGCTATCACTATACTTTCCTTTAGTGACATTATTGAAACCAGAGCTTCAGCCCGCCTTAGCATTGGAACACCCGCTTCGATTGAAGCATCATAGACAACATTACCTGACTTAATTGCCGAGGAAAAAATAACCAAATCAGCATCTTGTATCAACTCAGGAACATGTGGGCAGTGGAAGCTCAACCCGGCCCTCTCAAGGCGATCCGTTTCCTTTGTTGACACCTTGTCAGAACCACTGACCCGATGACCAAGGCTTAATAGCAATGACGCCAAACCACTCATACCTGAACCAGCAACTCCAATGAGGTGTATTCTCATTGGAAATTTAGCACCTGAGTGCAATTTATCTGACCATTTTTCTTTCACTTAGAATTTAGCTGTATTTGTTCACATATATTTTCCGCTGCGTCAATGACTGCCATCTTTCTCATTGCAGAACTCATTTCCCCGTAAAGCTCATGATCACTATCAAACAATCGGCACAAAACATTAGTCAACTCACTCCGATTCAACTCTCTCTCCTTCTTCAAAAATGCAGCACCCGCTTCACTATAAACTAGTGCATTGAGCGTTTGATGATCATCCGTTGCATAAGGGTATGGCACTAATATTGAAGGAATCCCATGAGTGGACAGCTCTGCAAGACTAGAAGCTCCTGATCTAGCAATGGCAACATCACAAACAGCATACGCCAATTCCATATGATCACAGAAGGGTGCTATATATGATTTAATTTTCACGCCTTCATATAATGAACATACTCTATCATAATCCGCGGGGCCTGTTATATGAATCACCTGTAGCCCTAATTCATTCAAATTAATTAGCGATTCTATTATAATTGAATTTATACCATGAGCCCCTTGACTCCCTCCTATCACTAATAATGTCTTCTTCTGATCGCTAAGATCAAAATGCTCAATGGCCTGATCCCAGTCGCAAGATTCTCTCATCGCTCCTCGTAATGGAGTACCCACAACTTCAACGTTCTTCCCCGGAAAGTGTTGACGACATGACTCCATACCCAACAAAACGATATCAGCCCAACGGGAAGCCACGCGATTTGCTTTTCCTGGATAAGCATTTGATTCATGGATAAAAGTCCTAATCCCCATTTTTTGACCAGCCATTAGGGCAGGAAGTGATGTAAATCCTCCCATCCCAAGGACTGCATCTGCTCCGAAATCCTTTATGATCTTCTTACAAAAGAAATAACTTTTAATATACCTAAAAACAAAACTTACCATTTTTGGTGAATATATCTTGGGCATGCCAATTGATGGCAATGACGCATATTCAAGATGTTTGTGATTTCGAATTGCTATCGCATCAATTTCCTTCTCAGAAATAATAAGTAAAGGATCCCCACCTGCTTCCAATAAACACTCGGCTACCGCAATGCCAGGGAACAAATGCCCCCCTGTCCCACCACAAGCAATAACAACACGGGCACTCATTATTAATATTATATTCTCGGAGTTGCTCTTGAACCGTTGAAAAGATCTGAATCCGGATCTTTCATGGGTGCGTGTCCCTGTCGATAAATGTTTAAAAGAATTCCAATAGCCGCCAAACTAAATAATAAATTTGATCCTCCATAACTAACAAATGGAAGAGGCAACCCCTTATTGGGCATTAATCCAGTAGTAACACCTATATTTATTATTGCCTGTAACGATATTAAAGTCACGAGGCCAAACCCAAGAATTTTACCAAAACGGTCAGGAGCAGAACTTGCTATAGATGCACCAAATATTAACACCATAACAAAAGCTAAAACTACAGATAAAGTTGCAACGGCTCCAAGCTCTTCCCCGATCATAGGGAATATAAAATCTGTATGAGCATAGGGCATATACATTAGTTTTTCTCGACCCTCACCAAGACCAAGACCAGTAATACCCCCTTCACCCAAAGCCAATTGCGCACGCCATTGTTGCAGTCCAAATCCAGTCTTATGCGCTTCTAAATCAAGAAACGCAACAAACCTCTGAAGTCGGTTAGAATTCATAAAAACGGCAAAACCAAGAACGATTAATGAGCAAATCCCACTGCCAAGAAAAAAACGAATATTACCACCTCCCACAAGAAGTATTATCAATGATGCACATGTAAGTAATGCCGCAGTTCCCATATCCGTTTCGAAGCCAATGAGGGAAACAGGAATAAGAACTATTAATGCCGGATACATAAAACCGAACCGAACTTCACTTATTCTATCTTTGTACTTTGAGCACCAACCAGCTAACACGAATATTACTGAAATTTTTGCTAATTCTGAAGGCTGTATACGAGCAAAATCAAAGCCAAAATTACTTAGACCTATCCATCTGGATGATCCATTTGCAGGTTGAGCGAAGGGAGGAACAAAACACAGTATCAACAAAAACAATGACACTGAAAACCATACCCACTTAGAACGGTTCCAAAAATGGTAGTCAATTGAAGATGTGAGAGCACAAACAATAATACCCAATCCCAACCAAACGATTTGCCTATGAACATCATGATAAATATCTGCTCTATCAGCAATAAAAACGCTTGTACTAAGTAACATCACCACGCCTAAGACCAGCAATGCCACAATTGAAAAAACAAATATCTGTAAGCTCTTTTCTCCCATGAAAATAAGGATTTACAATCCTTTAAGGTAACAACAAAGTCTTTCCTATACCCAGAGTTCTAGGATCAACTTCTGGGTTTAATTTTAATATCGAATCAACACTCACCTTATACTTTCTAGCTATTCCGTAAAGCGTATCACCTGACGATATAGTATAAGTCGAAGCAATTACTTGTTGCTCGAATCGATTACCCGAGGCAATAAAATTATTTGTTGATATCTCTTTAACAATCTTAGGCTGCCTCACTGAATTTGTTTTTGATACAGGAATGGCTCGAGGAACCGGTTCGCTTGTATTTACGGGAGGAACTGATGATAAGAGCTGAAATCCGTCACCCTCATCTTCGATATCTTTCAATATATTATCTGTTTTTATTTTCTCAGTATTTCCTGACGGCGTTGCTTCATCTATTGGTATGGCATTCAAAGAAATATAATCTTCATTTGCCTGTTGAGGTGATATAGGAATCGGCAATTCTCCACCCTTATTAACAACCAAGCTCAACTTAGGAATCCGCAATACCCTTCCACTAACCAGGGGATGCTCTTCATCAATTAAATTCGCTGCCAATAGTTCAGTTCTAGAAATCTTATAAGATTCAGCAATTGCCCGAATGCTATCTCCACTACGCACAGTGTACCGCTCAAATCCTTTATCCTTCTCTATATCAGGTTGCTTATCAGTTATACTTTCCTTAGTAATTTCTTTGGAAATATCTTCATTGTTCCCCTCCTCGGAATTCACAGCTGATGCAGTCACGGACTTCGGCTTGAACATTTCGAAAGCTAATATTCCACCAACAGCAACCACATGAAGGATCAAAACAACAACAAATGCTCTTGAAAGCTTTATATTAGGAATCTCAGAATGCCATTGCTCATCAGAACTTGAACTGGACTCTGCTCTACGGGTTCTTGCAAAAACATCCAGCCAATTGTGTCCCTTGCCATTACTATCTGTTTGTCTGTTCTTATTACTCATAGTTTATTTTTGTTTTATTTGTTTTTCTACAGCTGCTCTAAATAAATCTCCTCTTTCCTCATATCCGGAAAACATATCGAATGACGAAGTTCCTGGTGAAAACAAAACTGAGTTTACTCCGTTCGCTAACGACCTTCCCAGACTCACTGCCTCATCGATATCTTCACTTAGGGTGCACTCAACTTGCCCCGCCCAGTTTTCAGCAATTTGGAAACGCGTTTCACCTATTAGAATCGCATGCTTAACGTACTTTGATACTGAATCGACGGCATCCGCAAATGACAACCCCTTATCTTTCCCACCCGCAATCAAAACGATACCGTTCTCAGAGTCTGAAAACGAATTTAATGCACTTTCCATCGCATGAAGATTGGTCGCCTTAGAATCATTAATATAATCAACCCCATCAATTGTCGCGACCAACTCACACCTGTGTCGAGGAGCTGTATAATCTGAAAGAGAACCTAAAATTGAATTAATAGAATGCCCTTTAATTTGAGCAACGGCAGTTGCTGCCATTAAATTTTCAGCGTTATGGATTCCTCTGAGCTTAGTTTGTTGTAAGTTAAATAATACATCGTCCCCGCAAAAAATATTGCCCTGATCGAAGCTATAGTTTCCTGATTCCTGATAAGCAGAAAAAGTTATTGTCTGAGCCTTAATCCCTTGCAGCTCATCTTTACCATTAATGACAGCCCAGTCCTTCTCATTCTGGTTAACAAATAACTTCATTTTTGCCGACCTGTATCCATCAATGTCTAGATATCTATCCAGGTGATCTGGAGCAAAATTAGTCCATACAGCTACGCTTGGATGAAATTCACTGATAGTTTCTAATTGAAATGAACTTATTTCCAAAATTACAGAAGAATAGCTTATCGAATCACAAACTATATCAGCTAAAGGGCGCCCATAGTTACCTCCCGCAACTACCGTTTCTCCGCAACCGTTCAATATTTTTTCTATTAGTTCTACAGTTGTAGTTTTACCGTTTGTTCCTGTAACCCCAATTATTCCAGATGAACAAAATGGGTACGAAAATTCCATTTCACCAATAACTCTGACTCCTGAATCTGTGAATTGATTCGCTATCATCCAATCAAGACTTATTCCTGGGCTGATGACAGCCAAATCATATTTTTTAGGATTAGCACATACAGCGTCATCTCCGATTGCAATTTCACATCCCTCTGAACTGATCTCTTCTGCTCTGACTAGAAGTTCCGCTGAATTTCCCGTATCAAAAACACAAACATTAGCACCTTCGCGTAACGCCAACCTCGCTGCCGCCATTCCACTCTGGCCGCATCCCAACACTGCAATATTTATTCCTTTGTATTTCAGATTACTATCTTAGTTTTAATGTTGCCAATCCAATGAGTGCACAGAGAAGTGAAAGAATCCAAAAGCGAACGATTACCTGACTTTCATGCCACCCTTTAAGTTCGAAATGGTGATGTATCGGAGACATTCTAAAGAGCCTCTTTCCCCGAACTTTAAAACTGATCACCTGAAGGATAACAGACGTTGCCTCCATCACAAAAACACCCCCAATTACTACGAGTAAAATCTCATGTTTTGAACATATTGCTAAAGACGCAAAGGCTCCACCCAACGCTAATGATCCAGTGTCCCCCATGAAAACTTTTGCTGGATGACAATTAAACCATAAAAACCCCAACCCAGCACCCACTAATGCTAAACAGACAATGGTTAATTCTCCCGCAAATCTGCTGTGTGGAATTAGTAAGTATTTTTCACCTAATTGCTGATTACCTACCAAATAACAAATTGCAGCATAAGCTAAAGCTACCGATATAGAGCATCCAATTGCAAGCCCATCCAACCCATCAGTCAAATTTACCGCATTAGAGCAACCCACAATAATCAATACAAAGAAAGGCAAACAAAAGATGCCCATGTCCTGAATCAGTGAATCTTTATTGAAAGGCACATATAACTCACGGATGTATTCTGAAGTTTCCGGATTTAAATATAAATACAAACCTGCACTTAGTGACACTAGAACTTGAAGCGTCAATTTAGTCTTAGCGCTAATACCTTTAGAATCCTTCTTTTTTACTTTCTGGTAATCATCCAGAAACCCAACGAAGCCTAAGCCTATAAAAACAACTACCACGGCCAATACCAGTGGATTAGTTAATCGCGCAAACAATAGGACACTGATCATCACGGCCACTACAATAATCACACCCCCCATCGTTGGAGTGCCAGCTTTAGAGTCATGAAGTTCGGCCAATTTATGAACTTCATCAGCACTCCTTATCGGTTGCCCCATCTTCATTGCAATGAGTCGTCGAATTAAATAAGGGCCTATTATTAATGTTATACCAAACGCACAAATGCAGGCGACTCCAGCTCTAGAAGTGATGTAGCGCAACAACTGCACATCAACACCTACAGTCTCTTTCAAATAATCGTATAGCCAGGGAATCATGAAATATTTATATTATTTATTACATTCTCCATTGCAGAGGATCGGCTTCCCTTAATCAGAATTAAATCACCGGAAGAAGCCTCGCTATTAATAAACTCTGCGCATTCTTTATGTTCATCGAAAAACTGAGAATGGCCTTTATTACCTTCCTTGGCTCCCTCATCTACTTGGACAGCCATTCCTCCAACACTAAGAATAAAATCAATACCCAGATCAACTGCTTCAGCCCCGATCTTACGATGTTCCGGTTCTGATATTGCACCAAGCTCAGCCATCCCCCCAATGACAGCAAATCGACGACCATCACAATTCATCTCGGCAAGGCATTGAATAGCCGCTAGGGTTGAATCTGGGTTGGCATTATATGTATCATCAATAATAACAACGCCTCCAAATTCACGTTTCTGTAACCTTCCTCCACTCAACTTAGCTTCGCTTAATCCTTGAGCAATAATATCAAGAGGCATACCCTCATTCACACCAACAGCAACTGCCATCAATGCATTAAGAACCATGTGCCTTCCAGGGACCGGTAATAATACTTCTGCTCGCTGCCCATTTGCATCTATCACAAAACTTGCTGATGCACTTTCAATAGCTATATCCTCAGCCCTGATATCTGCATCGCCAAACCCAACGCTCACAGTCCTTACCTGAGCCCTGTCCGCTATTGATTTCGAGTATGAATCCTCGGCATTAAGAACAACAAAACCCTCTCCACTTACACTCTCCGCAAGTGCCCCTTTTTCTATGGCTATAGATTCACGAGAACCCATATTCTCAATGTGCGCGACTCCAACATTAGTAATCACTCCAATGTTTGGGCTTGCTATATCAGCCAATAAAGCAATTTCACCAGGATTGCTCATCCCCATTTCCCAAACACCAAATTGATGCTGATCATCTGCCTCTAGCACTGTAAGAGGAAGCCCTATATGGTTATTATAATTTCCGGCCGTAGCGCTTACAGAAAACCTTTCATTTAATACAGAATATATAAAATCCTTAGTTGAAGTTTTACCGTTACTTCCTGTTATGCCAACGCCAGTTAGATTTAATGATTGTCTATAATTTTTGGCGAATTCTTGTAACCCACTTAGGGTATCTTTCACCACTATCACAGGAGCGCTAGAATTTACATTCAAATCAACGCCCTCTTGAACCATCACTGCAACCGCGCCATCAGTAAAAGCGTCCTGAACAAAATCATGCCCATTAAATGAATCCCCTTCCAACGCAATAAACAGGCCCCCTTCCTTGATGTTTCTACTATCTGTAGACACAGAATGAACGAGCATTTGCTCGAAAGATGAATCAACAACCCCTTTCGAATAAGAAGCAACATCAGATAAACTTAATTTCCTCATAGCCTCCGATACTCCTCCTCTCCTTCAGTCTGACCTCTATTCTCCCGTTCTAATTTATCTTTTTCATATTGCTCTCTTTTTTCACGAACCATATCCGCAAAAACATGATCACGATCATTCAGCATCTGCCCAGCAATTGTACGATCGTCAAATGCGGTTCTCTTCCCTAAAACCTCTTGATAAGTTTCATGACCTTTACCTGCAATTAAAAGTATGTCTCCTGGGAGCAGATATGAGACAGCTAAAGCAATAGCTTCCCGCCTATCCTCAACAACTTCATAGTGTGTTCCTTTAAATCCTGATTCAATTTCACTTATGATTTGGGATGGAGATTCACTCCTCGGATTGTCTGATGTGATAATTGCATAATTAGCAATACTGGCCGCAACATTGCCCATCTGCGCCCTCTTTGTAGTATCACGGTCACCTCCACAGCCAAAAACAACAACGAGCCGTCTAGGGTTAAGTTTTTCTAATGTTAATAGAGCATTACTTAATGCATCAGGTGTATGGGCATAATCAACATAAACATCGAAGGGCCTCCCCTCTGAAACGCTTTCTAATCTGCCTGGTATTTGCGGTAAATCTGCAAGA
>JABGYE010000098.1:0-4116 GCA_018675395.1 Akkermansiaceae bacterium
AATAGTTCATCCATAAATCATGCATATTTATCGATAATCCATCCATTCTAATACATCGATCTTAATCCATCTTTATCGATAATATCATGGCTTTTATCCATACCCTTATCCTATTCCAATAGTTCATCCATAAATCATGCATATTTATCGATAATCCATCCATTCTAATACATCGATCTTAATCCATCTTAATCCATCTTAATCCATCTTTATCGATAATATCATGGCTTTTATCCATACCCTTATCCTATCCCAATAGTTCATCCATAAACCATGCATATTTATCGATAATCCATCCATCAATACTGAGCCAATGCATTGTCTCTTTTCATCTGTATTAGTAATCTAATATGAGTTCATCTTCTGATAATCTGTGTAAAGCCCTGAAATTACCTCTTGGCTCTTATTCGATATTTAGATAAACACAAATCACTAATCCATCATGCGTACTCTATTTGTTGTTACATTTTCTCTTCTGATCTTTTCAGTCCCTTTGACTGCATCTAATCAAATCAAATCTTTAAATGCTGAACAGCAAAAAACTTACAACTTAGATCCCAAGTTCTTTAAAAAATCGTTACTCGTTCAAAACATATTAATAGCAACGTCCGTTAAGGTTTCCGATACGGCCATTTTAGAAACTGGATATCTATTCAACCATATGATGGTCAGCATCAATGATGCAGTTGCTGAAAGGATACGTAAAAGAAATGTATTATGCATCCTAGTCGGTAAAGATGAGCTCACTTCAGAAATTCCTCAATTTGTTACCAACAAGACGGGCAAGGAACTCGATTTTTATAATTGGCGTCAAAGGGGCTTTCTCCGGCACATAGACGGTAGGCCCGTTGTCCTCTTTGCTGAAGAGGATGTGTTGGAATATGAGGGTGGTATGCAGAATGAAAGTATCCTCATTCATGAATTTGGTCACGTCATTCAGGGCGCTGGATTTGATGCTGATCTCCATAAAAAAGTTCATGAGGCCTTTGCAAAGGCAAAGGCCCGCAGTATCTGGAACGATGGCAAAGCCGCGCAAAGATTCAGACGCGTCAAAGGTAATGAGCCCGTCAGTTTGCTTGATTCTTTGATGAAGTCGTTTCCAGATCAATCGCGCGATTTGCTGGTGAAGTGTCTCGATGGAGGAGACATTTTAGTGAACGGCAAGCCCACTAATGCCAAAATTAAAGTGACCTCCAAGGATGATGTTCTCATTGTTTTTGGCGGTTCCAAGCAATGTTACGCTTCAAGAAACCATGCTGAGTACTGGGCCGAGGGTGTTCAATGCTGGTATGATACCAATCGGACCATGGACCATGATCATAATCACATACATACTAGGGAAGGGATCAAAGGATATGATCCTGGTTTGGCCAAAGTGTGTGAAGAGGTCCTTGGTAATGATCCTTGGCGGTTCATTTCACCGAGAAAGAGAGCAGGGAAGGGGCACCTAAAAGGCTTTGATCCTGCAAATGCGCCTAAAGTAACTGATTTGCCCCATATCCGGGAAGCGGCGTTGGATTACTACGATAAGTATTGGTCAAGTTACTGGGACCGTCTCCATCAGAAGCACTTTCCTGCCAAATCTCCCAAATAATAATTTATGATTTTAATTCAATTTTAATTGATCCCTCTTGATCACTTTTATTGAATTCTGAAACAATTTCACCATTATCAAGTGACATAATAACGCGAGCACCAGTGACCGGCCTTCCGTTCATATCCCAAATATTCAGTGTTGAGCTAATGTAGTGGCTCTTGTTGCAGCCCTTCTTTTTGGCGCTTTCCAATGTCTTAAGAATCCTTTCTTTTCGACGATTAGAATCCCAGATCATTGCCGGTTTGTTATTCAATTTAGATTGTGAGATGGCTGCAATCTGGCCCTCTTCATCCGTGATATTCATTATGTTCACATTCATCAGCTTTAATCCTACCTTCCGCAGTTCGCCTTCGACGCCCTGAGTAATTCTTTCAATGAACTGGTCACGGTCAGAAATAAGAGACTCAATGTCCATCGTTGCAATGATCACGCGCATCTGTCCGAAAATAATGTCACTGGCAAGTGTTTCAATCGCAGATAATGGCTGACCCAATAAGCGCTCAGCCGCGTTTGACATAACATCAGGGTCCGTTGAAATGCCAACCGTGAAAGATGAGTTTACATCAACCTTGATCTTCTCCTTGGAAAGCGCATCATCGAGTGGAATATGAATCTGCATGTGGGTCAGATCCAAGTACTCAAAGGCCTGAATGACAGGCCACACGAATGTGGCACCACCATGAAGGCACTGAGAAGATCGCCCACTAGCAGTTTTTCCATAAATGACCATGATCCTGTCCGGAGGGCATTTCTGGTACCGGGAAAAGAAGTAGATCACCGTTCCAAACATGATGATCGACACTGAAACTGTTAAAATTAATCCAAAACTTTCCATATATTCCCTAGTTTTTTATATTTCATCCAAGTTTAACAAGGCCCTCATTATCAGTCGTTCCCGTAAATTCCCTGCCATAAAGAACCTTAAGTTCCACGCTTGCCCTCTCGATTGGCTTATCCTTCAAATCCAAAAATTGGAGTTCAGAACCTTCAACGTGCCATTGCTCGCAGGGAGTCAAAGAGGATGATATATTCTTTTGCTCAGGCTCGATAGGAATAGATACATTTTCAGTAATTTCAGGTTTCCCGGCAGATGCCCATTCCCCAAGAGCTGTAAGGTATCCAGAATCATCCGTGATGTCCTTGATGTTGACGTTAATTAGCTTAAGGCCAAACTTTGTAAGTCCTCTCTCAACGTATTTGGCAACTTTGCCAATTAAAAGATCGCGGTCAGAATTGATGGACTCCGTGTTCAAACCTCCTATAGCCAAACGCATTTGACTAAATATAATTTCACTGGCGAGTGATTCAATTGCAGACAATGACTGACCTAATAAACGCTCCGCCGCGCGTGACATACCTCCAGGGTCCGGTGAAATGCCAACCGTGAAAGTTGAAGGCGCATTAACCCGATTTCCTTCTTTGTCTAGAACTCCCTGCAGAGGGCAATCAATCTGGATTGGAGTCAGATCCATGTACTCAAAGGCCTGAATGAGAGGCCAGATAAAGGCAGCGCCACCATGCAGGCACATAGAAGATTGCCTCCCCTTAGTTTTTCCGTAAATGATCAGGATCCTGTCCGAAGGACATTTCTTGTACCGTGAAAAAAAGAAAATCACTCCTACTAAGGCAACAACTACTAAAGTTATAATTAGTGTTAATCCTGGTCCAGCTTCTGACATAATTATATTATCCTAACATGCTTTGAAATACTTAATCTATTACAAAGATTCCTGAAATTTATAATGGCTCAGGGAAGACTCGCATTATCCTTCGATGCTTGTAATTCTAGGGTTTTTAAAAGTTCTTTGACCTTATCAGGCTGTTTTTTAGAAAGGTCCTCCTTCTCTGTGGGGTCCAGATTAAGATTATATAACTGTACCTTGTCCTTGCCCTTGATCAGCTTCCAGGGCCACCTGTGAAGAGCCGAGCTGGTCCCGTTAACACCCTTACAATAAAGGATCCTTTCCGGATCTTTTTTACCTTTTCCATTTAAGAGGGGCCAAATATCAATTCCGTCCCATTTCGGATCCTTATCAAATTTGCAACCTGCCACAGCGCAAATGGTAGGCATCCAATCCACGACATGAGTAGGAGTACTGAGTTTGGCTGGTTTTAATTTCCCGGGCCAGTAAGCGATGGCGGGGACCCTGATCCCTCCCTCATAGACCTGAGTTTTCCAGCCCCTGAGTGGCGTATTGAGCCCCTTGATTTTACCCTTGGCCTTGGTATCTGGATAGCGTGAACTGTCATCCCCGTTCGTGCCTCCATTATCTGAGAAGAAGATAACAAGCGTATTTTCAGCCTTTCCCTCCTCATCCAGGGCCCTAAGAATCTGGCCAATCCCATCGTCCATGTGCTCTGCGCATGCCACATATTGTCGGCGTTCAGGATCGATATTATCGACCCTTCCTAGCCATTTGGGTGGCTCATCGAATGGGGTATGGACAGCAGTGAATGGCACATATAGGAAAAAAGGCTCTTTCTTTTTCTCTTTGATAAAACGGACCGCTTCGCTGGTC
>JABGYE010000214.1:0-2070 GCA_018675395.1 Akkermansiaceae bacterium
AATCATTCCGTTTCTATAACCAGTAGGCCTAGTGTTCTCCGTTATGACTGGCGGCATAATTTCATTCCAAGCCCTGACCACGTCATCCTCTGATAAAAGATCACTGACTCCCAATCCCTTAAGTGCGGCAGAAACTAAATTAGAAATTTCCTTGGGAGAATCCGTCTCATCGGGAGATTTCAGACCACGCCACTCATCAATTAATTGTTGCCGAAGAATAGAATGCTTAGTTTTAAACTTACGAGCCATTCTAACTGTCACCGTCATCGCCTATAGCTTCGACTGGACATCCCTCAATAGCCTCATCACAAAGCCCCCTCTCCTCATCCGATTCGGGCTGCTTATATAAGTAAGAATACCCACCCTCTTCTTGCCTCGTGAAATTGTCAGGAGCGGTCTCCCTACAAAGATCGCAATCGATGCACTGGTCATCTACATAGTACTTCCCTTTGGCATTTTCTTCGTAACGGTCTTCTTTGTCAGCCATTGCTCAATGTTTGATGTTTTCTGCGTATAAGTTAGTCGTTAAAACTGAGAAGCAATCTTTTTTTTATGAATTCATTCATTGCATTGGCGGTGAAATGATTTGCATGAGCGTTAAGTTCAATAAACAATTCATATAGAATTTTAAATGGCAAATCAAAATAAATCGAAGGACACAAATGAATCAGAATGTCTTCCTCATTCTTTGCCAGCAGAAGATGAAGACAATTCGCAGCCAAAGGCCTTTTCTGAACGAAGCAGTGCTTTCACAGATCTAGAGCCAGACCAAAACGCCACGCGTCAAAATAAAAGAAAAAATAGCATCTCACCATTATCGATATTTACCACTGCACTTATTTTCGCTATTTGCTTAGCAACATTAATTGCGCTAATCGCAACATACACCAACGCAAAAAAAGAACTCGCCCATTCAAAAGAAAGCATCACTTCGGAGGTGCCTAAAAGTTTAAAAGGATCACTACTACAATTAAATGGAATTAAATGCGGTTGGGAATTGAGCCCGGACCTTGAAAGCCTCGACCCACCAAGCGCAATCGTTCCAGTCATAATCATTAATGAAACGAAAGGTAACAATGGATACCTTCAGGTGATATTCAAAGATCCTAAAGGCAACATCCAAGGCGACCCAAACACATTCCAATACATATCAAAGAACAA
Organism: Akkermansiaceae bacterium; assembly: GCA_018675395.1. Classification (GTDB taxonomy): domain Bacteria; phylum Verrucomicrobiota; class Verrucomicrobiia; order Verrucomicrobiales; family DEV007; genus EC70. The sequence goes on from JABGYE010000214.1 coordinate 1,162, forward strand.
TTCATTTGTTGATCACGGTGACAATAGATTAAGGATTAGGTCCACTAGTGGACTAAATAACATGTTAAACTTTTCTTCTTATAAAATAGCAGACTCCATAAACACTATTGGACCATGGAGCGCAACCATTATGGAAAGCGGCCCGAGCGGAAAATGGTCCACCCTAGCCATTTTTGAAATTCCCGGAAAAGAACTAAGCGATGCTAATCAATAATGATTTATTATCCTTATTCATAATCCTTTAAACAACTCAAATACATGAGCAACTCTGACACACAGACATCACCAATCGTGCCCACGGAAGGCTGGCATGTAATTCATTTATTTTATCAAATTGACCACACGCAATGGTCCTTACTCAGCGAAGAAGAACAACTCAAAGCAAAAACTGATTTATCTATACTGATACAAGAAATAAGAAGCGCACCGAAAACACAATTACTCTCCTTTAGCATAGTGACTCCTAAAGCTGACATAGGGTTCATGCTGCTAACTGACGACCTTCACTTGGCTAATACTTTTGAAAAGCAATTAACTCTAGCTCTAGGTCCAGACATTCTGACTCCAAGTTTCAGCTATTTATCTATGACTGAAACTGGTGATTACATGACTACTGAAGAAGAATACTCAGATAACACGCTAAAATCTGACCGCAAGCTAACTGAAGGTTCTGAAGAGTATGAAACTGCCCTCAATGATTTTAAATCTCACATGGCTAAATATTCTAACGACAAACTCTATCCTAACATGCCAGATTGGCCTGTATTTTGTTTTTACAGCATGGCTAAAAGGCGCGGCGAATCATTTAACTGGTACGCTCTACCATTTGAAGAACGCAAAAGACTAATGGCCGAACACGGCAAGGTCGGACGCCAGTGGGCCGGCAAAATAAGACAACGAATAACCGGA
>JABGYE010000026.1:0-7679 GCA_018675395.1 Akkermansiaceae bacterium
GAAATAGCAAAGAGCCTGGGCAAAGAAAATAAAAGAATCAGGAAGATGATAAATGAAGGCCTATACACGGCAAAAGCTCCGGCAATCACGATTCCAACAAGCCAGAGCCAGGGAGAAAGAGCAGTCACCATTCGGCCTCCGTCCAGGAAACCGGTCGGCATCAAATTAAATAGATTCAGAAAGTATCCGGTATAGGCGAGCGCAGAAAAGAATTCATTGTCGGTGGCAAAATAAATACAATGACATCCTAGTGAGGCTAGTCCACCTGCAATTGGACCTCCGGCAGCAATCCAGAACTCAACCCAGGCATGACGAGGAGCCTCTTTCAGTGCAATTAATGCCCCCATGAAAGGAATAAAAACAGGCAACCCCACCTTCAAACCGAAAAGTCTGGCAGCAATGAGATGCCCAAATTCATGCAATAGAATCAAAATCACAAAACCGGCAGCGAATTGCCAGCCCCAGATGAGGGAATAGGCCCAGATTGAAATTAACATCGTCCCGCCAGTCTTAAGGAGCATTGGAAAGAACTTGAGGACAGGTAAAATTAAGAACTTCAATTTTGCTCCAAACTTAATGATTAACAGGAGAACAATTCCTATAGGTCCTAGATATTTCTTAATCTTTTCCTTCCATGAAAGAGTACGGTTGTGCTCATCCGCCCAAGAAGACCTATCTCCGTACCTTTTCTCTTCTTCTTCTGAGTTAATCATCTAGTCAAAATAACGGGCCCCAATTGATAAAATGCAAAGAAAAGAAATACAGTATTAAAGAAACTATTGCCTCAATGATCTGAAAATAGATTTTATAGTACACTTTAAATTAAGGTTAGGCAGTGCTTTAGAATCATGATTAAGAAACAGATTACTGTGAGCTTGCAGAGTCAGTTACTTTATGCCGATACTCTTAGGCATATAATTCAAATTTAGAACGCAAAAATGAAAAACATCCAAAGTTCCTTAACCGGTTTTCTTCTTACCTCATTAATCATACTGTTCGTTTCTCCAATTCATGCGATTGCATTTGAAAAAGGAAACGTCAAACTGCAATCGATTGGACCAATTGCTACCGGACCAGACGGAACCCTTTTCGTGTCAGATCCAAAATCAGCCACTATCACTGCGATCAAGATTGAGCCCAAAGCAGTTAAAAAAGCTTCCGGAAACTTTAACGTTACAGAAATAAATACTAAGGTTGCCGCAGTGCTTGGCACTTCAAGCGATCAAGTTAGAATCATTGATCTGGCAGTCGATTCCGATTCACAAATTGCATATTTGTCGGTCATGCGAGGTCAAGGATCCAAAACAAATCCTGCCATCTTATCTATTCAAAAAAATGGAACTATCCATGTAATCTCCCTTCAAGATACCAGTCACAGCATTGCAAAACTACCAAACGCTCCTGAAGACAAGGTAACTGGTAACGGCAGACGCAAGCGCAATCAAAGGATGGAATCAATCACTGACATCGCCTTCATCAATGGAAAAGTCATCGTTGCTGGACTTTCAAACGAAGAATTCTCCTCAACTCTAAGGAGCATTCCATTCCCTTTTAAGGACAACGTAAAAGGAACAGGAGTTAAAATATTTCATGGAGCTCACGGACGCTACGAAACGGCCTCACCTGTTCGGACCTTTGTAAGTTATGACATTGATGGCGACCCTCATCTACTTGCTGCATACACTTGTACTCCGCTAGTGAAGATTCCAATGAAAGAACTTAATCCAGGCGCCAGGATTGAAGGCAAAACAATAGCGGAATTAGGAAATAGAAATCGTCCGCTAGACATGATTGTATACAAAAAGAACGGAAAAGATTTCCTACTGATGGCAAATAGCAGTCGAGGGGTAATGAAAATATCCACAGAAAAAATTGGCGGGTTTGAAACTATCACTGAAAGAGTGGGTGGAGGAGAAACTGAAGGCGTGCCATACGAAACTGTATCGGACTGGACCAAGGTTTACCAGTTAGCCGAACTAGACAATCAGCATGCTCTTGTGATCAGAGGCGCAGAAGATGAAAATCTGAACCTTGAAGCGGTCCTTCTTCCGTGATTCTCTCGAAGAGTCAATTCACAGGGATCCTTTACCTGACATTACTTTCTTTTCAGATCGGGTGCATAGCCCCCTCATTATCGTTAAGAAACATTGCCCCATTAACTAGCGTTCCTAAAATCCGATTAGTTAAAACAGGTTCGGATACTAATCAATTTGCTTTTGAAGCCGAAATCGCAAAGGACGCTTCAGACCAATTAATTCGGCCTAGAGGCTCTAATGCAGAGGACTGGGAAGAGGTCTTCTATGTTCAGACAGAAGTTTCAGAGGTTCTTGACTGGAAAGCACTTCCACCTGTTCAGGGGTCTTATCAACTGAACGACAATAACTTGTTCTTCAAACCACTATTCCCTCTGCAATTTGATATCAATTATCATGTGACTTTAAATACACTTAAAGCAGAACAGTTAATTGGCCTCGAAAGGATTCAAAAATCAAAAATAGTTGAGAAAACCTTCCGCCTAAATAAACCTAACATTGACCCCTCAACGGTCGTGACGCAGGTTTATCCAAGTTCTAATTCCCTGCCAGAAAATTTACTTAAATTCTATGTGCATTTCTCGGCCCCCATGAGCCAAGGTAACGTTTACACTCACATCCACCTCTATGATTCAAAAGATAGAAAAATTGCACTCCCCTTTTTAGAACTAGGCGAAGAACTGTGGAATCCGAGTGGAACTCGTATCACTATTTTGTTTGACCCTGGACGAATTAAGAAAGGGCTCTTGCCTCGTGAAAACGAAGGACCAGTATTAATTCAAGGGAAATCTTATAAACTTACAATTGAATCAGACTGGCCAGACGCATCAGGGACCCCGCTAAAAGAGAGTTTTACAAAAACATTTTCTGTTACCTCGCCAGACAATAAAATACCTTCACCTAACCATTGGACAGTCAATGCTCCAAAATCAGGGACTAAGGATCCATTGATGGTCGATTTCTCTGAGCCTCTGGATCATGCTCTTATTTCACGTCTCATTTGGATTGAAACCTCTGCACAAAAATTCATCGAAGGAAGCATTGCCATCAAAAATTCTGAGGAGTACTGGATTTTTAATCCAAAAGAACCATGGGAACCGGGTGACTACAAAATCGTTATCGAAACAAAGATTGAAGATCTTGCCGGCAACACGGTGGTCCGTCCATTTGAGGTCGATCGATTAGAAAGCCCCAAAGAAAAAACTAATGAAGGGTTCCTCAGAATAAACTTCACTATCAAATAATTATATCACTTACTATTCTTGCTTTCTCAACTCCGGTCAGTCTCTGATCAAGACCTTGAAAAGGGAAAGTCAACTGCTCGTGATCAACACCAAGAAGATGGAGCATAGTAGCATGAAGGTCCCTGACTCTTACCGAATCCTTGACTACGTTATAACTAAAGTCATCTGTTTCACCATAATGCATTCCACCCTTAATGCCTCCACCTGCAAGCCATCCAGAGAAGCAACGAGGATGGTGGTCCCTTCCATAATTATCACGAGCAATGTTCCCCTGGCCAAACACGGTTCTGCCAAACTCTCCTGCAAAAACAACCAGCGTATCCTCTAGGAGTCCTCTCATCTTCAAATCCTTGAGAAGAGCAGCTGTCGGCTGATCAACATCGCGACATTGACCCCGCATATGGACAGGCAAGTTTGTGTGATGATCCCAACCACGATGGAAGAGTTGCACAAAGCGAACGTTCTTTTCAGCCATTCTCCTGGCCAAGAGGCAATTCCTCGCATACGAACCTGGCTTATTTACTTCGGGCCCATACATCTCAAGTACATTTTTTGGCTCTTTAGAGATATCGGTCAATTCTGGAACTGAAGACTGCATACGAAATGCCATTTCCTGTTGAGCAATGGTAGTTTGGATTTCTGGATCACCTATCTCTGAATGGTGCTTCCGGTTCAAAGCCGCAAGCGAGTCCAACATTCTTCGACGGACTCTAGCATCTACTCCTTTCGGATTGGAAAGAAATAACACAGGATCACCGGTAGTCTGGAATGAGGTTCCCTGATACTTTGATGGGAGAAATCCACTTCCCCATAGCCTAGCATACAGTGCCTGCACATTGACCTTACCACTCCAGAACGCTGACGGCATTACCACAAAATCCGGCAAGTCCTTATTTAATGTCCCGAGCCCATAACTGAGCCATGACCCCATACTGGGCTTGCCCGGAATTTCTGATCCGGTGCAAAATGATGTTTTCCCCGGATCATGATTAATCGCATTTGTATTGAATGAATGGACCAAGCAAATATCATCTGCGACCGTTGATAAGTTCGGAAGAAGTTCACTCATCCATACCCCACTCTTCCCTTGCTGAGAGAACTTGAACATGGTCGGAGCAACTAGTTGTTCACGTCCACGCGTCATCGTGGTAACTCTCTGCCCCTTACTTACTGATTTCGGCAGCTTAGTCTTAAAGAGCTTGTGCATTTCAGGCTTGTGATCAAAGAGATCAACTTGACTAGGTGCCCCTGCCATAAAAAGAAATATCACTCGTTTCGCTCTAACTTTCGGAAGAGAAGGCTCCTTTGCAAAAGCTCCTTTGCTGGAGATGAGCGAGGCAAAGGCAGAAGCTCCGATTCCCATTCCTGAATTTAATAGAAAAGAACGACGCGATTCAGCGTTTGATAAATTAGACAATGCTCGATTTAATTCACTCACGGGTCTTGGTAATATCTAAATTGTATAGGGCATTTACTAATATGGTCCAGGCGGCAAGTTCAGCTTTTTGGCCTGCCCCTTGCACTTGAACTCCTTCACAGAGCGCATCCGCCAATGATGGCTGAGAATTATAGGAGCTTTGCAAACTCTTAAGGAGATCAGACAACATCACCTGTTCTTTTTGATCTGGCAGCTTTGATGTGACTGTCTCGAAAGCAAATGCAATCCGCTGTGCAAGATTTGCTTTTTTTGGAGTAAGAACAATCTGAGCCAGATTACGTGCACTTTTTAAATATTCACCCTCATTTAAAAGAAGAAGGGCCTGAGAAGGAGTATTAGTCCTTTCCCTGCGGGAAACGCAGGCATCACGGATTGGAGCATTAAGAATTGTCATTTGCGGAGGCGGCATACCTCTCTTCCAATAAGTGTACAAGCTGCGGCGACGAATTGACTCTCCCGAGTCTGCCTTGAACCGCTCACCTATCATAGTAACCGATTTCCATAACCCATCAGGCTGCGGTGGCTTCACGCTCTTCCCATACATTGTGTCAGACAGCATTCCACTAGTGAACAGAATCTGATCACGTATCATTTCAGCATCCATCCTATACCTGGAACCCCGTGCCAAGAAACGGTTCTCGGGGTCACTCTCCAATTTCTCAGGAGTCATTAGGGAGGACTGCCTATACGTCTTGGACATGACCATCTCTTTCATTAAAGCTTTAATATCCCAACCAGACTCAACAAATAATACAGCTAAATAATCAAGAAGTTCAGGATGACTAGGAACCTCACCCTGTCCTCCCAAGTCTTCTGATGTTTTTACAAACCCTGTCCCAAACAATTGTTGCCAGAACCGATTCACTGCAACCCTCGCAGTTAAAGGGTTAGAGCTATCAACGAACCAATTAGCAAGATCCATCCGGGATGCAACTTCCCCAGTCTTTTTCATGGACGGCAAAAATTTTGGAGTGTTTCGACTCACTAATTCACCAGGAGCATCGTACTGACCCCTCTTCATGATATGAGTTGGCCTCACTTCGTTCCGTTCCTTCATGACCATTGCTTGAGGAATTTGTTTATTTATTTGTTCACGTTCTCTCTTTAATTTATTTTGTTCTGAACTCAATTCAGTAATGTCCTTAGATAGGATCTCCTTTTTCTCCGAATCCTTCTCATCGGTTTCCATTTTCTTAACTCCTTCAATCCTCTTTTGGATGCCTGCAATTTGGCCGTCCAACTCGTTGATCCTCTTCTTCTGGTCGGGACTCGGAATCGTAACAAAAGGGGACTGGACCCCATTCTTAGGAGCACCGTTAGTTTCAGGCTGAGCATCAATGTTGTTAAAGAAAGCAAAGAGCGAATAATAATCCTTCTGGGTCAGGGGATCATATTTGTGATCGTGACAGGAAGCACAATGGACCGTCATTCCCATGAATGCTGTTCCTACGGCAGTGACCCGGTCCGTAACATTCTTAAAGAAACTCTCTTCGGGCAGAGCAGTTCCTCTATCAATGATCAGATGTAATCTGTTAAATCCAGACGCAACGAGTTGATCATTACTTGCTTCAGGGAAGAGGTCACCGGCTAACTGGTATCGAACAAAATTATCATATCCTAAATTTTCGTTAAATGCCCTAATTACCCAATCCCGGTATGCAATGAAATTTCTGTAGAAGTCCTTGTGCATCCCATTCGTGTCTGCGAAACGGACAAGATCCAACCAGTACCGGGCCATGTGCTCACCGAACTGTTCTTTGGATAATAAATTATCAACCATTTTCTCATAAGCCTCAGGCCTGTCATCGGCAGCAAATTTTCTTAACTCGGAACGGTCCGGAGGAAGACCTGTCAAATCAAAGCTGAGGCGTCGTGCTAGGGTCCTTTTATCAGCCTCTTCGGAAGGACTAATTCCCAATAATTCTATTTTTTCCAGGGCAAATATATCAATAGGATTACTGCTCCATTCTTGTTCTTTCACATTAGGCAAGTCAGCTTTTTTAGGCTTCTCAAATGCCCAGAATTTTTCATAATTTGCTCCTGACTCAATCCATTTCCTTATGAGTCCTTGCTCCTCTTTGGTGAGAGGTTTTTTCTTTGCCTTTGGAGGTGGCATAATTTCATCCAAGTCATCCGTGATCACCCTATGCCAGAGCTCACTTCCCTCTAATGATCCAGGCTTCAGTGCCGTCACTCCGTCCTTGATTCGATAGGCACCATCTGAACCATCAGAAAGGTCCAACCTAAGATCAGATTTTCGCTTATCCTCATCAGGGCCATGACATGCAAAACACTTATTAGAAAGAATGGGCCTGATATCATGATTAAAGGAAATTTCCTTCGATGAGGACGAAAGAGCTAGTCCCCAAACAATGCCTAAGGTAATAAAATGAGACCCAGACCTCTGCTTAATTTTTATTATCATGTCCGATTAACTTTCACCTTACAGAAAACATCAGTGCGGGTCACGCAAAGAAATGCGTGAGCAATTGCAAAATTTGTTAAAAATTACGCAAAAAGTTTTATAATTTTCTAGCACTCACTTTTAGCCAATAGAAAATTGATCACTAGTCGGATTAATGCCTTATTGTTATTATAAGAATCGAATACCTTTAAACCAATGAGCGATCTGTTTCTTCCACCTGACATCAATAGGCGGAAAGTATTGTCTACGAGTCTTGGTTGCCTTGGATTCTCCCTAACTGACTTCTTAAAATTCCAAAGCTTAGCAAATTCAGACAAAAACAACCCCAGCCCATCTGGAAGAGCAAAATCATGCATCATTTTATTTGCTTGGGGCGGAATGAGCCATCTCGAAACTTGGGACCCTAAGCCAGATGGTCCGAGTGAAACACGTGGAACATTTAAAACTATCCCCACCGCCACGCCTGGAACACACATAGGCGAACACATGCCCTTCCTCGCCAAACAAACCGAACGGCTCGCGATAGTCCGATCAATGCA
>JABGYE010000128.1:0-8132 GCA_018675395.1 Akkermansiaceae bacterium
ATCGGCCCACTTCAACGGACCTCCGTCAAAACTGGATACTAATTGATTGCCAAGGTCCACAATCGCATTACCTGACTTATCAAGCCTCACTGTTATTTGTGATTCATCACCAAAAACATAGTTGTTCTTTATACTGCCCTTACCATCGGGGATCCTTATTATGACTTTGATATACTTGTCTTGGACTGGACCAATTTGTGGAGAATCCTTAACTTTATTCAAAGTAGTTAGTATCCCATCATTTTGAGGTTCGCCGCCCCAGTAAAGATTTCCGTTAAAATGCAGCAATCGCTGAGGCGCGACAGTTAACTGCCCAGCATCACTCACAGAATTTAAGTTGTCATAGGTATAACTGAACTCACATTCGAGTATGTATTCCTTCGTGGAATCTAATTGTCCTCTCGGATAAATCTTGTGCGAAACAGATACATTCTTAATGGTGGGCAATTTAATTCCTGCCGCGACCTTATAGCTTGAAATTAATATACTTTTCTCAATGCTTCCAGGTCCTTGAAGTTCAATCAGTTTACCAGTATCTCTCTCTCTAATCTCAAAACGAAAGATTCCCTTTGCTTCTACCGATGCGACAGGTAGGTCCCAATCATCGAACCGCAACATGACCGATTCAGCAGTAACCTCAAAATGGTCCCGTTCCGTATCCGTCTGCAAAGCATAAGTTCTTTTCCAACTGGCCCCTTCCAACGACCCTCTCAGATTCCAGTCAGGATCCCCGGACTCCGTGGAAGTGAAATGATAAACTCTAGCATAATCGCCTGTCCTTAATTTGCCGACGTTAGACCAACCAACCCTATTACTTTTTTGTAAACGGAATTCGGCCCGATAACGGTTCTGAGTTGATAATGGTATTACCGGTTTAAGATTCAGAGAAATAGTTTTCGTGAAGGAATTTTGAACTGCACCCATATTCACCTGCTGCACATCTGAAACTACTGAGTATTTGTTCAGTTCGTTGTTCGCGTTCTCTAAAGAGATTAAATTATCATCATTAAATGAACGTAAACTACCAACGACACGATAATTAGCCCGATGGGAACCATCCAAACGGGACTTATTAATAAGTAAAGAGGTATTAATTTTGATACTATCAGTGCCAATCGAACCGCCTTCTACAATAATGAATGCCGGATCAGAAATCTGAGGGGCCGATAGATCTGCAGCGACCTCAGCGTGCAGTGATCCTCCACAATAGATTGCGATAAAAAAAACAAACGACAGTAATGAAAAATACTGACGGTTTGGAATGATCATAAGCCACTTATTTTCTAGGTAATTTCCTAGTAATGGTCAACCTAAATGTAAGGGTTATGCAAGGATGTCCTTAATCACATGACCGTGAATATCAGTCAATCTGAAGTCCCTTCCCTGGTATCGATAAGTAAGTTTGCGGTGGTCTATGCCAAGCAAATGCAGAATCGTGGCATTCAGGTCATGAATGTGCATTGTGCCTGGAGTCCACTTCTCCTTACCTGGTTTTGGACGCATTGGCGTTCCGTCGGGATGGGCAATGTTATATCCATAATCATCCGTTTTACCGTACGTTATTCCCGATTTAATGCCACCACCGGCCATCCAGACTGAGAAGCATCGAGGATGATGGTCTCGACCATAATTGTCCTTATTAAGTCCTCCCTGACAATAGGCAGTTCGTCCAAATTCTCCGCCCCACACAACTAGTGTCTCATCCAACATTCCCAAACGCTTCAAATCTTTAATCAAAGCCGCGCTTCCTCTATCAATGTCCTTGCACTGAGATTCGTGTTCACGCGGAAGGTTTCCATGGGCGTCCCATCCCCTATGGAAGATCTGTATATTTCTAACACCTCTCTGCGCCAGTCGCCTTGCATTGAGACAACAAGCAGAAAAACTTCCAGGATCACGGGCCTCTTCACCATAAAGGTCAAAGGTCTTATCATCCTCTTCGGAAAGATCCATCAATTCAGGCACTGAGGATTGCATCCGGTAGGCCATCTCATGTTGTTTTATTCGTGATAAAATCTCAGGGTCAGCGAACTTGGAATACTGTTCCTGGTTAAGAAGAGCCAGAGCATCAAGCTGAGCTCTGCGATCCTTACTACTTACCCCTTTTGGATTACTCAAATAGAGGACAGGATCGCCCTGACTCCTCATTAAGGTCCCTTGATGCTCCGAAGACATGAAACCGCTTCCCCATAAACGACCAAAGAGACTCTGCTCGGCAAACCTAGTCTTCGCATGCATGACAACATACCCTGGTAAATTCTCATTCATGGTCCCTAGACCATAGCTTAACCATGAGCCAAGACTTGGTCGCCCAGGCACCTGACTCCCTGTCTGGATATAGGTTATGGCAGGGTCATGGTTAATGGCCTCAGTATATGTACTGTGCACAACACATAGATCTTTGGCCACTGTTGCGGTATGAGGTAGAAGCTCACTGACCCATAACCCTTCAGCATTGTTTTCATGCTTTGTGAATTTGTATTTACTTGGGCAAACAGGATGCGTCTTTTGTCCGGCTGTCATTCCAGTGATGCGTTGACCGTCCCTAATATGATCCGGTAAATTCTGCCCAAACATCTCCTGCATCTTAGGCTTATAATCCCATAAATCATGATGACTCGGCCCACCACTCATGAAAAGATATATGACACGTTTGGCCTTTGGCGCATGATGAAGGCCTCCATGAGATGTAGATGAAGTCTTATCCAAGCCGAAAGATTGATCATTGAAAAGTTGAGCCATGGCCGCAGTACCTAGGCCAAGAGCTGAACGCCCAAAGAGTTGTCGACGAGTTAAGTTAAGATCAAATTCGCGAAGTGGATCAGGTGTTTGCATCGAACAATATAGTTAAATAATTAGTACATTAGGATGGCCACATCACTGGCCAAAACAATTGTTGTGAGTTGCGTCCAGGCAGCAAGATCAGTCAGAGGAATCTTTGCATCACGGGGAGCATCGCCTTGGGATGTTAGGGCAGTCGCATCTTCTTGTGATGATTCGTATCGGCCCCTCATTTTATTCAGCAACGCCTCACACACTTTCCTCTCAGCATCATTCGGCTTCCGTGAAGCGAGGAGCCCGAAAAGAAAATCCAGTCGGCGACTATCATCTTTGGAACTTGTAATCAAACGCTCTGCAAGCTTGCGTGACATTTCAGTCCTTTGGGTCTCATTGAGAAGGCCAAGTGACTGCAACGCCGTGTTACTCCGCGAGCGCATGACACAACTTGATTCCCGCACAGGAGCATCAAAAAGAGTCATCATCGGATGCGGGCTAGTCCGTTTCCAATACACATAAATACTCCTTCGGTAGAGACGCTCACCCTTATCTCTCACATATTTCTTGGTATTACTTGCAGGGTGCATCAGCGCTGACCACATGCCCGAAGGCTGATAAGGCTTAACCCCTTCACCTCCCATAGTAGGATCAAGTAAATTACTTGCCCAAAGTCCTATGTCCCTAATGACCTCAGCATCTAACCGATAGCTCTGACCCCTCGCAAAGAGTCGATTGTCTGGGTCCTGAACCTCTTTACGCCATTTAGAATCCTGCTTAAAGGTCCTACTATTGACCATCAAACGCAACATGTGCTGCAAGTCCCACCCACTTTCCTGAAACTCTACGGCTAACCAATCAAGTAGAGCCGGATGCGTTGGCTGCTCCCCCTGCAAACCAAAGTCCTCAGGAGTTCGCACCAGACCATGACCAAAAATGCGTTGCCATACACGATTAATGAGGACCCTGGAGACGAGCGGCTGATCGCTGGAAACTAACCACTGAGCAAGACCTAGCCGGTTCTTTGGAGCCTCTTTAGGCAAGGATCCCATCACAGCAGGAACTCCAGGTTCAAGCGAATTACCTATTGGAAGATTATATTCTCCACGCTGAAGTATTTTTGTTTCGCGAGGTTTTTTCAAATCTTGAGTCACTAAAGTCGTAGTAAATCTCTTTTGTATTTCTCCCGTCTTTTTATTTAAATCAATGGCCCGTGATTGGAGGGCGTGCCCTTTCCATGAACCGTTCGGATCTGCAATTATTGCAAAACGAGCACTATTATCTGATCCTTCCCAGACCTTCTGATCTAATCCTTTGACAGATCCTTTAAGCTTACTCGCCTCTTCTAGAATCGCCACACGCTCAGATTCAAGAACACCCCAAGCTTCCCAATCCTGGCCACTAGCCGGGGCCCTAAGTACGGGAGCATATTCATACCGGTTCCCATCCATTGAGCCTTCCGATGTACTGTTGAAGAAAGCGAAAAGTTTATAATATTCGACCTGTTCTATGGGGTCATATTTGTGAGTATGGCAACGAGCACATGTCATCGTCGCACCAAGAAGCACAGTCCCCAATGTTTCGGTCCGATCAAAATTGTTCTTAGCCTGAAATTCTTTTGGTATTGCACCTCCCTCTGCAGTCGTTGGATTCATGCGCACAAAACCAGTAGCCACTTTTTGCTCAAGGGTCGGGCTAGGAAGCAGATCACCAGCAAGTTGCCAGGTGATGAACTGATCAAAAGGTAAATTATCATTGAAAGCTTTAACTACCCAGTCCCTGTATGGATAAATTCCCCTCTTATTGTCCAAATGAAGTCCATGCGTGTCACCATACCGGACAGCGTCCAGCCAGTAACGGGCCTGATGCTCTCCGTAACGAGGGTTCGAAATCAACGAGTCTACTAAGCGCCCGTAAGATTCAGGACTATCATCAGCAAGGAACTTGGATAACTGAGAAGGCTCGGGAGGCAGACCTGTCAAAACGAGGGCCACCCTCCTAGCGAGGACAGACCTTTCCGCTTCTGGTGCAAAATCAACATCTTCTTTCTTTAGACTTGCAGAAACAAAGTCATCAATACCTTCTTTGCCCTTTTCTTTCTTAGGGAGAACAAAGGCCCAATGCTCAGCGTACTGACCACCCTCCTTGATCCATTGACTCAGTAATTTGCGCTCACCTTCGGTTAACTGTTTTTCAGCATCATCAGGAGGCATTGGATCTTCATTGTCATGGATCCTAAAAAGTATCTCACTTTCCTGAACTTTATCAGTATTAATTGCTCTTACTCCATCCCTATCAACAGTGGCCGCTGCAAAGGAATCTAGTCGTAGCTGCGAAGGCTTCTTCGAATCCGGACCATGACATGCAAAGCACTTATTGGAAAGGATAGGCAAAATCTCTCGGGCAAAATCAACTGGTTCATCTTGGGCTGAGTGAACTTGAGATATGATCAAAAACTTAGATGCTATGATCAACGGAACCAGATTCCAACGGAAAAATAAACTCATAATTGGCAGTGGATAATAAGAATAATACTACAGATATACCATGAACTTTCCTAAAATATTATGAACTTTCTTCAAAAGCTTTGAAGCGCTTTCTTATAATGATTTAAATAATCAATTTAGGACTAATTTTTGTCCTGTTTTTTAATTTTTAGACCAAGATCCTTGAGTCTTTTATCAAATCTGGATCGCATTTTTTTCAACTTAGATGTGTATTTGTCATTATCTTGAGATGCCAGATTGAGAAATTGGTCAGGATCTTCCTTCATGTCATAAAACTCCTCTTCCCCTCCCTTGTATCGGGTATAGGACCACCCATTGACCCTATATGAAATTCCTCCTCTATGAAAGGAAAGGGCTCCCTCCTTCACAGAAACCGAATGGTCCTTGAGAACAGGTAAAAGACTCTTCCCTTGAACTGTAGGAGGCACATTCATGTCACAAATTTCTGCTAAGGTAGGCATCAGGTCAACTAACTCCACTATTGATCGAGTACGCCCTGACTTCATACCGGGGACAGAAATGATCATAGGGACCCGGAGAACTTCTTCGTGTAAATTACTCTTTTGCCAGAAAGTATGTTCTCCAAGATGATATCCATGATCACTAGTGAAAACAATTGCGGTACTGTCCCTCAGGCCGAGCCTATCCAGTTCATCCAATATCCTGCCTACCTGCTCATCCATGAACTGAGTCGAAGCATAGTATCCGGACCACATCCGTTTCTGGTTTTCAGGATACTTACCTATACTGTTTGTGCCGGACCTCGTCGAAGCTAGCCCTTGCTTTGGGATGTCTTCGAGATCATTAGCAGCCTGTAAAGGTAACTTTATTTTTGCATAAGGATATTGATCAAAATACTTTTTAGGTTGAACCATAGGGTAATGGGGCCGCACGAAACCAGCAGCCAAAAAGAACGGCTCATCCTTATGCTTTCTTAGCAAATCGATTATCTTGGTCGAGGTCTTATGATCAGGTTGGTCAGAGCCGTCACCATCATAACTGACCGTCACAAACATTCTATGCGGCATCTTTGTCGATTGCCTTCCCTCAAGTTCTTTAGTGAAAATATTCAGGTTAAGGCAGGCATAATCACCAGGAGTATGCGCTTCAAGTCCTTTAGAATTAAATCTCTCGGTCCACGATGAAGGAATATCCAAACCATCAGTTCCCGCAATAATATCTCCGGGAACACGCATATGATAGATCTTTCCTACCCGCGCAGAATAATAAGAATTATCTCTGAATAACTTACCCAAGTTCATATCGGACTTGCCCAAGTACCGACTGTGCATCAGAGAAGTTCTGGAAGGATTACAAGAGGTGCCCTGGCAGTATGCCCTTTCAAAAACAAGGGACCGGCTCGCTAGTTTATCTATATTTGAAGTTTGGCATACCTCATTACCGTAACAGCCAAGAACACTTGCCTTAAGATCATCTGAAATCAAAAAAAGTACATTCCTGACCTTTGATTGCGCTATACCTGAGAGAACCAATAAGAAGGTCAAACTAAAAAAGTACGCTCGAATCCTTTTCATTTTATTGGCCTTCTTTCAGCTTAATTTCAGGAACATCAGTTCCACGAAAACCATACATTGGGAGTATCCTATAATATACCTCCAAACTAAGAATCGCTAAGGTCGTACTAGCCACTCGACCCCCTCCCTTGGTCATGAGTCGACTCAGATCCCAACTACCTGCATTCTTACCTGTCTTGTTTTGAATCTTAGGAAGTGTTTCCTTTAGCTTATTATTCCAGTCCTGCCAAATGGGTCCCTGATGCTGATATAATGCAAGGGTCGCATAATAAATGTAATACAAATCCGGATTAATTGGTCTTAGAGGATTATTCTTTAAAAGCTGCGCACTTTCAATCATGCGAGGATCCGTAGGCGGGATTAGGTCGAGTTGCCTACAAAACATCCCGGTTGCTACCATAGCTCTCGATATTTCGCTAGGACCCTTATAACCATAAAGACCACCATGCTTACCTCCACCAGCAAAATCCAACCATCGACGGGCCAATTCAAATGGTTGTTCTGAAACATTAATTCCTGCCATTCTGGCACTATGTAAAGCCATAAACTGCCATCCGGTCACTGATGTATCGGATTCCTGACCGGGTCTATATCTCCAACCTCCTAGCTGTGGATGTTGCGAACTAATAGTATAGCCAATTGCCTTCTGTGCCGCAATTTTGATCTCGGAATCCTTTGTTATCCCATACCCTTCGCAAAGGGCAATGGTTCCAATCGCGTGAGAATACATCTTTCCTGATACTGCTAAATTCCCATCTTTATTCTGCTGTTTAATGAGCCATGAAAGGGCCTTCTTCACATTATTCTGATATTTTCCTGGTCGATCATGTCTGGCTCCCCAGCCAAAATAACAGAGCAAGGCCAAGCCAGTTCCACCAACATCATAGTTTGCCTCAGCGTTGAACTTTTTCGTATCCCATCTCCCATCCTTTTCCTGATTCTTAGATAACCATTCTATGCCAGCAACAATTGCCTTCTCTGTGCCATCCGAACCTCCCATTTGCTTAATTGTATCAAGTGATGGCTTACCACGATGCTTTTTAATAAGGTCAGTTAGGCCTCCACCATTCAATACTTTACGATCCGATTCCAATGAGTCAGGCAATAGTGGAGCACTGATCGCATAGAGAGGAAGCTTTCCCGATGCAAGCTCTGGTGTCTGGGCCGCTTCCTGAGAAGCTCCTCCAGATTCTGTTAACTGACTCTCGGCCTGCGTTGCCTCCGCCACCAAACTCCCGGACGCTACTGGCTCACTTCCGGTCTCACTCTCAACCGCCCTGTCAGAACCAGCGCCTCCCTCCTCCTGAACTGTCTC
>JABGYE010000024.1:0-5248 GCA_018675395.1 Akkermansiaceae bacterium
CGTTGAGGCCGTAATATAAGGCCGCTGAGAAACCCCAATCACTAACATCATCCGAGTCACCGTCCTCATGTTTAACTTCAGCACTTCTGCCAATTATTTCAGCTTTTAGTTTAGTAGCCCCTTCGCAGAATTCGAGACCGTTTCCGTGGTCATGACCTCCCCAAAGTTTTTGAACGCCTGCACCATAAGCCCAAGTCTTCGTTCCGAACTCATTTTCTCCTACGGCGAGCGATCCTGATACCATTAGGGTCTGATCCTCATCAAGGTAATATCTAACATCGGCTGAGGTTATCCAGTCTGAGATGTTAATTCCATCAGCTTCAATGTGGTGTTCTTCGTGATCGTCGTGATCTTCACCTTCGTGGTCAGCATGGTTACCGTGGCCATGATTGTGATCGTGCAGTCTTGCTTTACCAGTGGCAAAGTTAAAGGATAATCGTTTTTTTGGTTTATAATTAAATTCAATGCCGCGAGTAATTAACTCTCCCTCAGAAAGGAGTCGGCTATTCTGCAAATTTTGATTCGCAAAATCCCACATGTGAAGGTGATTTTGGTTTTGAAATCCCAAACGATTCAAGAACTGTCCACCCGAGATGCTTAACGAATCATTAAAATCGTAAGTAACTTTAACTTCCTCTATTCCGGTTTCCCAATCATCATCTTCATTTTGAAGCGCAACACCATAAAATAGACCAGAGATGTTTTCACCGAGTTCGGCGTTAATGTGAAGTTCAACCGGATGAAGTTGATAGTCTTTTTGCGGGTCATGCTCACTAGTTGCTAAACCCGAGACAGGAGTATCTGAATCTAAAACTGATCCAGTTACATTTAGAAAAACTTCAGGGTTTAAAGTGAAGAATTGAGAGGGCTCCTCATTATCACTGACATTAAATTCAAAGACTTTTTCCTCAGCCTTTGATACTAATGATAAGGATAGAGCTAATGATAAGATGGAAAGGATGGATTTGGTTGGTTTCATTAGATTGAAATAGTTTTATTAACGCAAACTGTATGCAATAGAGTAAAATAACTAGATCCGCAATGGAAAATGCAATTAATTTGCATTAGTCGATATTTTACTTTAAAATAGGTGTAATTAATAGAAATGGATTTTTTAAAGCTAACAAAATCAGCAATATTTGTGGTCTTTTGTGTCGTACTCTTCGGATCAGTGGAAGTATTTGCTGCTGAGGAGACAAAATATATTGCCTCAATGTCTGGAGTCGAATGCACGGCTTGCAAAAAGACAATAGCCAAAGCTATTGCCAAACTTGATGGCGTTAAGACGATTCGCATAGTTAAGAAGGATAAAAAAAACCATCAACTTGAGATTTTCACTGACGGTTTGCATGAGCTGACAAAAGCAGATGCTGTAAAGGCGCTTGAAAAAGCCAAGCATTACAAAATACTAAGCTGGGTGAAGGGTTAACTAAAAAAACTATTCGTTAGGCTACGCTCATATAATGTCTTTCACGCAATTAAATAACATAAAGCGCATCATTAAAACTGACTTCCCCAAGTTTATTTTATTGGCATTTCTTTTCTTCTCGTTTCAGGGGTGCAGTGATAAACAATCATCAAGTTTGAATGATGAAAAAGGTAAAGAGAATTCGAAGCCTGTCGTTTTTGTTCCTATCTCACCTTACCAATATATCTTTGAACGTCTGGCAGGTGGTCTTATAGATATTAAAGTTATTGTTGGTGAAGGAGATGATCCCCACTCTTATTCGCCGACCCCGAAACAGATCGTTGACATGGCGCAATCAAATCTTTTGTGTTCAGGTGAATTAGGATTTGAAAGTAACTATTTTGTTAAAGTTGGTGATGGAGATTCAGCTCCCAAGGAATTAAATCTTCTAGCAGGACTTAAGCTACTAGAAGGAGAATGTGATCACCCTAGTCATAAAACTGAGGACCCTGAGGACGATCTTGACCATGACCATGAAGATTTAAATGATCCTCACGTTTGGCTTTCACCGACGACGCTGATGACTCAAGCTGCTCAAATAGCAGCTAAATTAAAAGAGATGTTGCCACAGGAAAAAGGCTCGGTGATAAATGAAAACCTCACGAAATTCAAAGAGGAATTGACTGGTGTTCATAATGAAATTAGTAAGCTTTTAAAGCCACTAAGTGGTCAAAAATTCTATGTCTACCACAGTGCTTTTGCGTATTTCGCCCAGGACTATTCGCTTGAGCAGGTTGCTATCGAAATTGGAAATAGATCTCCAACTCCCAAACAACTAGCAAAGATTGTTAATGAGGCCAAAACAAATGGAGCTAAAGTCATCTTTGTGCAACCGCAATTTGATAAGACAAGTGCAGCGGCTCTAGCTGAGTCTATCAATGGAAACGTAGTTTCAATTGATCCCTTAGAAAAAGACATAGTTGCCAACTTGCGGGAAATTGCTTCCGCGATTAAGGATAGTTTCTAATGAATGCTATCTCTTGCACCGATGTGTCTTTTGGCTACGGCAAGGTGCGAGTAATTAATGATGTATCATTTGAAGTGCAGAAGGGTGAATCGATTGGTGTCATTGGTCCCAATGGGGGAGGTAAGTCGACTTTACTAAAATTAATTCTCGGACTCGAATCTCCCGAAACTGGGACCCTTGATGTTTTGGGGCAGCCGGCAGGAAAAGACCGGCGAAAAATTGGATATGTGCCACAAGCTATGCGCTTTGATCCATTGTATCCTGTATCGGTCCTTGAAATAGTTCTCATGGGACGACTCGATCGGTTAGGTGTCGGTGCCTATTCCAAAGAATGTCGATTAGTTGCTGAAGAAGCTCTAGAAACTGTTCGCTTGAGTGATTTTAAAAATCGCACATTCTCTGAACTTTCTGGTGGTGAGCGGCAACGGGTTATGATTGCGCGGGCACTTGCCAGTGAGCCGGAGTTGTTGTTAATGGATGAGCCCACTGCAAATATTGATCTTTCTGCTGAAGAGCAATTCATAGAAGCTCTCGCTAGTTTGCGTAAGGACATGACTCTTGTTCTCGTAACCCATGATTTGGAACTAGTTTCTGAGTTAAGTGATTCAGTTTTGTGTGTTAATCAGCATGCTCATCGTCATTCACTTCCATTGAGCGGCGAAACTATTCGTGAAATATATAGTGGACGCCGTCGCGTCGAGCATGACCGAAAAACTCGCCACCAACAGGGAGACCATTCCGTCTGTGCTCATGATTGAATTTTTAGAAACAGTTAGGGATGTCCCAGTGATCCGTTACGCTCTGCTAGCTGGTATTGTTTCGAGTCTTACGTATGGTGTTGTCGGGACTTTTGTTGTGACTCGACGCATAGGGTACATTGCAGCGGCAATAGCGCATAGTATCTTAGGAGGAATCGGAGCCGCTATTTATTTTAACCGCACTTACGATATTATCTGGTTGACGCCAATGCTCGGAGCGATTGTGGCCGCTATTGCCTCTGCATTAGTGATTGGCTGTATCAGCTTAAAATTCAAAGAGAGGGAAGATACAATTATATCAGCGGTATGGGCTGGAGGCATGGGTATTGGCCTCTTGTTCCTTCATCATACGCCGGGCAAAGGGGTCAATTTGGAGAGTTATCTATTTGGCAATATTCTCCTAACCTCTAAAGGTGATGTTATAGCGACCTGTGTTCTTGGGTTGATTGTTCTTGGATTAGTTGCCCTATTTTATCACAAACTTGTCGCAGTCTGTTTTGATGAAGAGTTTGTTCAGCTCCGTGACGTTTCTTCAAGGGCTTACTATTTACTGCTATTAGTCTTGGCTGGGATTTGTATGGTCCTGCTGGTCCGGGTAGCTGGAATAGTGCTGTCATTGGCACTGATCATTTTGCCTGCGGCGACCGCTTGTCGTCTTGCTCGGCGCATGTGGATCATAATGTTGATAGCAGTGGGCTTGTCCACAATGTATAATGTCGGCGGGCTCGTAGTGAGTTTTCAACTCGATCAGCCGACTGGGCCCTTTGTGGTAGTTGTGGCTTGTGTGCTCTACGGACTTTCGTTCTTGTTGAAGAAGTCATGAACCCTTCTCTAATTTTTCTGTGGCCGCGCAGATATTTTTTTAGAGAACTATTATGTCCATCTCATTAAGTTCGTTGAGGGGATAGAGTAGAATGGTGAGGTTCTGACTAGCTACTGAAGACTGCGTTCGTAAGAAGGGATGGAAGGAATTATCGCAATTGATGATTTAGGTTTAGGATGCCTTAAGTTTCCTGTATGCTAAATTAGTATTTCATTAATCACCTGACCGTGCACGTCTGTGAGACGTCGATTGATGCCGTTGTGTCGGACTGAGAGTTTTTCGTGATCGATTCCCAAGAGGTGTAAAACGGTTGCGTGAAGATCGTAACACCAAATTTCTTTTTGCGCTTTCCATGCCCAATCATCGCTTTGGCCATATGCGACTCCAGGTTTTATGCCTGCCCCGGCAAGCCAAGTAACAAAAGTGCCACCGTTGTGATCGCGACCTGCTTGGCCTTGACTAAAAGGCATGCGACCAAATTCAGTCGTCCAAATTATAAGTGTATCGTCGAGCATGCCGCGGGATTTTAAATCTCTTACTAAAGCTGCAATGGGTTGATCGACTTGTTGTGTCATTTTTGGGAGTTCGGTACTAATGTTAGCGTGATTATCCCAATTATTGGTTGGTCCGCCTGCTCCGCTCCATATTTGTACAAAGCGAACGCCGCTCTCAAGCATGCGACGGCCAATGATGCATCGCCTTGCAAAATCTGCTGTCTTATCTTCTTCTAATCCGTAAAGTTTTTTAGTTGCTTGAGTTTCTCCTGATAGATCGAAAATATGAGGTGCGCTTAACTGCATTCGCGCAGCGAGTTCATAAGATTTAATTCGTGCTTCAAGTTGAGAGTCGGACGGAAATTTTTGTGCGTAATTTTGATTGAGGGACTTTAGAAGTTCAAGACCGTCCGATTCGCTTTGTGGTGTGATTTGTTTTGCTTCTTGTGGTGGGAATAGGTAATTGATTGGTGAGTTGCTTTTAACGTTGATTACTGTTCCTTGGTGTTTTGCTGGAAGGAAGCCGGCCGTAAAATTTCCTAGGTTGTTGTAGGGCAATCCTTTTGGATCAGGCATTACGACAAATTCGGGAAGGTCCTTGCTGATATTTCCCAGACCATAACTGATCCAGGCGCCCATACATGGAAATCCAGGCACAGTGAATCCGGTGTTTTGCATGTAGCTACCTAGCCCGTGCACGTTAGTTTTAGATGTCATTGATGTGAGGAACGAGAGGTC
>JABGYE010000352.1:0-15382 GCA_018675395.1 Akkermansiaceae bacterium
AACCCTACATTCCATCTCATCAACCAAAATAAATAGCCTCCCCCGCTACACGGGCATAGGTTTGTTATACACAAAACTAATGACAATGAGATTTCTCTTACTTGCAATTTGCATTCCATCCATGGCCTCGGCCAAATTAGATTTACCCAAGATCTTTGGAGATAACATGGTAATTCAAAGGGACAAACCAATTCATGTATGGGGAAGTGCTGCACCCGAAAAAAATGTGAGAGTAATTCTAGGCAAGCGTGACCTCACCACAAAAGCAAACAAGGAAGGGAAATGGTCACTTGAGCTTGAGCCATTGCAAGGATCAGTGCAGGCAAAGTCACTAACCGTAAGATCAGAAAATGAAACCATTGGATATGATAATATACTAATTGGTGATGTGTGGGTACTTGGAGGACAAAGTAATATGGAAGACGTTCTCGAAAGCATTTATCACGGTGACACTGAAGTGATTTCCGCCAATTTTCCAACGATACGCCTAATGACGATTCCTCAGAAAGCGACTAACGAACCTCAAAATGACATTGAACGAATCAATGAATTTAACGCATGGGAAAATCGTTATGAAATGAAAGGGCAGTGGCAAGTTTGCACTCCAAAGTCAGTCGCCAGATTCTCAGCCATAGGATATATTTTTGGAAGGCGCTTGCACATGGTGTCAGGCATGCCTGTTGGATTAATCGATGCCTCCGTTGGCGGAACAACAGCAGAAGCATGGACTTCCCGTAAAGATCTTAACTCAATTAATGATGCCGAGCCTCTCATAGAAGAATGGGATTTAAAAATTGATCAGTATGACGCTAAGGCCAGCCTTGCTGCTAGAATTCAGAGATGGGAGAAAGACACTGAAAACCGGAAAAAACGTGGCGAAAAACCGAATCCAAAACCGACAAAACCCGATCAAGATCCTGCCAATGACAGAAATAACCCAGGAGCCTCTTTTAACGCAATGATAGCCCCAATTAGCGGCCTTAATGTTAGTGGGGCCGTCTTCAACCAAGGCTATAATAACGCACTTGGGAATGCACGACCTAAGTTTTATCAGAAAACTTTCAAGGCTATGATAGAGGGGTGGCGCACAGCTTTCAGGAACGAATTCATGCCTTTCTGTGTCATTGGCCTCACTCCGGGTGGTGAGCCTCAGACTCTTGAAAATTTTGAACTGCGCATGATTGATGCTGGACCCTTCATTCGGGAGGCTCAACACGCTGCGGTAAAGTCTCTGAAGGGAGCAGCTTTCCTTCCCGCTTATGATCAGCAGGTGCCCTGGTATCATCCACATAAAAAATTCGAACTCGGAGAACGCGCCGCAAGGTGGGCCCTAAACACTTGCCTAGGCCACAATAACATTGGATGGGAACCTGTAGAAATTATCGAAGCAAAGAAACAAGGAGACCATTTCGAGCTTATCTTTAATCGACCCGTTAGGGTCCATGATGGAAGGCCCTTTTCTGGTTTTTCATTAGCCGGAAAAGACAAACATTTTGTGCCAAGCAAAGCCGAATTTGTTATCACGGGAAAAGACAAAAACAAGAGACCTATCCATGATGAAAAAAGGCTAAAGGTTTGGAGTCCTCTAGTTGCTGATCCAGTCGCAGTCAGATATGCCTGGGCCAGAAACCCTATAGGAAACGCGGTTAATTCAGCTCATCATGAACGCACAATTCCGATACCATCATTCAGGACCGATGACTGGGACTGGCCAGAGGCCCCATTTGATGCGGAAGGAAATGATAGTAAAAATGCACACCGACAAGCAATTTACGAGTTAAGGAACATGGCTCGAGACAATAATAAGAAACGACTAAAAATAGAGGGCAATTAATCACCAGATTCCTCGATCATTTCTCCTTACAATTGAGCATTCCGCTCCACCTCATTAAGAAAAGATTCCATGACTCTTCGTTGCTTCTTTGTCGGACGCCCTTGACCAGATGACTTTATAACCGCAGCTCTCAGAGTAGGTTCCGATTCCAGAATATATTCTTCTTTGAATTTACTGGCTTCTTTAGGACCAATTCGCTTTTCGAGCAAAGCGGACACTGTCACTCTAATAATCTGCTTCCCTTTCTTCACCTCTAACTGGTCGCTCACACGCAAGAGTTTGGATGCCTTTACTGCGACTCCTCCCATCCGGACCCGGCTCTCACGACAAGCTTTCGCCGCCAGACCACGAGTCTTAAATACCCTCACACTCCACAACCATCTATCGACTCGAACTGAATCGGCTTCTGTGCTCCCTTTATTTTTCAATGGATTACTTTCTTTCACCTCTCTTACGGGCACCGCAAGCAAGCTCAAAGGCACGCTCCTCACCATATCGTCTGACAGAGAACTTCATGCGCCTCCGAACACCTGGGCCAGAAGACCATGTCGCCTGCCAAAACTCATAACGGCTAGTCCCTGACTTTATAATTATTCGAGACACTCCAACTACCCCCGAAACGTTACGCCGAGTCAACTTACCTTCGGCCCCGGCGCGTTCCCGTTCAGGCAATTTGGCCAGCAATTCATCTCTGTACGCTCTTGCAATCCTCAATGCACTTTCAGTTCCACCATATTTACCATCAGAAAAAAACTTCGAAAACTGTCTGCCTTGCCGTCTCAGTCTAACCTGCCATCCATGACTCCGCATCACTGGCAAATCGATCCGCGAAATAGCATAACTATCCATATCTAAGGTAAAAAATAATTTTACCATCACTCACACGACGGTCAAACGAGTCTTTACTAGCCCCGCAAATACGTTGGCACTGAATCTTTTGTTCCAGAATCGCCTGATTTGAGCGTAGAAACACCGGAAATCAATGACTGCTTAAGAATGGCAATCGCCAGCGCATTCCGAAAGAAATCGTTCAGAAGTTTCGTTTTATGAGAATTTTTTCTATTTTTACTTTCCATCGGACTTTCCCCCGATACTTATTTTAATGCTCCAAGGAGAAATAATACGGATTCAATCAAAGACTTCTTTCAATCCATTCATACAAATAACGACAGAATAATTCATTTTTGTTTAATTTTTACATGAGAACCATGTAAAAATACTGCATTGAAAATTTCAGCTGTAATTTTTTATCTCTAGCCATGTCTGATCAAACCAATTTAACCGAAGAGGAGATTCACCGTTATGCCCGACATATTTCTTTACCTTCATTTGGTATGGAAGGGCAAATACGCCTGAAGGAGTCCAGCGTCCTCTGCATTGGTGCCGGAGGCTTAGGCTCTCCATCAACCATGTATCTTGCCGCGGCCGGGGTCGGCCGCATAGGGCTAATGGACATGGATGAAGTCGACGCATCAAATATACAAAGACAGCTACTGCACGGGACAGATGATATTGGTAGAAAAAAAATAGAGTCAGCAAAAGATACGATTCACAACATCAATCCAAACGTTCAGATTGACACATTTGGTGAGGCGTTCAGACCTGAAAACTCAATCAAAATTGCAAATAATTATGACCTCATCATTGATGGAACTGATAATTTCCCTGCCCGTTATCTAGTCAATGATGTCGCCAAGATTCTAGAAATTCCTAACGTTTACGGATCCGTTTTCCGCTTTGAAGGACAAGTCTCCGTTTTCGCTCCGCACCTTGGCGGCCCATGTTACCGTTGCCTATTTCCCGATCCTCCAGCGCCGGGCGCTGTCCCTGACTGAATTGAAGGAGGTGTTCTGGGCGTGCTTCCCGGTATAATAGGAACTTTTCAAGCGACCGAGGCAATTAAGCTTCTGACCGGAGTCGGTGAACCCATGATCGGCAAATTATTGCATTACGATGCATTATCATCACGATTCAAATCCTTCAATATTAGGCAAGATCCCGATTGCCTTCTATGCGGAGAAAATCCCACCATCAATGAACCAGTAGAAATTAAGAATTATTGTGACAATGAAAACCCGTTACCCCAGATTCAAATAAAGGAATTAGAAAAAATAATTAACGAATCAAAACCTTATTGTCTTCTCGATGTCAGGACACAAAATGAAATCAATGAATATAGGATCAACCCTTCAAAGTGGATCCCGCTTGACGAACTTGATGCAAGGATATCTGAAATCCCATCATCTGATCCTCTGTATGTAATATGCAAGTCAGGCATAAGAAGTTCCAAAGCCGTATCAATACTTCATTCTGAAGGTTTAAATAATGCGATCAATGTATCTGGAGGCATTGATGCATGGAGAAAGGAAATCGACATGTCGCAGCCCAACACCTAGTTTATTGAAATCGGATCAAATATCACTAAAAGTGTAATTAACATGAACGAAGAGAGAATCGGACCTGCCCTTGGAAAGCTTCCCAGTGGAGTTTATATTGCTACCAGCATACTCGATGGAGAAGAGGTCGGAATGCTGGCAAGTTTTGTAGAGCAAGCAGGATTTGATCCACCCATAATTACTGCGGCCATTAGTGTAGGACGTCGCCTTAACGAAGCTATCCAAGAATCGGGCCTCATTGGAATTAATGTGCTTGGCGAAGAGGATGGCCGCTTAATGAAACCATTCAATCAGCATGAAAATAGGTCCCCCTTTGATTCTCTCGAGTTAGAAGATAATGAGTATAACATCCCCCAACTCACCGAAGCGTTAGCATTTCTTGCCTGTAAAGTAACCGGCAAGATCGAATCTGGAGATCACACTATTTATGCAGCGGAAGTTATGGATGGAATTCTTAATGATCCGGACAGATCGCCTATGGTGAGAATCAGAAGGAACGGGTTTCAATATTAACTTTGAGCCCTCTCAAAGATCCAATTCAGGCTTAAAATCAGCCGCGTGGTAGGAACTGCGGACTAAGGGTCCAGACGCAACATGTCTGAAACCTTTTTCCTCAGCCACCTCCTTAAGTCGATGAAATTGATCCGGGTGAATATACTCAACGACAGGAAGGTGCTTTTCCGAAGGCCTTAAGTACTGACCGAGCGTGAGAACTGTGACATTATTTTCCAGCAAATGATCCATTGACTCCATGACCTCATTCTCAGTTTCGCCAAGGCCAAGCATGATGCCACTCTTTGTAGCCACATTATAGCCTAACTCATTTGCAAATTCCTTAGCTTTTTTAAGCACTTCGAGTGACCTCTTGTACTGGGCCCTGGACCTGACCAATTTTGTGAGCCGCTCCACAGTTTCTAGATTGTGATTAAAAATATGAGGCTCCGATTTCATACAAACTCTCAACGCATCATTTTTGCCATTAAAATCTGGAACTAAAATCTCAATAACTACCCCCGGATTGGATTCCTTAGTCGAAGTTACCGTTCTAGAAAAATGCTCAGCCCCGCCATCAGCCAAATCATCACGTGCCACCGCGGTAATCACAACATGATTCAATCCTAACCGCTTCGTTGCTTGTGCTACCCGGACCGGTTCATCAGATTCGAGTGCAAAAGGCTTAGCTGTCTTGATGGCACAGAACCCACAGGCCCTAGTGCAACGGTCCCCAGCAATCATGAATGTTGCAGTTCCCCCGCTCCAGCATTCCCAACGGTTAGGGCACTGCGCCTCCTCACAAACCGTAGTCAGACGCAAATCATCAATGAGTCCCTTTGTGGACCAGAAAACCGGATCACTCGGTAATCGCACCTTTATCCATTCGGGTTTATTTTCCCTATGCAATGTTGGATTGATCTTACAAGACATTTGCTAATTCAACCCTATAGTATTGGTGAACTTTGGCAAACTACTGTTTTTAAACTTTTCTCCGCCCATCTAGTGCCCTGTACAAGGTCAATTCATCAGCATTCTCAAGCCCTCCACCAGCAGGGAGGCCCTGAGCCAGTCTGGTTATATCTAACTTTAAGCCCTTTTCGACAATTAAATCAGCAAGATAATTTGCCGTCGCCTCACCTTCAACGTCTGAACCCACTCCCAAAATGACTTCACTAAAACCAGAACCTTCGATTCTCGAAATCAAAGAGCCAATCCTCAGATCTTCTGGACCTATATTATCGAGCGGTGCAATTTTTCCTCCCAGGCAATGATACGTCCCTTTAAAGACACCGGTCTTTTCAAGAGCAATGACATCAGTGGGTTGTTCAACAACACAAATGACTGAAACATCTCGTCCAGAATCATTACACGAAAAACAACCCTTTCCATGACTCTTAAAAAAACCACAAATTTCACATGCTCCTATTAACTGCACTGAATCCTCAACCACCTTCGATAGAAGAGATGCAAATTCTCTATCCTGATTAATTAACCAAACCGCAACTCTCTCAGCCCCCTTGGGTCCGATCCCTGGAAGTTTTTTCAATGTGTCTATGAGATTTTTAATCTCTTCCGGAAAATCCAAACGGGCCATATTCGTATTATTTACAATGATACAGAAAAAATATCACGTGCTTTCCCCTTCTATAGTAATTACAAAAAGGCAATCATTCATTTTGTTTCCGCATCACGGTATGAACTCACTACCATGGAACTCAGATATGAATCCGGATCCTTTACCGCTTTTGAATCAACAGTAAATTCATCTTTTCCAGTGTTCTTCTGGATCAGTTTGAGACCGAACTGATAATCCTTGAATAAAAATTCACATAATTGCAAAGGGCTGGTCCCTTCTTTGACTGCTCGTTCACCAATTGCCTCAACAGCATCCTCGCTAAATCCAATTCGAACCCCATGATTCTTCAGAAATTCTGATGAAAAAAGTTCCAGTTCCTGACCAACCCTGCCAACACTAACTTTTCGGCCCTTCTTCTTATATTTCTCAAGGACCTTCGAGTTATTATTCACTAATTCAGCATTAATCTTAAGTTCACTGACAGAAGTTCCCGGAAGCTCGAATTTGAAATCTCTAAGGATCCGCTCACAAACAGTCAGAAGCCCTCTGGCCCCGGTCTTTTCTAGCGCAGCTCTCTCAGCAATAATTTCCAGGGCCCCTTTCTCAAACTTGGCTTGAATACCGTAAGCCGCAAATTCCTGTTCATATTGCCGAAGAAGACTACCCTCTGATGACTTCATAATCTCAAGAAGGTCCTTAGAATCCAGATGCTCACAAACGACACGGACAGGAAGCCTCCCAATGAACTCAGCCTCAAATCCGAAATCGATAAAGTCCTGGGTACTTACATGACCAAACAATTCATTGTCCATGGGAATTTCCTCGCTACTCGTTCCAAAACCAATTTGCCCCTGACTGAGCCTCTTCCTTACCAACTCTTCTAGGCCAGAGAAAGCACCACTCACGATGAAGAGAATGTCACGAGTATTAATGACCTTAGGGCCAGACTTTCCATTCTTAAGATCAAAAACAGCCTGCATTTGGGATTGGATATCCATAGGATTTCTCAACTGAACTTCAGTCTCTTCCATCAATTTTAGCAGTGCTGTTTGAACTCCCCTCCCACTCACATCACGGCCCATCGAATTTCCATTCGATGCCAATTTGTCAATCTCATCAATGTAGACTATTCCATGCTCTGCCAAATCAATATCCCCGTCAGCTTTCTGGACCAACTCCCTAACTAGATCATCAACGTCTCCTCCGACATATCCTGTTTCACTAAACTTTGTAGCATCTGCCTTAACAAAAGGAACGCCTATCATCTCAGCAATATGTTTCACCAAATAAGTCTTACCTACTCCTGTAGGACCAACTATCACCACATTCTGCTTAGCAAACTCCACTGATGAAGAATCCTGAGATTCATCCTCCTGAAGGCGACGAATATATTTTGCATGATTGTAATGGTCACAAACTGCAATAGATAAAGCTTTTTTGGCTTCTTCCTGTCGTATAACGAAACGGTCAAGGTGTGCGCAGATATCCTTTGGGAGATAATTGAAATCAAATATATCTACTCCTTCCTTAACTTCAGGTTCCTCGGGCAGCTCTTCCTCTTTTTCCGGACTACTCATATCTGGAAAAGAACTGAACCCTACGGACTGTCCAAAGTTCTCCTGAAGGAAATCAGTTAATTTTTTTGATATTTCCTCAGGCGAAGGGACTGGGGGTTCATTTTCTTTTTCACTCATTACTTATCATTATGGCTCAATTCCACTAACCTCTCAAGCCTCTCTGGTCCTAAAGATTCAAGAACGCCGCTCAGCTTTAAGAATTCTCGACCACAGTTCACGGAATGAATCATTAGTTATCTCAGCACTAAGAGTTGCCGAAACTGCCAATTCCCCGATCAGGAAAGAAAAGAAGACCCTCTCTTTTAACCTTTTCTCAATAATCTTTTTATCTTTTATTTTATTCATAAAACTTTTTGAAATGACCCTCAAAGAAGGTCCGGTCACTTGCCCTATCTGAACGCTCGCCTTCCCTTGTGCAGAACCAAACATATGAACGAACTGGTCTCGGTCTGCGGAAACAATTTTCAGATTCCTGACTGAACCGTCCTTCATCTTTACTGGACCATAATAACCGTACCTATTAATACCATCGATCACATTCTTAATGAATGACTCAGCCGATTCCCATGCCTCAACATAATCTGCCTTGACCCCAATAAATTCAGGATGCCTGAATTTATTCAGCCCAATCACCTTGACCCCTTTCATGAACCGATAATCTATGGAGTACTCCTTAACATCAGCCTTCATCTTGAACATTTTCTCAAGTTCTTCTAACCGCAATTTTGATAACCTTAATTCCTCTTCTTTCCGCTCCTCTTCTTTAAGCTTTAGGGAAACTTCTCGAAGAATTTCAACACGACCACTCATATGCTCTTTAATCCTATGAGTCTCCACCATTGATAAAATTTCCTCAGAAACCTGAAGAGCAGAATGCATCTCCTGAAAATTAGACTGACGATCAACTACTGGGAATTTACGCAACAGACCCAGATCACTCAGATACGGTTCCGTTAGTTCCTTGAACCCATTAACCCAAGTATATTTTTTGGGGATTTTCTGCTTTGAAAAACCAAGGAAGTACCCCTCCGCTTCATCAAAGGCTCCGAGTTCCCAATTATGAACACCAATCGCAAGCAGCGCCAAAGATTCGAAGCTGTTTTCTCCAAACCTGATTCTATTCTCTAGCCTGATAGGCTTCTCCAAACATAGTAATTCACTGGCATTCTCATAAAAAGCACAAAGCTTTTTATCCTCATTTCTATCCGAATAATTACTCTTATTTTTCAACCGTTCATAAACGATTCCTGATCTTTTTATTTCTCCCTGCAAAAGCAAACTCAAACCCTGATTGAATAAAGCCCAATTGGATGTGGGTTGACGAGTTTCTCCAGAAGAAGCGATCTCACCAAACACACGCTCAGCAGACCCAAAGGCTTTCATCTCCATCATCTTAATTGCACCTTGAAACTTTTCAGTAGTCGATTGTTTGCTACTCTTAACAATCTGAGGATCCACCATTATATTAGTGGCCTCGTTCCCATCAGGAGAATCATCTTTAAATTCATTCCAAAAGAACACCGTTACCAAAAGAACAGCCAAGATCCCAACTGCCATCACTACTCTTCTAGTAACTAATTTTTCTTTTCTTTCAGCCTGATCAATTCGCAATGCTCCTGAATTGATAAGTAGCACAGATGACTGGCTTAATTTGTTCCGGGCCCTGCTAAAATGACTGGCAAGATCTTGATACGAATCATGCCTGTCCTGAGGGTCCTTTGCCATCATCCGATCAATCAGTTCACACGTTGAAACAGAAACATGCGGAGCGCTCATCTCTAGGCTCACTTTCCTCTGCTTTAGTAACTTAAGCTCCTCTATAGAAGGTGTATCAGAAGAGCATGGTGGCTCACCTGCTAATGCATGAAAAAGAGTAGCCCCAAGACTATAGACGTCACTCCGAAAATCTTCTTTTGCTCCATAGAGTTTTTCAGGAGGGACATAATACGGAGTGGCCCACATTTCTCCTGACTCAGATCCTTTGGAAATCTCCGAACGGGCCAATCCAAAATCAACTATCTTTGAAATTCCATTCTCTGAAAATAATATATTACCCGGCTTAATGTCTCGGTGTATTAGACCGACCATATGAGCGGCATTCATTCCTTGAACCAATTCAGCCCCTAAATCCAACACCTTCTTTTCGCTCAACTTTCCTTCCAAATGGATCATTTCATCTAGTGATCCACCGCCAACTAATTCCATTGCCATAAAGTAATGGTCCTGATCACGGCCGGCAGAAAACACCTTCACTACATTTGGATGGCTGATTGATGCCGTTATCTTAGCTTCCTTCTCAAATTCCGCCGCTCTACCATCGTCCTTACTGAAATCTGGATTTAAAATCTTAAGTGCTACGAGGCGATCCAAAGTCTGATCCAATGCTCGAAACACACGACTCAGCCCCCCTTCTCCAATTTTCTTTTCAATTCTGAAGTGTAAGAAATCTGCCCTAACTCGGATCGCTACTGAACATTCGGGGCAAATGACTTTGGAATAGGGATCACAAGAAGAAACATCAATAATTACGCCACAGCTTGGACACGCATTCATTAAATGTTCGGATTTAGAGTCATTCTCCATCAAGGACACCGTATCACTCCTTCTGGATACCGCAAAAGCTTGTAATACCCTGATTGCACAAACTGCACATCAGAGCAATCTTATCTCAGAAAAAGTACATGCAATTTACTGTTGAAAGAGTAGAAGAAAGCAATCTAAGAATTGATCGTTTCCTTGCAGAAAAACTTCCTGACTTATCAAGATCAAGGCTCCAATCCCTTATCAAGGATGGCCATATCACTTTGAATGAGAATCCAACCAAATCAAAACAACCGATCTCTGAAGGCGATATCATAAGAATCACTATACCCGCTCTCACCCAACCAGAAGCAAAGCCTGAAGATATCAAACTTAACATCTTATATGAAGATGCGCACCTGGTCGTAATTAACAAACCTCACGGTTTAGTAGTCCATCCCGCCGCAGGCAATCCTGACGGAACACTTGTCAACGCACTACTCCATCATTGCAGTCACTTGTCTGGAATTGGTGGAGTTGAAAGGCCCGGAATCGTGCACCGACTTGATAAGGACACTAGTGGCTGCCTCGTAGCGGCAAAGTCTGACACGGCACACAGACACTTAGCGGAATCCTTCGCAAATCGCCAAGTCAATAAACTCTATCTGGCTGTCGTTAACGGCTGCCCAAACATTGAATCAGGAAAAATAGAGAACCATATTGCTAGGAATCCTAAAGATCGCCAAAAAATGGCGGTGGTAACACCTCCGAGAGGTAAATTAGCCATAACCAATTATTCGGTTAAAAAAAAATCAGACACCGCATCTCTCATCGAATGCCAACTGCTAACCGGCAGAACCCATCAAATCAGAGTTCACATGAAATCCTTAGGAAATCCAATTCTTGGAGATCCGATTTATTCGAGGACTGCAAAACAAAATGTCCAAGTGCCGAGACTAATGCTGCACTCTTGGAAACTCAGCTTCATCCATCCTGAAACAAAAGAAGAAATGAATTTTCATAGCGAACACCCCGCCGAATTTAATGACTGGATGGATTAGGAAAACTGCGTTGATATCATCCTACTTAACCTTTTCCGTCCAGCTAATCCTGCCTTAAGCATTATACGCTTCACTTCTCCCCGGCTCACCTTAATTCTGCCGCAAAGATTATCCCAATCAGCATTTTCAATTAGTCTAAGCGTTCTTGCCCCAATCAATGCAGGCAAGCTAGTTGCAAAACGTACCCTTGATCCATTCAATGATTCAATATAATCAGCGGACGATTGAAGCAAAGAACTGCATCTTTTCTGCCAATAGGCCATAACTTGATTCCATATCATTTCACCATCCTGATCAGAAAAGGGACCCGGGAAATAACAACGACCAGAAGCAATGTCTTCAGGAAAGTCGCGAAGAATATTCAAGAGCTGAAGACCCTTACCGTAATTTTCACCAAGCGAAGTCATCTCTTTATATTCTAATTCAGCAAAATCAGAACCATAAGCATCAAAACCAATCTCAGTCCAAAAAACGCCTACCGAACCAGCAACGTCATAGGTGTATTGATCGAGTTCCTCCTCTGTGTTTAAGGCCGCAAAGTCATTGCCTGAAAAATTACGAAGATCGTCAGACTGACCCTTAATGATTGATCTCATGACTTTACGTATCGCAAGTTGCCTTGATTCATTCAGCGATTGCAACCATTCCAAACAGTGCTGCCATTTCTGGAGCAGCATCTTTTCACCTTCTGAAATCCCCGCTTTCAGAAACGAAGGATCTACATTAAGGGCCTCACCTCCTCCATTAATTGCCAAACCCATCGCTTCCAAGGATTCCACCCTATCACCTTCTGGCAAAGCACTTGTATCAGCCACTGTATCCGTTGCCCTTGCCAACAAGTAAGCCAAAGAGGCTGTGCCCCTCATTTCAGAGGGCAAAAATCGCAATGACAGATAAAAACTCCTCGAAACCGAAGCAATCATCTTTTCACCAAACTCTTTTTGAAAGTCCTTCATTGGAAATTTACAGCATCGCACTAACTTATTAATGAGGCCATGGTAAAACACCTATACATCCACGTCCCATTCTGTCACCGAATTTGTCCATACTGTAGTTTCTATAAACATACATTTGGCAATATCAATCAATCTGAATTAGTAGATTCAGTTCTCAATGAAATATCCATAAGAGCACAAAATCTCGAGCTTAATATAGAAACTATTTATTTAGGTGGAGGCACTCCAACTGCTCTATCACCAAAAAATCTGGAAACACTTCTTACCGGTATTAACAAAAAGATTAATCCATCAGGCCTAGTCGAATGGGTAATTGAAGCAAATCCGAGTACTTTTGATTTAAACAAGGCCAAACTAATAAAAAATAACAACATAACTAGAGTAAGCCTTGGAATCCAATCCTGGAACCTCTCTACACTAAAGACCCTCGGCCGAGATCATGATCCCGATGAAGCAGAAAAGAGTTTCGAAATACTCCGCTCCTGCAAATTCAAAAGCCTAAACATCGATCTAATGTTTTCTGTGCCGGGTCAATCCCTCAAAAGTTGGACCAGTGACCTTCATAGAACAATCAAAATAAAACCGGATCACATCTCTGCATATAACCTCAATTACGAAGAAGATACTGAATACTTCGAAAAACTTAAGAGTGGTGATTTTAATGAAAATCCAGAAAAAGATGGGAAATTATTTAAGTCTGCAATGGAAGTCCTTAGAGGATCTGGATATGAACACTACGAAATTTCAAATTATGCGCTGCCTGGACATCAGTCAGAACACAACAAAGCTTACTGGTCGGGAGCTGATTATCTAGGAATCGGCCCCGGAGCATTCTCAACTGTTCACGGGAAGCGGTGGAGAAACGTAGCGGACACAGCAAAATACATTGAATCATTGAAGCTTAAGAAAATCGATAAGATCGAAACAGAACGTGAAATTATTAATGATTCATCTTTTAGAACGGAACGGATCGCTTTGGAGCTAAGAACGTCCAGAGGAATTTCATTTGATACATTGGGAAAAACAAAAAACCGAATCGATGATCTAGAAACAGAAGGTCTAATAAGTATACATGAAAATAGAATTAGCCTGACAGATAAGGGAAAAATGGTAGCAGACTCAGTGGCTGCTCATCTATTATAACAAATAATAGTTTGCTAAACTTAGAGTCTTTTTAATTGGAAAACAGTCTGATGCGGTTATTTATCTCATGAAGAAAAGTACATTACGAATCCAATAAAATAAGTATGCAATTTGTATTTGGAAATAGAAAAGACAAAGAAGACATAGAAAAAGGCTCAAATTTTTCTCCTAAGTTCGGAGAAGACGGCCTCATCCCTGCAGTGGCTCAGGACGCTTCAACGGGAGACATACTAATGGTCGCTTATATGAATGAAGAGGCTCTCCGACAAACAATGCAAAAGAAAGAGGCCGTTTACTACAGCCGGAGCCGTAACACATTATGGCATAAAGGGGCAACTAGTGGTCACATACAGGAAGTCATTGAGATCCGCACCGACTGCGATCAGGATGTCGTGTTACTTAAAGTAAAACAGATCGGGCCAGGGTGCTGCCACGCCGGATACGGTTCATGCTTTTATAGAAAAGTTCCGATCGGAGATGAAAAAACAACAATGATTCAGGACAGTGTTATTCAACTCGATCAATGCGAAGAACAAACATATGACCCTGAACAAGTTTATTAATTTGTAGATCAAAAATATGCTCGATGAATTGAGAGAAGAGATTTATGAAGCGAACCGCAGCCTCCCTGATTCAGGACTGGTGAAACTCACTTGGGGGAATGTCAGCGGCATAGATAGAGACAAAGGGATCTTTGGAATAAAGCCAAGCGGCATAGATTATAGAGCGCTAAAGCCAACAGACATTGTGCTAGTCGATCTTGATGGAAAAGTGGTCGACGGAAACCTAAATCCTTCCTCTGACACTAAAACCCACTTAGAATTATATAAGGCCTGGCCAGAAATAGGAGGGATCACACATACTCACAGCCCTTCAGCGACTTCACTCGCCCAACTAGGAAAAGAACTGCCCTGCTACGGAACAACACACTCTGATCATTTCTATGGAACAGTTCCTATCTGCAGAGCGCTAACCGCAGAAGAAGTTGAAAATGATTATGAGAAAAACACAGGATTAGTCATTGCCGAACACTTCTCGACAGAAGGCATCGATCCGAGTCAAATTCCCGGAGTCTTGCAACTCCACCACGCTCCTTTTACTTGGGGTAAAAATGCAGCCAAGTCTCTCGAAAACAGTATCGCTCTTGAAATGTGCGCTTCAATGGCTCTTAAATGCTGGTCCCTTGATTCTTCAATCGAACCAATACCTCAACACATTCTTGATAAACATTTTCTAAGAAAGCACGGCCCGGAATCATATTACGGACAAGAAAAGAGCTAACGATCCAACAAGCCCTTAAGCAAGCTGAGAGGATCCTTTTTTAAGCTCTCTTTCACTGCATCAGCCAAATCACGAAGAGCCACCGAAGCCCTAACCTTGGGCCTATTAAAATCACCACTAGAGACAAAAGGAATGTGTATTCTTCCTTCCTTTGTGACAGGCGTAAATAATAACTCAGCAACGGGACCGGCAACGCTCTTGCCAACAATCTCAGAAAGGACCGTATTGGCTCGTGTAAAAGTACTATTGGAAATTTTTTCTGAAAAAGTAAAACTCGCATTAATTAAATGCGCATTGTTTGCTGTATTTAGCCAAGCTCCTTCATCAATTACTAGACGGCTCCCGTTAATAATTACAGGCAACGGTTCAACTGCCCGTAAAATATAATTCCTTAACCCTAGGCGAAATCTTGAATCCTCATTAACTACTAAAATTTCCTCAATAACACTAATGTCTAGGCCTGCTTCTTCTAACTGATCAAGCGCTGAAGCGAGTCTACTGGCTATAGGCAAAGACATAATTCTTGATCCTTTTTTGACAGTC
>JABGYE010000050.1:0-10959 GCA_018675395.1 Akkermansiaceae bacterium
ACTCAGTATCCGGATGCTAAGAGATTTCATGATTATCGTGAACTTTTGACTAGTGATGTGGATTTTGATGCAGTCGTGATTGCTACTCCTGATCATACGCATGCGGCCATTTCCGCTGCAGCAATGCATAAGGGAAAGCATGTTTATTGTCAGAAGCCCCTAACGCATGACGCTCATGAGTCGAGGGTCCTTGCGAGGATTGCAAAGCAGACCGGAGTCGCAACGCAGCTGGGTATTCAGGGCCATTCTGGTGAGGGACGGATGCTAGTCAGTGAGTGGATCTGGGATGGAGCCATCGGCGAGATCGCTGAAGTTGAGGCCTGGTGCAGTCTGTCTTACGCTCCTCATGGCCATGCTTCATGGAGTTCACCCTGCAGTGACCGGCCAGCAAAAGTTGAAAAGCCTCCTGCCGGAATGGACTGGGACACATGGATCGGCCCTGCCCCGATGCGGCCATATCATTCGTGTTATCATCCGAGAGTGTGGCGTTGTTTCTGGGACTTTGGTTGTGGAATGATGGGTGACCGTGGTGTGCATACAATTGATGCGATAGTTTCATCCCTCAAACTTGGGCACCCTCAGAGCATTGAATGCATTCAGGTCAAAGGAGGTAATGCTGAAGTTCATCCAGATAGTGCCGTAATTGAGTACCGTTTTCCCGCACGTGAAGGTTTCCCTGCACTCAAGCTGACTTGGAGGGAAGGGCAGGAGCCTCCGAGACCGAAAGAGCTTGAAGATGGAAGAAAATATCCTCGTGAAGGCGGAGTCATGTACAAGGGCAGTAAGGGAATTCTCATGAATGATGTTTATGGCGGTAGCCCGCGGCTCGTTCCTGAGACTGCCATGAAAGCTTATAAACGTCCTAAGAAAACTTTGCCACGAGTTCAAGGAGGCCATGAACAGGACTGGATCAGAGCCTGCAAGGCTGGAAAGTATGACGCGGCAGGAGCCCATTTCGGTTATGGAGGGCATCTCACTGAGATTACTCTTCTCGGAAATGTAGCTAAGCGGTTCCCCGGCAAGAAATTATTATGGGACGGTGAAGCAATGAGGATTACAAATCACGGGCCAGCAAATGACTGGGTCAAGAGGCCTTACCGGGACGGTTGGACTCTTGATGAGACGGCATAAAGATATCCCAATAGAGAATTTCTGGTAATCTAGCGACTGATTTTCAAGCGCAAGAATTGTGCGCTTTTTTTAGACGAGGACGAGCGCCAGATGACTTGGTTGATTTCTTCATTTATGGAAGTGTCTGAGGTCTTGGTATATTCTTCAGCGGCGTCCTGCCATGAATTCAGATCATTCGATAATTGAATGCTAAATAGAATTCCTTCAGCGTTACGGTTCCTTGTATGGGTTATGATGGTCTTTCCTTCACCGTCGAAGCTGATCATGAACGGGGCATTAGGTGAATCGTCACTGGTCCCGAGGGCATTTTCGGCGAACGCGCTCAATCCATCATTGTCCTGATCGAGGTTCTCTTGGGATAACCCGTCATCTCCTTGGCCTGGAGTTCCTCCCAATTCAGAACTCATTGTCCAGTTCTCACTTAATGAATGGTCCGGACTATTTTGAGCATTGATTAGGTTCAAGCTGTGACCGCTTCCGTCAGCTCCTTCAGGCCACGGCCTCTTGTCATCATAAACGAAGTTCCTGATTTCATCGGAAGCAATGCCTAATAACCTTAAACGTTCTCCACCATTAGCGAGTCCGGTACTATTGGAGAATTCCTTAGTTGCAAGCCATGAGGATGCGTCAGGGTTCCTATTAAGGAAGGCAGAACGGTTCCTTGCAATGACTATTCGATCTCCAGAACCCAGCAATGAACCTGATTCAAATTCATAGTCTATACCGTTTACAAAACGGGACCCGGAAAGGTCGATGATCTTGTCACCTATATTTAACAATTCAATGAACTCAAATTGATCTGCATCAGTGAATCCTGCCTCAATCTCAGTGATGGAAGGGTCGGCAGGATGATACATAATTTCAGAAACAACGATGTTCTGTGATGAGGCAGGTTCAGACTCGGCGCTGCTAATGATTGTCACTGAATCATTGCCGATGACTTGGCCTGAGAAATCAATGGCTTCGAGGTTGAAAGTTTGTCGGCCCGGTGCAGCCGGAAGTGATAATTCCCAGGTATTTTTGTCCGACCATTGCAGTGGCAAATTTTCATCACTTCCTTCGACCCGAACCTCGCGCACATTGATCCAGCCCTTGCCATTGATTTCAACGATATTTTTTTGCGTTTCTATGGTTGATGGGGAACTGATTGAGAATTGGATTTCGGGGATTGATCTGAGTTGAGACAGGACATTACTGGATCGGCTGTTGACGTAACTTAAGTGACCAGACCAGTTCTGCGATGGATCTAGTTCTTTGAGATGATTTGTCCACTTTGACATGTAAGATCTGTTGTACGTGGTCGTTATTATGTCCTGAAGGTGTCCATAATAGATCCTTCTTCGGATCTCATTTTGAGTTAATTTTGAACATTCCGGGTTAGCTGTGATGGAGCGACTAGAGCTAAAGGCAAAGTCCATATCATGTGGGAGGAACATGACCCTGCCGTCAGGGAAAGCGTAATACATTCCGTTGTGCTGGCTTCCGGCACCTGCATTATCTCCGGCACCTGAGAGTACTGCATAAGCCATTCCTCTGAACCATGCATCGACATTAACAACATTTTCCACTTCTCTTTCGAAGTCAGATCCTGAGCGACTGAAGAGCTTGGCGTAATTCATGATAGGCTCAAAATTGTTCGCTTCTTTATTGTTTCTCTTCAGAAAGAACCATCTGTATTTTTCAGGATCATCACCAAGGTTGCGCACCGAGGTTCCTGTGACGCCGTCAGGCTGAGGCCGTTTGAGGCCCGCTCCGCTATTGGTGGTAGGGTAATAAAGTAGTTCATATTCAAATAGGTTTCCCTC
This sequence comes from Akkermansiaceae bacterium, assembly GCA_018675395.1. GTDB lineage: Bacteria > Verrucomicrobiota > Verrucomicrobiia > Verrucomicrobiales > DEV007 > EC70. Next base: position 2,937 of record JABGYE010000050.1, read on the forward strand.
ACCGTTTTCACCGAATTGGGATTCCATCAACACTTCATCATATCTTGCCATTTGCAGAGTCGCGCCTCTGGTGTGCCTGTCCATTGGGGCTAAGACTTTAATGAAATCATAGTACCTGCTCACGATCCCGCCGCTATTGGCGATCATGATGTCGAACAGAATCTCTAATTGTCCGGAACCGACACCCTCTGACCGGTCAATGGCGAGGGAACTATGAATGCCCCTATAAAGCTGGGCCCTGCCAAAGCGAAAATTGTAACCGACCCTCGGGTCCTGACTCCGTGCTCTTTCGCTTCCCTTTAGGCGCATCTTTACGTCGTAATAAATATCGTTTTCCCTATCAATTACTGTGACTCCGATCCGATCATTACTCATGACTTCGGTTTCTTTATGGATAAAATCACGATCAGCATTAGTGGTAACGATCCGAAAATTGTGCCAACCGTTCGTTGCGGCTAGACCATCGTCTACTTTGTATAAGGCTCTTGAATCTGGTCCTGCCGCTGGGAAAAATGAAAGCGCATCTTCCTGGTCCCTGCCGCGTACATAAAATTGAACTACGGATTTTTTTGTTTGGGCTGGGATCGTTGCGTAATATTTTCCACCTTTAATTCCCATCGTTAAAGATTTAAAGCTGCGACCATTTACTGAATAATATAGTCGCATCGAATTGATTCCTTCAGGATCATCGGCTTTGACGCTGACTCTGACTGTTTGACCGGAATTAGGTACTGCCGGCTCATGATTTAATTGATAATAGGTGGGACCGATATTTTCTTGGGATGAGGTATTTATTGCGGAAGGGGTCCCAACATGTTCTGGGCGCTCAATGACCGTGGTATGAGCTAACCTATTAAAGTAGAGCCTAGAATGGAGGAGATTTGTTCCGCTCACCCATCGCGCGCGGAAAGATATTTCGTAATCAGTGCCGTTCCTGACGCGGCTCAAGAGAGTCGTTTCCATTTGATTGTGCATGTGGCCTGTCCCTGACGTTGCTACGACCCGAAGAACTTTGTTACCAGGTTCTTCCGGGTCCTCGATAATTTCACTGTGGCGGTGATTGCCACGCAATCTCCAATGATTGGTATCGTCGGAGAAATTTGAATTTCTGAGGATCTGTTTTGCCTGTCCGTCAGGATCCTCAATGACACTGATATCATCAATAAGAACCTCACCTGCATTGAGTAAACCCACATTGAATTCACTCCATTGTGAGTCAGGTCCTCCGCTCGATGAGGCGATGCCCCTGTAGGAATAATTCTTCCATTTTGTCCTGCTACTTTCATCGCTTTGTGCCCAGGCCTCGGCAATAGAGTTATCTGCATCAAGATCGCGCAATTCCAGAGTTGATCCCCCACCGTCCGGGGCGCTCGACCAACGTCCACTGTCATGATATCTAATATCATCGACTGGATTCTTGTTTGAATCCCTCAGGACTATCCTTTCGCCTGATCGTGACAGGTTTCCATCGAATGTGCCTAATAAGCGGGCGTCGGGATAGGCTTGAATGAAATCTTTTTGTCTAGCAGCGATGCAGGCATGTTCACCAGGGTCCAGAATGGTCTGTTCGGGGAACTTAAATTCTACGCCGTCACCAAAGTCCCATCCTCCTAAGTTCATTGGGGAATTGCTTTTGTTCGCAATTTCGATCCACTGATTGTTTGAGCTCCGGTAAGGCTTTCCTTCGATCCCCTCGGTGATTTTCACCCTGGCTTCTAGGGACGCACCAAAGACGATGTCACTGCTTGATTGGGACCCCTGGTGCGTTTCAATTGAGAGTCTGTTCTCCCCGACTCTAAGAGCTCCTAGCGAGATGCTGAGAGTTTCTAACTTGGCATTACTGACCGTTGGGCTAGCAATTGTCTGTGAATTGATGGGGCCTTCCGGCATATTAAAGCGTCCTATTTCGGTGCCGTTTAGGTAGAAGACGGCACCATCGTCAATCATGTGGGTCAAAAGTATTTCTTCAGCGCTCGCAAAGACCGTTGCAGGGACTAAGAAATTTGTTTCAAAGTAATAGGTCGTTAGCCTGCTCGAATAGTCTGCCTGTGACCAGGCTGTCGTCAGAGGCACGGGCAAGGTTCCTGTCTCACGTCCTATCGGCGCCGATCCCGTTTCCCATTCACCTCCTAATGCATGATTTGTGTTTGCCCAGTCATTAGGAAGCCCTGTCTCGGACCGGTTCATCTTCCAGTTTCCCTTTATTGGTACGAGTGGAATATTTTCATAGGTCGGGGCAATGGGTGGGATCGCTGGTAAAGCGGGAGGGTTATAACAGATTTCACTAATGACTATGCTCTCATTTAGATTGAAGGTATTTTTTTGACCGGGAGTTTTTTTGTTAGGGTAGAGCCATGATCCGTTCCTCTGTTCTGCACGACCGCGGAGGCGGCCCGTCTGTTCGCGGGCATCCAGTACCGATTCTAATGAGGGGCTATAAAGAAATAGCTTTTCTCCGTTTTCTGGTCTAAATCCAATTTTTTCCTGATCAAGGACTAGAAAATCTCCGGGACCGATGATTTGATCAGGGAAAGAGTATTCTTTTTCCGTATCAGCATTAACTGAAAGGACCATTCCTCCAACGTTGACTTCTGAGGAGTTAGGATTCACAAGTTCTACCCAGAAATTTTCTTCTGAATATGCAGGGATTTCGTTAAAAATAATGCCTCCATCAGTGCTTTCAGGAGAATCTATAATGTTAGCTGCCAGATCCAGTCCAAACACGATATCACTGTTACCGATTCTACTCTGATGGACTTCGACTGAGATGAGATTATTGCCTGCAATGAGGCCTGATATATCTACAGAGATTTCACTGGAAAGCTCATCAACTTCAATGTTTTCAGAAGCCAGATCTGAGTATGAAATGTTGCCGTCGGGCATATTTACCCTAAGCACTTCCTTCCCATTGATATGTATCAGGGCACCATCATCAATGGCATGCCTGAGAATCAGGGAATCAAGATTGCTCAATTGGTTGGCTCTCAAATCAAATTCACGTTCGAAGTAATAAGTGATGACATAAGGATCGTTCCGACTAGGAAAATTGAGCCTTGTTTCCAAAGGGATTGTTGTGCCGCTTTCGAATCCTATTCCGCCCTTACCGCTTTTCCATTCATCGTTTAGCGCATGATCCTGCTCTGACCACGACGGGCCCAAGTCATTGCCGCTTTCGTTGTAACGCCACTCATCATTGAGGTTAATGAGTTTAATTTTCTTGGTCGGTATCTCTTCACTACTTGATGGAAAATTTGTTCTTCCCGGAGTCCCTCCGAGCTGAACGGAATGGGCCCAGTTCTCGGGAGGTTTGTTGGCTGAGTAGGGCAGGACCTTAGCTAACGTTGTGCCTGAACCGTCAGCTGCCGCTGGCCACCGTCCTCCGTCACCGAAGCTCAGTTCGTCCATTAATCTGTTTCCCTTATTATATAATCTGAGAGTTTCTCCGCCATTGTTAATGTTACCTGAGAACGGACCTATTTGGCCCGGGCCCGGGACCTTCGCTATGACTAGGTAGCCTCCAGGTTCAATGAATGTATTTTCCGGAATTGTGTATTCGATTCCGTCCAATCGCCAACCTGAAACATCGGTCATGATTCCCATCTGATTGAACAGTTCAACCCATTCAGTGCTCTCCTCTGGTCCGGCAGGATTGTAATGAACCTCATTGAAAACCACGACCGAGTCCGGTGAACAATGTGAATCAGTGAGGGTCAGAGTGAGGAGGGTAATGGATATTGCGGCTGAGAGGGGCCGAATCATTTTTAGGAGGGGAGTTAAGTTAAGCGTAGCTTTAATTTAGCAGATAAGGGATGCGGTTCAATGCGAATTGAGCTTACAGCTTATTCATAGTATAAGTATTTTAAGATTTTAGCTCATGATCACTATTACCGGAAAAACAGCCAAATATTTCATTTTATTAAATGTTCTCTTCGTTCATTTCATTTTAGCTGAGGACAATTTTAAGATGGATGAAGGATTAGAACTTACCTTATCCGCTTCGGAGCCAGACATATTGAGCCTTAGCAATATTGATGTCGATCATCTTGGCAGAGTATGGGCCTGCGAGGTGGTCAATTATGGGCCGAACCAGGGAAAGAGACCGAAAGGTGACAAGGTCATTATAATGGAAGATAAGGACGGGGACGGAAAGATGGATTCTCATGACACTTTTTATCAGGGTCCGGAAGTGGATGCTGCGATGGGTCTTTGTGTTTTGAGTGATCGTGTCATTGTTTCAGTGACACCGAACATATGGGTATTTTTTGATGACAATGATGATGGCAAGGCTGACCGAAAAGAGCTTCTTTTTTCCGGTGACGGGCGCCCTGTATATGATCACTCCTATCATTCACTTGTTTATGGCCCTGACGGAAAGATGTATTGGAATTTTGGAAACACTGGCAAGAACCTGAAGACTGATGAGGGTAAGATATTAGAGGACATTCATGGAAGGCTCGTCGAGGACAAGGGTAAGCCTTTTTGGGGAGGGATGGTATTTCGGTGTGATCTTGATGGAAAAAATATTGAGATACTGGGCCACAATTTTCGCAATAATTATGAGGTGACTGTGGATTCTTTTGGTTCACTTTGGCAGTCAGACAATGATGATGATGGGAACCGGGCTACCCGCATTAATTTTATTATGGAAGGAGGTAACTTCGGTTACTTGGATGAGATGACTGGGGAAGGGTGGCGCAAGAAAAGGCAAGGCATGCATAAGAATATTTCTCTGGCTCACTGGCACTTAAATGATCCTGGGGTAGTTCCGAACGTTTTGCAAACAGGGGCCGGTGCACCGACGGGTATTACAGTTTACGAAGGGCGGCTACTTCCCCAAAAATACTGGGATCAGCTCATCCATTGTGAGTCCGGTGTCAATGTCGTAAGGGCCTATCCTGTCAAGGATCATGGTGCCGGTTACAAGGCAGATTCAATTGAAATGATGAAGAGCCTGAAGGACAGATCTTTTAGGCCTGTTGACGTTGCCGTGGCTCCTGACGGGTCCATATTTATTAGCGACTGGTACGATCCAATCATCGGTGGATTAGCGCAGCGGGACATTTCGCGGGGCCGACTTTACAGGATTGCTCCTGAGGGATCCCGGTATGAAATGCCTAAGCTCGGGTACAGTTCTGCTAAGGAATCTGTTAATGCTCTTAAGAATCCAAATTATTGTGTCCGTTATAAGGCATGGAATGCGTTACATAAAATGGGCTCAGAATCTGAAAAGGAATTGATGAAGATGTTTCTTTCAAAGAACCCAAGGCATAGGGCCCGTGCTTTATGGTTATTGGGAAAGAACCCCGGTCGTTCGAAGCATTATGTGAATCTGGCTTCCCAAGACAAGGACCCGGACATTAGAATCATTGCACTTCGTTTGGCCAGGCAGGAAGGAGTTTCTATGATAAGAGTCATTGAAAAAATGGCATCTGATCCATCGGCCAAAGTTAGGCGGGAATGTGCTATTTCCCTTGCGCATTTAAGGGGACCTGAAAAATCAAAATTATGGGCATCTTTGGCAATGAGTCATGAGGCCGGGGACCGGTGGTCCTTGGAAGCTCTTGGCATCGCCGCCTCTGGTGATTGGGATTCTTGTCTCTCCTCGTGGCTTGAGAGAGTCGGTGATGATTGGAACTCAGATTCGGGAAAGGATATTATCTGGCGGAGCCGCGCCAAGGGAACGGCCCGTTTGATTGCCAAGATTCTCAAGGACCCAAAGACTCAGGAACAGGAGCGGGCCCGTTATTTTAGGGCCTTGGACTTTCAATCTAAAGCTGCGAAAGAGGCGGCCCTTTTGGAAATTCTTCAGTGAAGCAACCAATTGAGATTCGAGTTATTATTCAATGAATATTAATCATCTGGTAACCAAAGAGTTATAAATCAATTTAGAGTTGATTATTTTTCCTTTTTGCTGACAATCGTTCGACTGCCTAATTGGCAGTCATCTTTCCTAGGGTATTTCTAGGGGCATTAATCTTTAAAATAAATAAACAATGAAACGAGTTATTTGGCTTGAAGGCCTTTTCATTTTTACAGTACTAGGATTTTTCACCACAAAAGCTGTAGCAGATGAGCTTTATTATACGGACTTCGAGGATGATAATGGGGCATTTGTTCAGGAAGCTACGGGCAATAGTCCGATACCGGCTGTCTTTTCTTTTGATCCTCAGCCTTCCGCGAGCAGGTCACCCGGCAATGAGCAGGCATTCCATGCAATCGATGGAAATTTTTCAACGAAGTATCTTAATTTTGCCAAGCTCAATACGGGGTTCATTGTGACTCCGTCTTTGGGTGACTCGATCGTTCGCAGTATTTCTTTGGCCACTGCTAACGATGTTTCCGCCAGAGACCCTGCTAGTTTTATTTTGTATGGCACAAATGATCCAATTCTCAGCACGGATCATAGTTTGGGAAATAGCGAGGACTGGACCGAAATAACCTCTGGTGATCTTAGCTTGCCGGATTCCCGTAATACTCCGGGCACGGTCGTCAATTTCCCTAACGCAAGCGCTTACTCTTCTTACCGGTTGATATTTCCTACGGTGAAGAATCCGGTAGACAATTCCATGCAAATTGCCGAGGTTCAGTTCTTTGATGCAGAAGAAGCGGGCGGAAATTCCATACTCGCTGCGGGTGATCCCATCATAGCTATCCATTTAGCGACATCAACTGGGGACTTGGGGACATGGTCAATGGAAGGTGATGATAGCGGCCCAGCCACTAATTTTCTGACTAGCCCTGAAATTGAACTTGAAGGGGCCTGGGGAGTTCGGGTTATTTTTGATCATCGTTACAGCATCGAAGCTGAATGGGACGCCGTAGCATTAGAATTGTCCATCGATGGTGGAGACTTTGAGTTCATACCAAATAGTTCTTTTACGGTGAATGGATATACTTACAGTGACTTGAAAGGGAATCACGTTTTCAAGGGCGGTGAAGGATTTAATGGTGATTCTGAAGGTTATTCTCAGAGAGAATTCATTACGAGCATCGTCGATCTTGGGGACCTTAACGCGGAAGAAAATGTAGTGATACGTTTTGTGGGCGCCTGGGACGAAGCTGCCCGAGGACCTGGATTGCCAAACTGGGAAATTGATACATTCACTGTTGAGGCGATCTCTGATCCTTCGATTCTGTTGTCTGAGGACTTCGTTGAGGATGATGGGGGATTCATTGAACTGGCGGAAGGGAACTCTCCGATACCCTCTCTTTATAATGAGGACCCAGGGACATGGTCAATGGAAGGTGATGATCAGGGTCCGGCAACCAATTATATAACGAGTCCGGAAATTGATGTTCCTATCACTGCGGGTATCGAAGTGAGTTTTGCGCATCGATACAGTATCGAGCCAGAGTGGGACGGGACCGTTTTACAGTATTCAATTGATGGGGAGGAATTCAAGACCGTTCCGACTGACGATTTCAGTGAGAACGGCTATACTTTCAGTAACCTGATTGGAAATCATGTCATTAAAGGAGGGGACGGATTTAATGGAAATTCGGAAGGGTACTTTGCTGGTGATTTCATTACCAGTACTGCAAAGCTTGGAAGTATTGAGGCTGGCAGTAGTCTCAGCATAAGATTTTTAGGAGCCTGGGACTGTGCCTCGCGCGGCGTCGGAATCCCTAACTGGGAAATTAATTCCGTAGTCATTAGGATCCTTGATGATCTCGATGGTGATGGAATGCCTGATTATTATGAGGATGAAAATGATCTGGATAAGACAGTCGATGATTCGGCGGAAGATCCTGATTCAGATGGGTTGAAAAATATTGATGAGTTCGTTGCTGGAACTAATCCACAGGAAGCTGATACTGATAATGATGGGCTTTCTGATAATGTTGAGACAGGGACCGGTAACTTCATTAATGCATCAAATACCGGCACAGATCCTCTGGTCCCGGATACTGATTCGGATGGTCTCCTCGATGGGGTGGAAACTAACACGGGAACGTTCGTCGATGCTGATGATGCAGGTACCGATCCACACACGGCAGACACTGATGAGGATTCTGTCTATGA
>JABGYE010000336.1:0-6191 GCA_018675395.1 Akkermansiaceae bacterium
AGTCTTAACATCTGTCGGGGGCGGGCAAAATCAGCCCATTGCTGCTAGACCATGGCACAGCGGGTTCTTGCCAAGCCGTTTTCAAGGTGTCCCTTTTCACTCTAAAGGAGATCCGGTCCTTTACGTTACCAACCCAAAAGGGGTAACTAGAGAAGATCAGCAGTCCGTTGTTAACTCGGTGAACGCACTGAACGGAATCCATAATGATCAAGTTGATGATCCGGAAATATCAGCCCGAATAGCTCAGTACGAACTGGCATTTAAGATGCAGGCATCAGTTCCTGGTCTAATGGACGTCTCCAAGGAACCTCAGAGAATCCTTGACCTCTACGGAGCCAAGCCCGGCGATGGATCATTTGCGTCAAATTGCCTCCTTGCCAGGCGCCTTGCCGAACGAGGGGTCCGTTTCATCCAATTATATCATCGTGGATGGGACCATCACGGAGGCATTAAAAACGCTTCAAAAAATACAGCAGGTCTCGTTGATCGTGGCAGCGCTGCATTAATTCAAGACCTCAAGGAAAGAGGAATGTTGGATGACACGCTGGTCATCTGGGGAGGAGAGTTCGGTAGAACACCCATGGCACAAGGGAACGGAAGGGATCATCACATCAAAGGATTCTCCCTGTGGATGGCAGGCGGAGGCATCAAGGGAGGAGTGAGCCACGGAGGAACAGATGAACTGGGATACAATTCTGTTACGGATATCGTTAATGTAAGAGACCTGCACGCAACGCTCTTACACCTATTTGGTATTAACCATGAACGTTTCACTCATAAGTTCCAAGGACTCGATTTCCGTCTCACTGGCGTCAGACCTGCTAACGTTATTAAGCCTGTCCTCGCCTAGAATAAAATACCAATCTGAGTATAGTTTTTAAACACCTATGATGGAGGATAACAACTCGTTATCTTTGTCCAAAGCATCAAAGTATGAAGGGTACTTAGGAACCCATCCAGTCTCCTTAAGTTTACTATTAGAAACTCTCTTATGAGTCCAACCCCGTGCCTTACTTTCAATGGCTGGTTTGACTTCCGGTAATCCATATTTAAAACGGCGATCGAATTCCTCATAACAAGCCCTCTGCAGCATCGGCGTATCGTCACAAACATTGTAAATTCCATTCATCTCAGATTTCTCAACCATATGAGCTAATGCACTAGCTGCATCATCTCTGTGAATCTGATTGATCCAACGACCATCTGAATCAGACTCGTTTCCATCAATCTGCGCATTCTTCTCAATGTATTTCTTTAATAGGTAGGACCTTCTAGGACCATAGATTCCAGCTAATCGAGCAATAGAGCCTCCAAACTCAGAAGTAATGCTTTCAGCTCGAAGAAGCAATTGGCTAGTAACAGAAAGAGGCTTCGCAATTGATTCCTCATCAACTACTGAACCATCTCTCTGACCATACACGCTTGAACTGCTAACAAATACAAAACGAGAATCTGGAAAGGTCTCTATTATATTATTGCAACCATCTACATATACTTGCTGATAACGAATCGCACGGTCCGTTCCAATGCCCCCAGAACTGGCACAATGAATGACAATATCAGCTGCTCCCTTTCCTTCTCTTAACATCGTCAAAGATTCGAGATTGGAAACGTCGCATGCCACTGAACTATCCGCCCCATTTCTAGTCACACGAATGACATGATGCCCTGCCCCTTCCATAAGTTCACAGAGAGGCTTACCCACAAATCCAGCACCTATGACAATGACCCTCATATTAAATAAAGATAAGTTCCAAAAAAGGATTCGTGCAAATTATCTTCTTTTCCAATTCCTTTCCTCAAGATTACTCAACAATAAACCAGGGATTCAACAGTGACGGTTTATTATATATTAACGATTCACCTGTCTCATGATTTATCACATTTCTTCCAGATTCCAACACCACGGCATGTGCAGCGCCCGTATCCCATTCCATGGTCGGTCCGAAACGTGGATAAACGCTTGCTGACCCTTCAGCAACAAGGCACAACTTAAGAGAACTCCCTACAGAAATAAGCTCAACTTCCTTTCCCAATTCCTTTAGCCCCTCAACAAAATCTGCCACTTCTGGTGTAAGATGAGAACGACTAGCAACGACTGAAACCTTCTCTTCATCCAAGTAATGCCTTTCATTAAGGATCCTTTGAGTTTCGCCTCCAATTAATGTCTTGAATGCACCAGAGCCTGATTCGGCAGAATAGGAGATCCTCTCTACCGGTCTATATACGATACCGGCAACGGGAAATCCTTTCTTAATGAGTGCAATATTAACCGTAAACTCACCGTTTTTCTTGATGAATTCCTTGGTTCCGTCCAGAGGATCAACGAGCCAGAACTGCTCCCATTCAGAACGTTCAGCATAAGCAATTTCCTTGTTCTCCTCTGAAATAATCGGGATGTCTGGATAATGGGTAGAGAGAGCATCGATTATGACTGCATTGGCCCGACTGTCGGCTTCAGTGAGAGGCGATTGATCGGATTTGAAATTCACTTCAAAGTCACGCCCATAAATATCCATTATCACCGAACCTGCCGTGACGGCGGCACTGGAAATTAAATCTAAATCAATTTCAGACACGATCAGATTCTTATTATTATGCCCAAGCTATTGAATGCATGCATCGGACCGGAAAGAGCCAACGAAATTAATCATTATTAAAATGTCCAGCTAACTTTTCTGCTGCATCCTGATCCACAGGACCCTTTGCATCATTGACTGCGCTTTCCTGAAGCTGAGCAATTTCAGTAATTCCTTTCCTCCCCAATGAAAGCATCGATTCCATTTCATCATTGCTAAATGAAGCCTCTTCACCTGATCCCTGCAATTCAACAAAATCCAATTGCTGTGTCATAACAATGTTGAAATCGACCCTTGCGTCCCGATCCTCTAGGTAGCACAAATCAAGAATTGGAACATCTTGATAAATCCCGCAGCTCACGGCAGAAACATGCTTCTTAAGTGGTGATTGCTTTAATCGACCCTCGGCCAACATGCGATTAAAAGCAATCGCACAAGCAACAGAGGCCCCTGTAATTGATGCTGTCCTAGTACCACCGTCCGCCTGCAAAACATCACAGTCAACCCATACAGTATTAGCCTCGAGCAATTTCAAATCGACAACGGCTCGCAAGGACCTGCCGATGAGACGTTGAATCTCCGAACTACGTCCATCCATCTTTCCCCTCATAATATCGCGCGGCTTGCGGCCTCCTCCAGTCGAATAGGGTAGCATTGAGTACTCTGCAGTCAGCCAGCCACCCTCTACTTTTTGTTCCTTCATCCACCGAGGCACTCCAGACTGCACAATTGCAGCACAAATGACACGGGTCTGACCAAAGCTAACCAAGACCGAACCGGTAGCATTTGGGGCTATATTAGGCACAAAAGAAATAGCTCTAAGTTCATCAATTTTTCTAGAATCGGGTCTTTCCATGAGCATTTGGTAATAGATTCATAGCGCGGTGGCAAGCTTTAGCTTAGTCTGTTATGAAATAAAGGCGGTAAAGACACACTATTATTGATGAAAGAAAGCCTAGAAGAGCTCGAACAATTCGCGATTGACGTGATCCTTAACCGACGTAAAGGATTTCGGGCAAGCGCGATACGGTTTCTGCTATCGGGAATGTCAGTTATCTATCGTTATCTGGTCAGCTTAAGGCTCTGGCTTTATAAAAGCCGAATTAAAAGAGAGCATAATCTGGGCTGTTTAGTAGTAAGTATAGGCAATCTAACGGTCGGAGGAACAGGCAAGACCCCTATCGTTGAAAAATTTGCCAAGGCTCTGACCGCAGGAGGCAGACGCGTTGCCATCCTCAGCCGTGGATACAAAAGTGTTAAACCAACACTTAAACAAAAAATCAGTGACAAGGTAAAAGGAAGCCCCATCAGACAAGAACCACCAAGGGTCGTCACTGACGGAAAAAAAGTGCTCCTAGATTCAAAAATAGCTGGAGACGAGCCCTATATGCTAGCAACAAATCTCAAAGATGTTGCCATAGTAGTGGACAAGGACAGAGTCAAGGCAGGACTTCACGCTATAAAAGAGTTCGATGCAGACACACTCCTACTCGATGATGGTTTCCAATATCTGAGGCTAAGGCACAGAATCGACATCGTATTAATCGATAAGTACTCTCCGTTCGGTAATGAAAAACTCCTGCCCAGAGGAACGCTCAGAGAGCCTCCAAAAAATCTTAAAAGAGCGACCTATATTTTTATCACAAAATGCGATGGAACTTCTAATAAAGAGCTGATCCAAAGAATTCGAAAATATAATCGGACAGCCGAAATTATCGAATGTTCTCACAAGCCAAAATATCTAAAGAACATTGTTACCGGAGAAGAACTCCCACTAGAGCACCTCAAAGACAAATATGTTGGCACAGTCTCAGGAATAGCAGTGCCTGAAAGCTTTGAGGACGGACTGCGAAATCTTGGGGCTAATATTGAAATTACTCGCCGTTACACGGATCATCACCGGTACAAAAAAAATGAAATAGAAAGATTCGTCGATCAATGCATTAACCGAGATCTCGACATGATCGTAACGACTGAAAAAGATTTTGTGAGATTCCCGAAAATTAAAAATGATGAATTACCAATCTATTTCCTTAGAGTAGAAATAGGAATACTCAGCAACGAAGAAACATTTGATGACTGCATTAACAGGATTTGCAGTCCTCGCCCGATCTTCTCAACTAGAAGGTTTTTCTAATACGGAAAAAGAAACGCCTATACTTCACCAACCCCAAACCGAGTGAACCGGCGAACGGTAAGTTCATCGTCAAGATCCTTACCCTTGGCTGCGAGTAAATCACTGATAGTCTGATCAGGGTCCTTGATAAATCCTTGCTCAAGAAGACACACTGTACTGTAGAATTTTCCAAGCTTCCCTTCGATAATCTTTTCCATGATCTCGGGTGGTTTACCACTATCTTCCATCTGCTTGCGGAAAAGATCTTTTTCTGTTTCAACAAGATCACTGGAAATCTCATCTCGGCCAATGCCAGCTGGAGATGCCGCTGCAATGTGCAATGTCAAATCCTTTACTAATTCACGGAATGAATCATTAGACGCTGTATCATCCTTGCCACAATTAACTTCAAGAAGAACGCCCACCTTTCCTCCCAAATGAATATAGGATGCTACTACGCCGGAACCTTCAACATCATACCTAACCATTCTTCTAAATTGAAGATTCTCCCCAAGCTCAATGACTTTAGCTTTGACAAAATCATCAAGCGATCCTTCATCCTTAGAAATTGAATTAGCAGATTCAATGTCAGAAGCATCAGAACCTGCAACCGCATCTGTCAGTTCATTTACAAATGCCTTAAAATTATCATTCTTTGCGACAAAGTCAGTCTCGCAGTTTACTTCTACAAGAACTCCTGATCTAGATTCAGCATCAATTTTGGCTGAAACAATGCCCTCCTTTGCTTCACGGTCAGCTTTTTTGGCAGCCTTAATGGCACCGCGTTCCCTTAAGAACTTGATTGCTGCATCCACGTCACCTCCAGTTTCCTTTAACGCATTCTTACACTCCATCATGCCCGCGTTTGTCTTATCTCGGAGTTCTTTTACTAAGGAAGCAGTTATTTCAGCCATGGTAATTAGTTTCGTTTATATTTTCTAGATAGTTTTAAATCAAAAATGGAAATCCAATTCTTCTCATAAAATTGATTCTTTCAGTCAATAATTAACTGAATGTTTTCTTTATCAGGACTCCAGATCGGGCCTCTTCTTCTTAACCAATTTTCCTCCATCCGTTGCCGCAATGACTGGATCAATAAGGTTCTGCAGAACGATACGGATAGATCTAATCGCATCATCATTCGCTGGAATCGGATAAGCAATATTTGAAGGGTCAGCATTAGAGTCAATCATTGCCACGACAGGTATATTTAATCTGCGCGCCTCATTAACCGCAATAAGCTCACGAGCAGAGTCCACAATGACCACCGCGTCCGGTAATTTGTGCATGTTGCGAACACCTCTTAAGTTACGTAAAAGTTTTTCCCTCTCTCTGTTAAGTGAAGCAAGCTCACTCTTACTCATTAATTTTTTCTCAACAGAATTTTCAAGACCTTCAAGATATTCAAGTCTATCAACACTCTTGCGAATCGTTGCAAGGTTCGTCATCATACCCCCTAACCAACGATGGTTAACAAAGTATTGCCCGCAGGCTTC
>JABGYE010000110.1:0-5936 GCA_018675395.1 Akkermansiaceae bacterium
TAACTATGAAAAGGAATTAGAGTCAGCCAATAACCCAAAGCTGCGATTGTTCAATGTTGCTACTACATGGAAGCAATCGCCCATACAGGATGTGAATGGGACGTGGGCTCTATCTTCACCTGAGACTGTAGCTGGATTTTCAGGGGCTGGATTTTTCTTTGGTAAAAAACTGGTCAAGGATCTTGATGTTACTGTAGGCCTGATAGAGGCGGCAGTGGGGGGGATGCCCATTGAACAATTTTCACCTCATTCGGGGCAGGCTTTTTGGTATAATGGAATGATAGCTCCGGTCATACCATATGGGATTCGCGGAGCAATTTGGTACCAAGGTGAAACGAATTTTTGGGCAGGAGACAGAGCAAATTACTTTGATAAACAGAAGGCCCTGATTGATTCTTGGCGTCAGATCTGGAAGCAGGGCGATTTCCCCTTCTATCTTGTTCAACTGGCACCAGGACTAGGAGAAAATTTACCTTTGTTCTGGGAAGCGCAGGCTCGTACTCTTTCCATTAAGAATACAGGTATTGTTTCTACGAATGATATTGGTGGAGATCCAGTCCATCCCCGTGACAAGCGTGGAGTAGGAGAGAGATTGGCTCTCTGGGCCCTAGCAAAAGATTATGGGAGAGACGGTTCCTTTTCTGGGCCGACCTTCAAGTCAATGAATGTAGAGGGGCACATGATTAGAGTGAACTTTGATCATGTTGGATCTGGATTGAAAACGCGAAATAATGAGCAGATTAGCGGATTTGAGATTTCTGGAGATGGGGAGTTTTATCCGGCTAAAGCGGTAATCGATGGAAAGACAGTGTTAGTGGCAAGTAAGAAAGTTCCCAAGCCTGTCTTAATTCGCCTTGGTTGGAATTATTTATCCAACACTAACTTGCAGAACAGTGATGGGTTACCCGCATTTCCCTTTCGGACTGGTAGTAGTGCCCCTGAAATTGGCGGGAAGAGGCTCTTTTCAAATAGTTCAACAATCAATTTGAAGCCGATAGAGAGTAACGGAAGTATTCACTATTCTCTGGACGGTTCACTTCCTGATAAAAAATCACCTATTTACGCTAATCCAATAGAGGTGAGGCAAACTACTACTATTCGTGCCAGATTTTATAGAGATGATGGAGTTGTGAGCAGTGTTGCAGAGTCAACTTTTAGTAAGGCCCAACCTCGAAAGTACGGGGTCAGAATGCTTAACTTGGGAGTCAGTTACAAATATTATGAGGGTTCTTGGCCGGCTTTACCTGATTTTGGTAATCTTAAAGTTCTTAAGACAGGTATTTCTAATGATTTTAATCTGACAATGGCTGATAAAACCGATGGTTATGCTTTGGCCTTTACAGGTTACTTAGATATCAAGGAGTCGGGGTTGTACACATTTCAAACTACCAGTGATGATGGAAGTGCATTGCTCGTGGATAGGCAACTAATAGTCGATAATAATGGAATTCATGCACCAATAACTAAGTCTGGAGAAGTCGAGCTTCGCAAGGGTTGGAGAAAAATTGAAGTGTTCTATTTTGAGGGTGGAGGTGGAGAAGCTCTAAATGTTAAATACAAGGGGCCTAATATTTCTTTGCAAGAGTTGCCCTGTTGGTGCGAACAAGAGTCAGTCACTGATGATCAGCTAAGGGTCTTTACCAATAAATCAGGAACTAAGATTAAGGCTAAAATAGTAGCAGTTTCAGATGATAAAGTGAAATTAATTCGTGATGACAATAAGAAATTCATTGTTCCGATTAATTCACTTAGCGAAGAGGATCAGGATTATTTGAGGGATTGGGTAGGTAATGAAGCAGTTGAACCGAAGTGATCGGGTAATCTATATTTTATGCTATTACTTTTATGCGCCGAGTCATCTAATCTGTAGGTTCTAACCGGAAGCGAGGTGCCATTGACAATCTTAGGCTTGGATATGAGCGGCCTGAATTAAGTTAATCTTAGATTTTTCTGATTAATTATTTTTATAGTTAAGTAGATCGTTATTGACCGATTCTCTATGATTATTTATGAAGTTAACATCATGAAATATGTATCCTTTTCTTTAATTCTTTTTATTTGTTTGTCTTCACAATTTTCAGTGGAAGCAAATGATTTGCATTCTGCCGTCAAACCTGTCCCAAGGTCAGGTGGGTGGATGAAACGTCATGAATCTTTTAATCAGCGAGTGGCTCTAGGCACAGTGGATTTGGTGCTGATAGGTGATTCGATTACTCATGGTTGGGAAGGTAAGGGGAAGACTGTTTGGGGGAAATTTTATAGTAAACGAAATGCCGTTAATCTAGGGATCGGTGGTGATCGTACTCAGCACGTCATCTGGAGGCTTGATAATGGAAACGTCAAGGGAATCTCTCCAAAAGTGGCAGTAGTAATGATTGGAACCAATAACTCGGGTAATAACTCTCCTGAGGAGATTGCTGATGGTTTGGCCGCAATAACGAAACAGTTACGAACAAAGCTTCCCAAGACCAAGGTTCTTTTACTTGGCGTTTTTCCAAGAGGAGCAAACAAGGATGATGGTCGTCGTCAGGTCAATGAGAAGGCAAATGCGATTTTTAAGAAGCTAGCGGACGGTAAGGATGTTCATTATCTTGATATTGGGGATAAGTTTCTTGAGCCTGATGGTACCTTAACTCGTAAGATAATGCCTGACCTTTTACATCTAAGCGTGGAGGGTTATACGATATGGGCTGAATCTATTGAGCCGACTTTGAAGAAGTTGATGGGGGAGTAAGTTTTTTAAGAGGATACTAGGTAACTCAGAATCTTTTAATTACTGTTCCAATTATTGAACGGCATTAATGATCAGTTTGTATGACTGATGAAAACTCTGCGATTAATTATTTTTATATTGCCGCCCAAATTAGTGGTGGCTCTATTCTTATTTTTTAATGGATTGTTTCTGACTTTACCTCTTGCCGAAGCGGCTAAAACTACAGGAAATATTAGGGTATTGGGAATCCGCATTGATTTCTCTGATGCTCATAATGCTCCTAGTTTAGAAGCTATTAGTAAAAAACTGAAAGTAGCTAAGAGTAATTTTGAAAGATTTTCATTTGGTAGGTTAAATTTTGTCTATCATACGGTAGAGGTTAAGCTAGGGAAGAGGGCAAGTTATACGGCCTCTGAAATGGCGACTAGGGCTGACCTAAAAGCAACTAATGCAGGTCACAATACTAATAGTTATAATATCGTTGGTTATTATTTTGGAGGAGGTTCAGTTGGATCCCACGCCACAGTCGGAGGTAAGCGATTTTGGGCTAAAGGAACCGGAGGCTCAACGATTCACGAGATGGGGCACAATTTTAATTTTGGGCATCAGAGGAGATGGGTGCCAAATGGTGATAACCCGATAGGTTTGCAGGGAAAATTGGAAAATGATCCATGGCAATTCATGAAAAGTGGAGGCATTGATCCAGACCCTTACGAAAAGTGGCGGTGCAAATGGATTACTGGTCGTCATAATATTTCTTCTAATGGCAGTTTTACTAAGCGGCTATATAATTTCGACCAGAAGGACATTGCTAAGGCGAATAGTGAGCGGGCATTGAGGGTTAAAAGGACAACCAAAACTAATATGTATTATTGGATTGGGTACCGCTCGAGGCTCTTAAATAAATTAAGTGCTTCCAACCAAAAAAATTATCATATGCGCCAAGGTCTTGTTTTTTACTGGGACCGTGGTGCAGCCGGCAAGAGTGTTACGTTGCTTGATTTGCATCAGGGTACTGGAGGAACCGATGATCAGGCCCTACAACCCGGGGAAACTTTTTCTGATAATGCAGGTAATGTGTATATTACTAACTTAGGGCGAGGTGGTACGGCTCCAAACGAGTACATCGATGTGAGAATTAATCGCGGAAATTTTACTGGCAACCGAGCGCCGCAGCCTACTTGGGATGCACCAGAAACATGGCCTGCCGGAGAATCTTTAACGGTCATTGTCAAAGGGAATGATCCTGATGGCGATGAAGTTGCTTGTATGTGGCGTAATGGTGGAATTCCTCGCAATACAAGTGCCAGTAGTCTGACCTTCACTAAGAATAATATAGGTAAGTTCTCCTTAAGTGTTCAGGTTTCGGATATGAAGGGTAAGACAACCAAACTGAGTAAAACTATTACCATAGTCGGTGGTTCTGCCGCTTCTGAATGGATTGGAGAAACTAACAATTTTTGGTATGAGGGCGCTAATTGGTCTTCAAATAAACAGCCAAATGCTCCTGATGCGGTTGCTGTCTGGAAGGATTCTTTTACTGGCGAGAATCAGCTAAGTTTTAGTAATCCTGTGGTGAAGCAATTAAGACGGATCCGGTTGGAGGAAAGTCTGAATAAAGATGTTGTAATTGAGATTAAAAATTCTGAAGGAACGTTAGAGCTTTTTGATGGGGGCATTGATATGTCGGAAAGTTTGCAGAATCTTACTTTGCAGGGAATAGGGTCACTGAAGTTACAGGCTAATCAAAGATGGGTCATATCATCAGAATCTAGATTGAATGTGGAAACTGAAATTGACCTTAATGGTAAGGTTCTCAGCGTTGCTACTCAGACTAATGCTCTTTTTTCAGGAAACATTATTGGAGACGGTGGGATAAGTGTGACGGATTCAGGTACACTCACTCTAATTGACGGGGATTATTCTGGAAAAACTATAGTTGAGAATGGCAGGCTTGAAGTGGTTGGAAATCTTGCTCGTAGCGAAATCATTGTGAATGAAGCTGGGATATTGGGAGGCACAGGTCAGATCGGTGCTGGAGCTTTTATTGCGGAAAATGCGAATCTATGCCCAGGATCTCAATCAGAACTTGGTTCTCTAACTTTCATGGATGGTCTTAAGTTAGATGGTAATATAGAAGTGGAGGTGGACCCTGATCAGTTGCCTAATTGTGACCAAGTAAATGTCAGTGGAGTCCTTGAGGTGGAAAAGTTGGAAGGTCAGGAAATGACTAAAGGTTCTGTTAAAATTTTGAATATAGGAGGTCCATATGCTCCAGATCAGGTATTTCAGATATTTAATAAACCTTTGATTCATGGAGGATCAAAGGCAATTGATCCAATAATACCTGGACCAGGGTTACTTTGGGATAATCGTCTCTACGTTGATGGTAGCATAGCAGTGATCGTGGACCCTGCCGTCATCTCCTATGATCAATGGGCTGAAAATATATCAGGCCTTTCTGGACCAGATGCTGCATTTGAGGCTGACCCCAATAAAGACGGGACGGCTAACGGATTGGCTTTTGTATTAGGGGCTTCAGATGCTCTTGTTGATACGAATAATTTGCTTCCTCAATGGGATTATGTTCCCTTCCGCATCGAAGACGAAGATGAATATCCTGGTGAATTTATTATTTCCTATAGGCATTCGCAGAACGCAGCAATTTCGGTTTCTTCAGCTTTGGAATATTCAATCGATACTGTTAACTGGACCTTGGTTGCCGAAGACGAGGCACACATTACTATTGAAACTCAAGAGAATTACTACGGTTCTGGAATTGATCAGATTAAAGTTCATTTTCTCGATTCCATTGCACCCGAGAGAAGGTTCCTTGTTCGTCTCAAGGCTTTGCCCTGAAGTTTCTATTATCTGACCAGATCTTTGACGGATTCCCTGAGAATTAAAGTTAATCTCCTAATTAGCCTATTTAGGAAGGAATTTCCTTAGCAAATTTTAGCCTTATTTCTGCTGCGCTGAACAAGATGCATTTTTAATCTTACAGTATTCTTGTAGCTTCATGCTTTTTTAGGTAAAAGCTAGGAATGAAAAGTAACCGTAGGAAATTTATTAAGGCTTCTGTTGCGAGCGCGGCCTCTTTCCAGATTGTTCCTAGGCACGTAATAGGTGGTCAGGGGCATACTCCTCCAAGTGAAACTTATGGTGCTGCACTTATTGGGTGTGGTGGACGCGGGCCGGGAACGTATGAGGGAATGGTTCGCGA
>JABGYE010000173.1:0-3177 GCA_018675395.1 Akkermansiaceae bacterium
TGAATAATATATGGCCGGATTATTTAAAAGGATCCTAAGTAAGTTTTCCCGCGAAAAGTTTGACTGGGACGAATTGGAAGAAACTCTCATATCTGGTGACCTCGGCGTTCAATTATCAATGCAAATAATTGACTCACTTCAGGAAAAAAGAAAATCCATTAATCCTGAAGATATCATCGAAGCGTGCCGCAATGAAATTCGCTCAATCTTGCCCACTGACTCTGTTGAAATTTCCCCATCAGAAGAAGGCCCCAAAGTCATCCTTGTCGTTGGTGTGAACGGCACAGGAAAGACCACTTCCTGTGCAAAGCTTGCTGCCCTACTTAAGTCCAAGGGTCACAGCGTCATACTTGCTGCCGCTGACACTTTTCGTGCTGCAGCAATTGAACAATTAGAAATATGGGCGACCCGAATCGATGTCCCCCTTATCAAAGGTGAATACAAGTCAGACCCGTCCTCAGTATGCTTTGACGCCCACTCTGCTGCTATCGAGGCGAATGCAGACTTCTTAATATGTGACACTGCCGGAAGACTTCACACTAGGCACAATTTGATGGAGGAGTTGAAAAAGATTCAGAGAACCATATCTAAAAAGAACGAAAATGCGCCTCACGAAGTTCTCCTTGTCGTTGATGCTACTACCGGATCAAATGCTCTGTCACAAGCAAAGGAATTTCATGCCGCTACTGAGCTTACAGGTTTAATTGTGACAAAAATGGACGGGAGCGGCAAGGGGGGCATCGTCGCCTCAATAGCAAATGAGCTTGGAACCGCAACTCGGTTCATGGGCCTGGGAGAAGAAGTTACTGATTTTGAAACATTCGATACTGAGCGCTTCATAAATCAAATTCTTTAAGCTTCAGTGCTTTACAAAAAAACTGTATACACAATGATAAATCATCATTATTGATAATAAATCATTGCATTATGACGGAACCGCTACCTCCCGTTTTTAACCGGAAGAACCCACTATTAGCTAGTATCTGTAGTAAGAAACTACTCACAGAAGGCTGCGAAACTAAAAGAACCTGGCACCTTGAAATTGATCTCCTCGGATCAGGACTCAGTTTTACCCCAGGCGATTCTCTTGCCCTTCTACCACAGAACGATCCGGCCCTAGCTAACGAATTAATTGAGACTCTCGGATTCTCAGGCGATGAAACTGTAATCAACCCAACCAAAGAAGAGATAACTCTATCAAAGGCCTTAATTGAAAACTACGTCATCACGACTCCGGACAAAAAATTACTAAGATCAATCGCAGAGAAAGCTGAAAACGCAGAACTCTCTTCACTCTTGGATCGTGAAAAAAAGAAAGATCTAGCAAACCATTTGTGGGGCCGTGACATCATTGATGTTCTCAAGGAGAATCCAGAAGCAAAATTCGAAGCATCAGAATTTGTCGGCCTACTCAAAAAACTCAACGTCCGACTCTACTCTATCGCATCCAGCTTATCGTACCATCCGGACAGAGTAGATTTAACTGTCGCAATCGTCGAGTACGAGAGCCATGGCAGAAAACGCCAAGGAGTTTGCTCTAGCTGGATATCAGAAAGAGCCACTGAGGACTCTAAGATTTCCTGCTTCATCACCCCCGGCAAAGGTTTCCGTTTACCCGATCCTGACGAAGATGCGCCCATCATCATGTGTGGCCCAGGCACAGGAATTGCTCCGTTCAGGGCATTCCTTCAAGAGCGTAAACAAACTAACGCCAAAGGCGATGCTTGGTTAATTTTTGGCGAAATTCATGAACAGAGTTGCTATTTCTACAAGGACGAATGGGAAAGCTTCTTAGAAGATGGAACACTGAATAAAATTTCAACTGCCTGGTCACGAGACCAAGGAGAGAAAGTTTACGTCCAACACAAAATTATTGAGGAAGGTGCCAACTTCTGGTCGTACCTAGAAAAAGGAGCAATATTTTATGTTTGCGGAGACGCTGAAAGAATGGCCCCCGACGTTGACAAGGCAATACATAAGGTAATTATGGAGCACGGTGGCAAATCTGAAGACGAGGCCGCAGAATATGTTAATGAAATGAAAACCAATAAGCGGTACAGAAGAGACGTTTATTGACCTCAAAGAGAATTACCAACACATTGCCTAAAGTCGGCAATGCCAGTTAAATCTAAAATCGCAATTTTTGGGGGAAGTTTTGATCCAATTCACCTTGGTCATGTTGATCTTGCGATAGAGTCAAGATCAGCAATTGGCCTCGACAAGATCATCTTCCTTCCCTGCCTAAATTCACCCCATAAAACTAATATCCCTTCAGCTTCTCCAGATCAGAGGCTTGAGATGCTTAAAATAGCAACTCAAGAACATGAATGGATCGACGTGTCACGGTGGGAAATTGACCGTCCATCGCCCTCTTACTCATGGTTAGCTGCTGAACACTTTATAAATGAGTTTCCCGGATCGGAAATGTTCTGGATCATCGGCAATGATCAGTGGCAAAAGATTGAGACTTGGGCAGAACCTGAAAGGCTTTCAGAAAATCTCACCTTCGTTGTCTTTCCAAGGGAAGGTCAAAACCCAGAACCGAAGAATAATTTTAAGAGCATCTTCATTGATTTCAGCCACGAAACATCCAGCACATCAATCCGAGAGCACCTCGCAACCGATCAATTGGCATCATCCCTTTTGAATCCTCAAGTAAAGGAATTCATCAATCAGAACCGACTCTATCAGTCTGAAAACTAACCAAGGAGCCAAGTCACTACCCCTTCATCAGGATCAACCAAAGAGACCGGCAAATCAGACTGCCCAGAGAGAACACGATCAACGACAGACCTCTTCTCTTGACCCTTGATCAGAAATAAAATTTTCCGCGCCGCATTGATAATTGGATAAGTGAAAGTGATTCTGTTCTCACCTTTCTGTGGGACATGATTAGAAACGACCCACCGATCATTCTCATTGATTGCGCTAGTGCCCGGAAAAAGTGACGCAATGTGCCCATCTTCTCCCATTCCAAGAAGAATTAAGTCATGTCTGTAAATTTCTGTGTTCGACCTTTGACGTAAAGTATCCTCGTACTCTCTAGCTGCATCAACAGGATCGAGCTCACCTCTCATTCGTAAAACGTTCTCTCCATTCAAAGGAACCTTACTAAGTAAAGAACCGCTAGCCATCCTGAAATTGCTGTCATCATGGTCAGGAGGAACGCACCTCTCA
>JABGYE010000275.1:0-15246 GCA_018675395.1 Akkermansiaceae bacterium
CTCTGGCTCAGGCTCAGGCTCTGGTTGTTTTGTAACTTCAGATGATCCCTTAGGTTCTTCATTTGAAGTAGTTGGGTCGGCTTCTTTTTTGCCACAGCTGATTGCCCCACAGACAAAAGCAAAGATTAAAAATAATATACTGTATTTTTTCATAATATGTTTAGTGGTTTTTAAACTGTAGCAACGGAATAGATTTGTAATATCCAGGCTAGAGCTGGTTGATATTTAACTCTTCAAATAATGCATCTAGGAGAGGACTCATCAAGTATAAAGGATTTTAGCTTTGTTTTCTTCTTTTTGCTTTTCTTGAATGAAATCGCAGACCAGATTGCAGTGTGGCTGCAAAGAAAAAAACTGCCGATAAAGTTTCGACTAACATATTAGCTTTTGTCGGCACTGATGAGGCACGTCTCAAGGAGGCTGCGCTCAATTGTTTCGGAAAACTTGTCCCTCCCGAGGAGGCGGAGTTTGGAGCAGAGGTCATTGATGGGGTAGCTGAAAATGCAGAGGCTGCAGTGAAGGTTATCTCTCAAACCATAGGAGCGCTTCAGACCTTACCTTTCTTTGGTGGAGAAAAAGTAGTCTGGCTCAAAGGCGCGACAATCTTTGCAGATTCACAAACAGGTAAAGCATTATCAGTTCTGGATGCGGCTGAATCATTGACGAATGTGTTAGCGGACGGTTTGGCGAATGGAATCACTTTTATTCTTAGTGCACCTTCAATCGATAAGCGTAGAGCATTTTATAAGAAAATTTCAAAGTTGGGTAAAATTGAGATATTTGATCGCCCCGACATGAGTAGGGACGGTTGGCAGGACCAGATAAAAATGCATGTTCGAAAGCTTGCCAAGGAGAGGGGTTTGTTTTTTGAGGATGAAGCGTTGGAACTTTTTGTGATGTTGGCTGGCACTGATTTTTCTCAGATTGGAAATGAGCTAGAAAAAATTGATCTATTTCTTTCGCATGATGACCGAACCATTACAGTTGAACATGTTAGTAATCAGGTCGCCCTTACCAGAGCAGGAGTCGTTTTTGAATTGGGTAATAGTATAGCAAAGAAGAATTTATCTGGAGCCTTGAGAATTATAGATCACTTGTTATATCAGGGAGAGAATGCCATAGGCATTCTTCTTGCAGCAGTAGTGCCGACCATTAGGCGATTATTGATTGCTAAGGATCTAGCTAAACATCATGGCATTAGAGGTGGTGGTAATTATAGATCTTATGAAGCTGCGTTGTCTAGGTTGCCCGCATCTGAAACGGCTCATTTACCAAGGAAGAAAGATGGTGGATTGAGTGTTTATCCTATTTTCCTTGCTTCATCAGAGAGCAGAAATTTTTCTCTAGGTAATTTACGACAAGGTTTAGCTGATTGTCTTCAGGCTAATCGGTCTCTGGTCACTAGCGCACTGGATCATCGAATTGTTCTCGAAAGACTTGTGATTCGTTTGCTTGCAGGTTCTCAATAAGATTTTTTTATATATAACGATATTCATGCAATTAATTTTTTCAGCAATTATTATAGGGGCTTTGGCTGCTTTGTTAGGTTCTCTCCTGGGCGTTGGAGGTGGCATTATTATGGTTCCGGCATTTAAGGGATTTCTCGATCTTTCAATGAAACAGGCTATTGCAACGTCACTTGCGGTTATGATTGTGACGGCATCCGTTTCTTCGTTCCGTTATGCTCAGGCGGGTTTAGTTGATTGGAGGATCGCCGGATTCGCTGCTATCGCAGCTGTAGTCGCAGCACTATTAGGTTCAGAGCTAATGAAAAGCTTATCCTCTGATTACTTAAGGGTGGCTTTTGGAATTTTTCTAATAGCTGTTGGAATTTATATGCTATTTTTTCAAAAGACAGTCTCTGGGTAGAGCTGAAAATAAATTAAAGCATTAATTAGATGCGGATATTTTTCTCAATGTAGATTGAATCTATTTTATCTCAGAATCAAAATCAGATTTGATTTCTGGAAGGAGATCCTTTCTGGCAAGAAGATGAGAAATGGACTGATTTGGATCGCGTATAATTTCTGCAAGGTAAGGAGTGATACGATCCATTTCTACTATGGCGGTGCGCACCAGACTTGTGATAACTCCGGCATCACATTGCCCATCAGAAAAAACATTAGTGATTCGGAAATAAACTTCGCCATTTTCTGGATTCGTTTCGAAGTTTCCGATATTAAGAGTGATGTTTGTGCGCATTAGAGCATCATGGATAGAGGCTTGTGCAGCTGAATTCACAGTGAAAGATAGTCTAGAAACAACTGAAATGGCTCCCAATTCCTCAAATGCTTGGACATGGAGAGGAACTTTTGCGTTATGTGCTTCGAATTCAGATTCAATTACTTTTTTTTCAGGAACTTCTCTGAATTGCCACTTTGCGGAGTCAAAAGACTCCTTAACTTTTATTAATAGCGATCCGGTGTTCTGCACTTCAGAATTGAAACTTTTCTAAGCTACTTTCGCAGAAAACAGTTAAAATATTCAATATTAATGTAAAATGGTCGGGGTGATAGGATTCGAACCTACGGCTTCCTGCTCCCAAAGCAGGCGCTCTGACCAAGCTGAGCTACACCCCGTAGCCACAGTACAATCCTCATATCTGGGCCGGTTTCAAGTTGTAAATGTCTCACAGTTGGTTAAGGGGTTATCTTTCACATTATGGCGGAAAGTAACGATAGAAAGACACTCGAAGAGCGCTCACAAATGTCAGATATAGAGCGACTCAGGCATTCTACAGCTCATATTCTAGCAACTGCCATTGCCAAAATATGGCCAGATGCACAGTTTGCTGCAGGTCCACCAGTCGAAAATGGCTTTTATTATGATGTTGAATTAGAGCATAGAATATCTCCGGAGGACTTTGAGAGAATTGAGGATGAAATGCTTAAGGTTGTCAAAGAGAACCAAACCTTTGAACGAATGATTGTTTCAAGGGAAGAGGCTCTCAATTTGGCTCAGAGTGGTCGGTTAGCTGCTCTCAGCGAAAGAAATAATCCTTCGACCTTTAAGATTGATTTATTAGAAGATATTCCTGAAGGAGAAGAAATTTCAATTTTCAAGAATGGGGATTTTTGGGATCTCTGTGCTGGGCCACACGTCCCGCGTACTGGTAATTGTAAAGCGTTTAAACTGATGTCAGTAGCCAGCGCATTTTATAAAGCTGATTCCAATAACCCTCAACTACAGCGGATTTACGGAACATCATTCAAGAATAAGACCCAGCTTAATGAGTATCTAGAACAGTTAGAAGAAGCTAAGAAACGTGATCATCGCAAAGTGGGTCGCGATTTAGGTTTATTTCATTTTGATGAATCGGTTGGTCAGGGGCTCGTTTTATGGAAGCCAAAAGGATCTATTATTCGTAATGAATTACAAAAATTCATTGCTGGAGAGCTGGATAAAAAAGGTTATAGCCAGGTATATACTCCGCATATTGGTAAGTTGGATTTGTATAAAACAAGTGGGCACTTTCCTTATTATGAAGAGAGTCAGTTTTCTCCTATCGTTGGTCGAGAATCAATGTCTGCACTGGCTGACGAGGGTTGTTCATGTGGCGAACTGACTAATCGGCTTAAGTCAGGTGAGGCTGAAGGATTCTTGTTGAAGCCGATGAATTGCCCCCATCATATAAAAATATATTCGAGCGAGCATCATAGTTATCGAGATCTTCCCGTTCGCTTAGCCGAGTTCGGTACGGTGTATCGTTGGGAAAAGTCAGGGGAGCTTGGAGGTCTAACTAGAGTCAGATCTTTCACTCAAGACGATGCACATTTGTTTTGTACTGATGATCAGGTTCAGGAGGAGATTATGGGGTGTCTCGAATTGGTTAAGGTAGTCTTGAATACTCTTGGAATTGTTGATTATCGCGTCAGGGTCGGGCTGAGAGACGTAGACTCTACAAAATATGTTGGTGATCCGGATAACTGGGACCGAGCTGAATCAGCTCTGAGGGAAGCTGCCAGCTCTTTGGATGTCCCATTTACTGAAGAATCAGGAGAAGCAGCATTTTATGGTCCAAAAATTGATTTTGTTGTAAAGGATGTTATTGGGCGTGAGTGGCAATTAGGAACTGTTCAGGTTGACTATAATTTACCTGAAAGATTTGATCTTAGTTATATAGGTAAAGACAATAAACCGCACCGCCCAGTAATGATTCATAGGGCACCTTTTGGGTCACTAGAGAGGTTTGTTGCGGTATTAATAGAGCATTTTGAAGGTTCATTCCCTACTTGGCTTTCACCTGAGCAGGTTAGGGTTCTACCTATCTCGGAAAAGTTTTCAGAACAGGCGGGCGAACAGCTAAATAAGCTGCTTGGAGTGGGGGCAAGAGCGTCCATGGATAACTCTGCAGAGAAGATTGGAGCGAAAATTAGACTTGCCCAGCTTGAAAAGGTTCCATATATGTTAATTATTGGTGCTAATGAAGTTGAAACCAACACTATCTCAGTTCGTCACCGCAAGCGCGGAGATCTCGGTGCAATGTGCCCCGAAGAGTTCATATCTCAGCTTACGGAGGAAGTCAGTTCACGTTCACTTTGATATAGAAGATTGATTATTTTTATAATGCTATTATTTAATTTTCGTACATGGGTAAATCCCAAGAAGCATACATATAATATGTTTCGCTAACATTTAAAAAAGAAGGAACAGTTATCGCTAGGCCAAAAAAGAAAAACTTCAGGAAATGGGCTCCCAGAGATCGGATCAATGATCGTATCAGGGCTCCAAAAGTTCGAGTCATTTATGGAGAGAAGCAGCTAGGCGTCATGGATACCCATGAAGCTATAAGAAAGGCAAAGAGTGTGGGTCTTGACCTTGTAGAGGTTTCCTCTAATGCCCGCCCGCCTGTATGCAAGATTGTTGACTACGGCAAGTACAAGTACGATCAGGCGAAGCTTAAAAAAGAACAACCTAAAAAGACGCACCGTCTTAAAGAAGTTAAGTTCAGACCAGGCATTGGCGAAAGTGACTATAATATGAAGGTCACTCGCGCTGAATCATTTCTAATGGACGAAGACAAGGTGCGAATACAATTAATGTTTCGTGGTCGTCAAATGGCGCATAAGGAAGTTGGGTTTGAGTTGATGAAAGAAGTTAAAGAGGATCTTTCTGGCGTTGCTCACGTTGATATGGAGCCGAAGCTGACTGGAAGAAACATCACGATGATGCTTTCTCCTCTGCCTAAACATTTACAGAAACCCAAATTCAAAAATCATGGTGATTTGCCCGACGAAGCTGATGATGACTTTGATGACGAAGACGGGGAAGAGGAAATTGAAGAATTCGAAAGACCCAATGAAGATCATCAGCACTTAGATGTTGTTGATGAAATTGCTATGCTAGAAGGGGATGATGGTCGGCCAAAACTTAAGCGGGGTTAGGCACTTATTCTTTTAAGAGTCCATAATGTCGGATCTTCCGCAGGTCATTCTTTTTGATATTGATGGTACTTTATTAACTACTGGAGGTGCAGGAATGAAGGCGTTTTATAGCGCCATTGAGAATAATTACCCCTCTCAATTAAAAAAATCTGGAGGTTCTTTAACTTTGGACATGGCTGGTAGCACAGATTCTGGGCTTATAATTGAGATTTTTGAAGCGCTTGGAATTGAAGATTCAGTCGATGAACGTGAATCCTTTTTTGCTCAATATATCCAGTGCCTTGGAGACAACCTATCTGATTCAAATTATATAGGTTCTCTTATGCCTGGCATTGCAGAATTGCTGGATAGGCTTTCTTATGAAGCGAATAACGGTAAGCTGATACTTGGTCTCTTAACCGGTAACATTCTTGATGGTGCAGCATTAAAGCTGAAAAAGTATCGAGTGGATGAATATTTTTGTTTTGGTGCTTATGGGGATGACCATCATGACCGAAATGAGCTTGGTCCGATAGCTTTAAAAAGAGGAGGTGCTTACTATAAAATGGACCTGTCTAAGGCTCCAGTAACAGTAATTGGTGATACGCCTAAAGATATTTATTGTGCGCGTGCAATAGGAGCTAAAGTCGTTGCCGTTGCTAGCGGATCAATCTCCTATCAGGAACTTGCCAAGTATGATCCGGATCTTCTCTTTAAAGATTTCACTGATTATCAAGATGCATATAAAAGGATATTCTTAGGCTAATAGATCCTTATTAGGTGGAACTCTTTAACTTATAAGAAGCTGTTGGCCATGGATCGATGAAAGCCAAATAAGATACGATCATAGTGAGGCTAAAGAGTGCTAGATTAATGCCTAGAATGGCAATACTCAGATGCAATCCTATCCCAATCCACAAGCCTAATTTCCTTGTATTTCGTATCCACAATAAAATGGGTATTGCTAATTCGACGATCAGAATGAGGTAATTAATTTTGTCGAATAGCTCATGCCAGCTAACTGGCCAGGATCCTGTAAACCTCCCATGATGAGATAGTAGAAAATAGGTAATGGATTCTCCTTTTTCCCAGTATTGGTCACCTAACTTTTGTATGACCGTTTGCCAATAAATGATAAATATCTGTAATTGAATCAAAACTAATCCGTACTGAGGTGCTTTAAAATTAATTTGTTTTTTATTCCATTGTCTAAACAGACTCCAAGGGTTCCAGTCTTTACCCAGTGGGCTGAAGAGAAGGATGAAACCTAAGTTAGTTAGAATAGAATCCCACCCTGTAGTCGAAGCTGGAGCTCTATGAATGAGTGATAGCTGGATGAAGAAACAGATAAACAGAGTAGCTCTTGCCCATTTTCCCCATGCTAAGAGTAGAGACGCAATGATTGCAAAAATTAAGATAATTGTGACTTCGGTGGAGGATTGAAAATAGTTAAAGAGTGAAATCGAAGTGCCGCCAGTTAATTCATGGAAACCAATTTTAGCGGCCGATGAATTGTTCATTCCCGCATCACTAAGAATAGTGTCCCTGTATGGGAATAAGTGAACAAAGTGAGATAATAATAATAATGCAAAGCCTATACGAGTTAAGGCGTAGCGCCTCGGGTCAATATTTTTTAACCATATTAGGGAAAAAGCATTCATTATCTTTTTATTTCCCGTTGAATTTTATAGGGCCCAAACTTTTCAGTTCCTATTGTGGAAATGTTGGCTCCCTGACGAATGCTTTCCAGAGTATTTATTCGGCCATGATCAAAATGAATAGTAAATTGTCTCAGTCTTGGATCAGTTTTTAGTAAGGCCTGACTTATTGATTCGATATATGATTCCTTAAAGGATTTATTTAGGGGGTCATTAAAGAGTCTTAAAAAAGTGTAGTGGTATCGGATTAGTTCTCTAGGCGAGATTTCCCTGAAAGAAGGTAGACCGGCTCCGTATCGATATTTTTTTCCTGATGCGTCATTAGCTGTCAGATAGATTCGTAGGCTATGATGAGTTGGAATACTATGGAACATGTCCCACTTTTGGCCCAAACCAATTGTCCATCGAATCGGATCTAGTCTCTTGCTGATTGATTGTCCGATACTTGTGCTTAACGGAGCAATTCCCAATAACATATTTGCACTGATGATAGTAGAAAAGAGAATGATAATAACTTTTCTATGCGGGCTCATATCTGGATGATTTGTGAGGTATCTAATGGGCAGTACATTATAATATAACACAAAAAAAGCCGAGGAGAGCCCCGACTTTTTTATGGTGAGTAGTTGAAGGTGCTAGCGGCCTATGAATAAGATGCTTGGGCTCCTTTTGTAGAACGCTTTTTGATCCATGGCATGAGTCCACGCAGACGTTTACCTACTTTTTCGATTCCATGTTCTGCTCCAGCCTTACGAAGCTTATTGAATTTTTTCTGCCCTTTCTTGTTTTCCTTGATCCACTCTTCAGCGAATTGTCCATTCTGGATCCTTTTCAATGCTTTCTTCATTTTATTCTTAGTAGCATTGTCGATGATAGTTGGTCCGACGCTAACGTCACCCCATTCTGCTGTTTCTGATATCGAAAATCTCATTCCTGCGATGCCAGACTCATTCATTAGATCCACAATCAGTTTCAATTCATGAAGGCATTCAAAGTATGCCATTTCAGGTTGATAACCGGCTTCGACAAGAACCTCATATCCTGTAGTGACTAGAGCACTTACACCGCCGCAAAGAACGGTCTGTTCTCCGAAAAGATCTGTTTCAGTTTCTTCTTTGAAAGTTGTTTCGATGACTCCTCCCCGGGTTCCTCCAACACCATGAGCCCATGCAAGAGCAATCTTTTTAGCATCCTTTCCTGGGTTCTGGTGTATTGCTATGAGAGCGGGAACTCCTTTGCCTTCAGTGAACTGACGACGGACAATGTGCCCTGGACCCTTTGGAGCCACCATGATCACGTTCACGTCTTCAGGCGGCACCACGGTTCCGTAATGGATTGCAAAACCATGACTGAAGCCGAGTGTTTTTCCTTTGGTGAGATTTTTCTTTATGTCTTTTTTGTAAATTTCTCCAATTTTTGTGTCGGGGGCAGCAATGAAAATAACATCCGCTCGCTTCACAGCTTCAGCTGTATCATAAACTTTGAAGCCAAGTTTTTTTGCTACTGCACGAGACTTTGAACCTTTATAGAGGCCGATGATGACATTGACCTTACTTTCCTTGAGATTTAGCGCGTGGGCATGACCCTGAGAACCGAAGCCGATCACGGCAAAAGTTTTCCCTTTCAAGGTTTTCATGTCAGCGTTTTTTTCTCTATAGATGCGTGCGTTCATTGGAATTTGTTCTGGTTTTATTTAAATCTATCGCTTCAGAGCGGGCGAGAATGGTGCATTGATTCGGGGCATTGGTCAAATCCAAAACACTTCATTGCTCATTATGTTTTATGATTAATTTAACTAAAAAGACCAGAATTAGTGCAAATAAGCTACAGCCGGCAGAAGCGATGAGGTGGCTATTTGATGTATTTTCTTGATGTATTCTGGATTTTCCATGGATTTCATTGCTGGTCTCAGGTAAATCCCAGTAAAAATCGAAAAGATCACCATCATAATGCTGTTCGAGTGTTTTCAATTCTTTCATTCGCTCAAAAGGTATTAGATTTAGGATCCTTTTTTCCCCTACTTTATAATTTGAGGTGGGGAGCATTTGGCGATTTTTGTAGGCCCAATGAATCACTGCTATTTTGTTTTCATCCGTTTCAATTTTGCCAGCAATTGTTTCGAGTATTTCGTAATCGGCACCATATAATAGTGAGCTATAAGTAGTCGATTTTGGATTAGGCAACTTAGGTTTGGATAACATTCTCGCATGGATTTTAGTCGATGAAATGAGATTCTCTTTTGGTTCACGGGTATCAAAATTGACGTCTTCCCAATGAACGCGTGCTTTATGGGCTTGTGTTGAAGAGAGGAAGAGATCTCTCGCAGTGATGGCCCAAATGACAGCTTTTTTATTTTTCATTAGGGATGCGCTTCCCCTTCTAGCGGCGAGTTTTTTTCTCGCTTCAGTGGCGCCGCCACCATTGATCGCAATGACATCAAGTGAGCTTCCCAAGTTCAAAGCAATGTGATCTGCTAGGCCAGCATTTTTGCCCCAGTCAAGGGTCGTATCTGTTGAGTAAATATTTGTGAAGCTATCGCCCAGAAGAATAATGGGAGATTCTCGATCAACGGTTTTACCTGTAACTGGTGAGGCTATGACCGTTTCCAGATCAAAGATTTTGCTGTAAGTATTGAGGCTTTCAACTAGATCACCTAATGAACTGCGATTTTCATCAGGACCGGCTTTTAGATTTCTACTTTCATAATCCCAATTCTTAGATTTGACATAGGTAGCAATAATTTTTGCAGACTCTTCCATCCCTTCCGGAGTCCAATGAGTGTCTTGTTTAAGAAATACTTTTGATTTAGATTTGAGTTTCGATAGTGGCAAGGTGAGGTCCAGTACATCAACGTTCGGTAATGAGCTTAGGAATGAGTAAAAAGTTTCAGAATCAGGATGAGTGATTGGACCCTTTACCGATTGGCCAAGATGTTCTGGATAAATCATGGGTTTTACTGGAATACTGACGATGACTAGCTCGACTCCGAACTCATTCAGTTGTTCTGCGAATCGTTTAATGGCGTTTAACGGGGACTGCCAATGGGTCAGTCTAGGATCTTTAGATACGGAAGTGGGTTCCATTTCGATTGGGCCGTAACCGGTTAGTGAATCCAATGCTGTTTTTAAAAAGAGCCAACCATCTTTTCCGATCCTAGTTTTACCGTTCCCTTCACGTAGCGGGCCATTCGATAATAATGTTTGTACTAAGCGGCGAGGAGGTTCAGTGAATCCCGCAGATTCTAGATTATTTTCATATTCCTGCAGATGTTCTCCGATTGTATTTTCTGAACTTTTCTTGAAGATTTCGATCGCAGGTACCCAGGCACTGTTAGTATCACTGATTAATGATTTGTTAAGTGCAAATATATTCCGATAAAGAGGTGGCAATGAAATGATGCACAAAAAGATAAAGATGCTAATCACCGCTGCTCTTCGGCCTACGTGAACTTCGATATCTGCACTAATCTCTTTGTAAGGGTTTTGCATATGATTTTCTAGAACTGAAAATATAGAAAGGGATTAAATTCCTGAGTGAACATCATTGATAGTGATAAGATCAGTAAAGAGAGTCCGGTAATGACTTTTCCAATGGTTAATCTTTTAAGAATCTGTCCAGTATTAGGTAAAATAAATATACAGACGAATGAGATTGGAATGATGAATAGAGCGATGGGTCGCGTTACTTGGCTCATTAAAATTAATGATGCGGGAGTCGTGTCACTTAACCCGATCATTGCTTTTAGATAAAAGAATGCCCTTTCAAAGTTCTCGGCACGAAAGAATACCCAGGAAAATAATATTATTATAAAAGTGATTCCTATCTTTAAGGTCCTTGGACATTTATTTAGATGCCTTGATGGGCCTGTGAATCTTTCAATGACGAGAAACATTCCGTGAATTCCTCCCCAAGCGATGAACGTCCACTGAGCACCGTGCCAAAGGCCTCCTATAAGCATTACGATTAACAGGTTACAGTATGTTCTTCTAGAACCCTTCCGGTTCCCGCCTAGCGGTATGTATAGATAGTCACGGAGAAAACCGGATAATGAAATGTGCCAACGTTTCCAGAATTCGGTGATAGACTCAGATTTATAGGGGGAGTTAAAGTTTTCTTTGAAGGAGAATCCGAACATTCTCCCGAGTCCAATAGCCATGTCAGAGTAGGCAGAGAAATCAAAATATATCTGGAATGCGTAAGAGCATACTCCTATCCAAGCAATGGGAGTACTAAGAGATTGATCGCCAGCACCAAAGCACAGGTCAGCTATTCCTCCAACTGGATTGGCCAGAAGAATTTTTTTAGCAAAACCAAAATTAAATCTTGTGAAACCATAAATAAAATTATCAACGGAATGTACCCTTGAGCGGATCTGTTCTGCGATGTTTCCGTATCGAACAATGGGACCCGCGACGAGTTGTGGGAACATGGAAACATAACAGGCGAAGCTTAGGAAATCATTAGCGGGTTTTGCATGTCCTCTATATATATCAATCGTGTAGGACATTGATTGGAATGTATAAAACGAAATTCCTACAGGGAGGACAATATCGTTAAAAATTGGAGGGAGTGTCACTTCTCCTAGGCCTAATGCTTTTGCTAGGACTGAGACATTTTGAGAAAAGAATCCTGCATATTTGAAGAAGGCAAGAATCCCAAGATTCACAATTATTGATAAGATGACCCAAAATTTACGTATTCTTGTTGAGGATTTTTTTGCATGAATTTTTTTCCCGCAGAGGAAATCAACAGCAGTTGATATTAGCATCAGGAAAACGAACCAAGGATTCCACCATGCATAGAAAAGATAGCTGCAGGTAGTTAGAACCAGATGACGCCCTCTTTTGGGTGCGACGTAGTAGGCTCCTAAGACAAGAGCCAGGAAATAAAAAATAAAAA
Source organism: Akkermansiaceae bacterium (assembly GCA_018675395.1). GTDB lineage: Bacteria > Verrucomicrobiota > Verrucomicrobiia > Verrucomicrobiales > DEV007 > EC70. The sequence continues at coordinate 11,921 of JABGYE010000275.1, forward strand.
TATGGGAGCTGAATACCAAGTCCTTTTCCCTGTTAACTTAATGGGTATGATAGAAGCTTGTAGGAATTACGAAAACATTAAAGTCGTTCTAGTGTCAGCTATCTAATTTAGGTACATTCTTACCCATTTTTTTGGGTTGAGTGATGAATGGAGCACGAAGATATATTGGTTCTGGGGGGATGGACGTTAGTTCTTTGATTTCTTCGTCTGAGAGTTCTGCAGCGATTCGAGCCAGTTTCTTAGCACAGGGATTTGTTTTTTGGATGCCAGGGAATGAAATATTTTCATCAAAAGAGTAGAGCTCCCCTTTTTTAACTCCGATTTTTTCGTTAAGTGATTCGACTGATTCGAATAGCTCTGGACCTGAAATGATCTGATGGCCTTTCACGGTGGCAATATACCAAGATTCGCGTCGCGCATCTCCTATGACTTGGTAGAGTGAGTTCTGATCTGCAGATTCTGCACTACAAATAGAAGAGATCCCAATGATAGGTACTTCCAATGCCATTGATATACCAAGGCCCGCGGCGATCCCGATTCTTATTCCTGTATAGGATCCAGGACCTGTTCCGACAACGATAAGAGAAAGTGCATGATTACAGGACACTAGAGCTTCTTCGAGGGGAGCAAATATTTGGGAGTTGTGGGACCTTTCAGAAGTGAACACCTCACTAAAGATGATGTCATTTTCTGTAAGAACACTGACCCTTCCTTCTTTAGTGGAGGTATCTATGGCTAGAGTAGCATTCATCGATTGTTAATTGCTTGAATGATTCTTGATCCATTCTCCTTGATGCTGAACTGGAGCCATATTGCTATTTTTGGTATAATTTCCGGAAACTTGTCAGCCCATTCTATCACACAGATTCCATCAGATTCGGCATAATCTTCCCAGCCGATATCAATTAACTCATGGACTGAATTAATCCTGTAAAAATCAAAATGGTAAATAGGAATCTGACCTTGCAGATATTCATGCAGGAGAGGGAAAGTTGGACTGGTCACTGGACTTTCACATTCTGCTCCTTGAACTAACCCCTTAGTAAAATGGGTCTTCCCAGCACCGAGATCTCCAATCAATGCAAAAACGTCACCGGGCTTTGACGTGGATCCGAGCTTTTTTCCTGCTCCCACCATTGCTTCTTCATTATCAATGATTAGATCTTTCATTATTCTTTGGTTAAAAATGTTTCCAACCTCCCGTTAAGTCAGGGTTCGCATTTCCTTTAGGGCTGAGTTTTCCTATGCGAGTTAATGTGAGCCGCGGAAATTTTTTTTGCCAGGCCACTTCAAGTTTCTTACATTCCTTCGAAGAAATTGCAAATAACAGCTCATAATCTTCCCCATCACAGAGGGCCTCCTCAATGCTTGCCCCTCTTGTCCTCGGTATTTGGTTTGTTTCAATAGAGTATCCGCAATTGCTCGATTTTGCTAGGCGAGGCAAATCAGATGCGAGTCCGTCACTTAGATCCATCATTGCACTTGGTTTAAATTTCTTTGTGATCCATTGAGCTTCTTCAATGCGTGGAGTGAATCTTAAATGATGTCCATTTAAAGATTTTCCTAGCTTCCCAGTAACAAAAAGGATGTGTCCTGACTTGCCTTTTGAACGGAAGCAGCAACGATCTTTTCTTACCTCACCAGTCAGAGAAACTGTGACGGAAGAGGTTCCATTTTTTCCGCAACTAGCTGTTTCTCCACCAACGATGCTGATATTATAAGGTGAGGATGCTTTTGATAGACCATGGTACAGGGAATTCACATAAGACACATTACATTCAGGCCTGAGAGATAAACTTATCATCGCATGTTTAGGTGTTCCCCCCATAGCTGCGACATCACTTATTGCCCGCGAAAGAGCCTTGTAGCCAACAGCTGATGGTGGAGTTGATTTCATGTAATGAATTCCTTCAATGACACAATCAATTTTTAGCAATACATATGACCGAGGGTCATTGCTCGTTATTACTGCGCAGTCATCACCTGCTCCGGCCACGACATCTTTTCCAAGGGGTAAATTCTTGGTGATGCGTGTAATCAGTAGATCTTCTCCAATCTCTTTGATCTTCTTGGAAGAATTAGCCATTGGATAGAGTCAGAATAAAACAAGAATTGATCCCATTAAATAGAGCATGAATTAGGATAGGGACAAAGATGGAACCCGTCACCTCATAACAGAAAGTTAATATTATTGCTAGGAATAGAAGAGGAACAAGACCTTCCACATGGCCGTGTACAACGGCAAAGAGTAGTGAGGTCATGAAGCCAGCAAAGAGACGATGAGAATATCGTTTCAGGATAGGGTAAATGTACCCACGAAAAATGATTTCTTCGACCATAGGCGCTACTATTATGGCTGAAAATAAAAGAGTAATGCGGATCGTGATGTCATTACTCGAAATCATTGTTTGAACAATCTCCTGCATTTCTGGGCCCTGTTCTTTTGAGGGAATGATTAACTGTGTTATGTAGCTGCCTAAGCCGAGAAGAATGTATACTGGCACCATTGCGCCAAGCCCCCATAGCAGAGTTTTGGCAAATGAGATTTTATTGAGCCCGAAAATATGATTGGGATTTCTTCCACGGACAAAGGAGGCAAATGAAAACACGAAAGCTCCAATAATGAGAAAGATAATGTTATTTAAAATGGCTTCAGGAAGAGTCATGCCATTTTTTTCCATGGTTGAGGCATCACCTGAATCCATTGAATTCTGGAAAAGCATTACGGTATTTCCATAAAAGAAAAAAATGATGGTGAGAGCAAAGAGAAGATCGATTAAATCGATCTTCTCAAGAATAGTTTCTTTTTCGATTTTGCTATTTGTTGCAAAGGTTCGTATGGACCAGAATAGGATCAGTCCCACAACAATGCCCAAGACGGTGAGCGTTGCTATATAAAATAATGTCTGCGCTTTAACTGGGTCCATGGTGTTGAACTAAAGCTAATACTATTGAATCCAATCAGAAAGAGTATCTTTCAAGATCTTTGAATGCTTGACCGTAGTGCTTCGGAAGATCACTCGCAAGGAGGGACCTTCTCGATTCCTTGTCATTAAATATTGCATGCTCTGCGGCTCTTCCGTTTATCCATGAGCCTAAGCACGCTGCATCATAGACCGAGATTCCTCCGCCAATTAATGCTGAGCAGAGTCCGGTTAGTGTATCGCCTACACCTCCAGTCGCCATTCCATAGTTACCGGTTGAGTTGTAACCCGTCGGTCTCGTCTCAGATTCTGATGCGATAACTGTTCTGGCTCCTTTAAATAGCACTGTTGAATTAGTCATTCCGGCTAATTTTTCTGCTCTCTCACGCCTAGAACCTGAGA
>JABGYE010000247.1:0-5560 GCA_018675395.1 Akkermansiaceae bacterium
AGATAAAAGGTAATAATGAAGTCCTTAAAGTTGCTCATTACATAGAAAGAATCCCTAAAAAGATCTCAATCCGAGTTGATTTCAATTCATCACTTGAAGTAGAAGAATTTATTCTATTTACCCATGAATTAACTCCTGAAGCTTTTCAGCAGATAGATTTTATAGAAGACCCATTCCCTTACGACCCCAATCTTTGGGAGCACTATTCAGATCAAAGTGGCCTTGATTTTGCTTTGGATAGGGGACCAAATGATGCGGACCGTGGATTTTCCGTTAGAGTATGGAAGCCTACCATATCTTCACATCTTCCAAATCATATGCCTTTCTGCATCACTCATAACATGGATCATGAACTTGGGCGGCGTTACGCTACCTACCAGTCGGCAATTGCTGGTAATGCTGTTTCTGTTCACGGGACAGGAACTTTCGACATGTCAAAGAACGGTCATGGCTTGGGCATGACTGAAATTCTGGATCAACTTCAATGGGAGGAACTCGCATGAGTCATTTTGATAGAGGGTTTTGGGAATCATCTAAGAATTCAATTCAATCAAATCCCTTTACTGAAGGTCTATTAAAATCAATTCACCTAACCATATCAGAATTAGAACTTTCAGGTAAAATTATCCTATCGACTTCAGGGACTTCCTCGTCACCTAAGTTGTCAGTTATTTCTAAGCATGCAATGCTATTTTCCGCGTCGTCAGTTAATCGTCATTTGAGTATATGTTCGAGTGATAAATGGTTATGCTGCCTACCAACAGCACATGTTAGCGGCCTCTCAATACATGCAAGAGCATTTCTAAGCGAATCAGACCTTATAGAATCAACCAGTAAATGGGCGCCTCTAGATTTTATAAAAAACATCAATCATAATCAGATCACTTTATGTTCTTTAGTACCTACACAACTTTATGATCTGTTAAGCTCAGATCAAAGACCTAACCCAGAACTGAGGGCACTAATAATAGGAGGAGATAATCTCAATGATGAAGCTCATAACAAGGCAGTGGAACTTGGTTGGCCAATCCTCCTCACTTACGGGATGACAGAAACTTGCTCTCAAATTGCTACAGAAACATATACAGGACAAGGAATGGAACCTTTAGATCTGTGGGACATAAATTTCAATAGCGAAGGTGAATTGCTAGTCAAGGGTGATGCGCTTTTTGATGGGTATTTAGTTCACAAGGAGAATAATTTACGCATGATTAACCCCTTTTCAGATGATGGGTGGTTCTTAACTGGAGACATTGGCAACCTGCACGATAATATCATCAGCATCAGTGGCCGAAAAGACGAACAAGTTAAAGTTTTAGGTGAAAAGATTAATCTAAAACATTTAAGATCCTCTGCCACTTCAATGTATGGGCACTCAATTACTTTATTGGCGGTTCCCGATTCAAGGAAAGGAAAAAAGATTATCATGGTGGCAGAGAAGTCCTCAGATCACGATCGATTTTTCAAAGAATACAACTCTAAGGCAACAAGTATAGAGCGAGCAGACGAACTTATTTTAATCGATAAAATCCCAAGATCATCACTAGGGAAATTAGCTCTAAACGAACTTTACGATATACTGGAAAAGAGAATCGAAGCATGATTGCCCCAAAATCCAAGCGAAGTTGAAAGGACATGATTCATTTTCACTTTTTGAGAAGTCCCTTTTACAAGATTTAAGTTAATTTGAGGGTCAGGATTTTCAAGATTCGTCGTGTGAGGCAAATAACCCTCCTTAAGCGACATTACAGAAAGTACGGCTTCGAGACCAGGTGATGCCCCTAAACAATGCCCAGTGATAGGCTTTATTGAGCTCACTGGCACCTTGGACAGCCTCTCTATCTGATTGAATGCCTTAGATTCACATAAATCATTTAGGATTGTACCTGTACCATGAGCATTAATATAATTGATCTCTGACGGATCAATTTGAGCCATTATTATTGAGTTATTGATGGTTTTAGCAAGGCCCTCACCACTTTCTTCTACACCAACTTTACCGCTCTGACTAAGTCCGCTAGCCCATCCAGACAATTTAGCAAGAGGATAGGCTCCTCTCTTTATTGCATGGTCAGATGATTCAATGACTAAAAATCCCGCCCCCTCGCCGACCACTAATCCATTTCTATCAATATCAAATGGCTTACATGTTTTCTCATCATTTTCATTATATCCAAGTAGACCCGCAGATTTCATTACACTAATGATCGCTTCATTAATGACTGACTCAGAACCTCCTGCTATTGCTGCATCACAAGAGCCACTAACAATCTGACCAGCTCCAACACTAATAGCCGATGCGGCTGATGAACAGGTAGATGAAAGTGTCAATGAAGTCCCTGTGACTCCTAAGAATTGAGACATCGATCCACTCAATGCCGCCATCGTCCCTGTCGCTGCAAATGATGGTAATTGTACCTTCCTTGAAACTTGTCTTTTATAGGTCTCTTCCCATTTTCCTACTGGCCCCCTTGATGTACCAGCTATTACTGAAATTCGGTCAGGATCAATTTCAGACTCATTCAATCCAGATTGAAGCCACGCTTCATTAGCAGCTGCAATGGCAAGCTTTGCGGTTCTATCGAGCTTATTAATGCCTTTAAATTGAGGTAAACACAATGAGCCGTCATTCACTGAACATACAGGAATATTAGATTGTTCTTCCCCAGATCTAACCTTAATGGTCCTAGTGTTAATCGATGATTTCAGAGTAGCATTAAACAATGCGTTTGATCCTGCTCCTGCTGAACATATTGACCCAATTCCTGTAATCCAAATATCCATCAATTCTTACTTTGATATTCGCTTATCGTAATCAACATCGCAAACCTTGTATAATAGGTTAAATCCTTAATGCGACATAATAAATACATACCGTCAAAAGATATACATCTCACTGAATATCATGACATTATAGATGTTCGATCGGCATCGGAGTTTGCTGAAGACCATTTGCCAGGTTCTATTAACTTACCAGTTCTATCCAATTCAGAGCGAGATGAGGTCGGTACAATCTATAAACAAATCAACCCTTTCGAGGCTAGACGACGCGGAGCAGCACTCGTTTCACGAAATATATCTAAACACTTAGAGGAATATTTTTTTGATAAAGGAATGGATTATACTCCTCTCATTTATTGTTGGAGAGGAGGAGAAAGATCAAGATCCATTGCTACGGTCCTTGAATCAGTCGGCTGGAAACCAACACTGCTCGAAGGTGGATACCAAGCATATAGGAAACACATAGTAGAATCATTCGATAAAATTTTAGAGAATAATTTTCATTTTAAAATAATTGCAGGCCTCACGGGTTCAGGAAAAACCAAACTATTAAAGCATCTGAAAAAGCATGACGTGCAGACAATCGATCTTGAAGGTTTGGCTAAGCATAGAGGTTCTGCATTAGGCCAAGAAATGAACATTGAGCAGCCAAGCCAAAAAATGTTCGAACGTATTTTGTATGAGGAATTACTTAAATTTAGTAATGATAGCCCCATTTTTTTAGAATCCGAAAGTTCTCGTATTGGAAATCTTCAGATACCTTCGAATTTCTGGACGATTATGAAGAAATCCCCCGTACTTGAACTCGATGTGGCCATTAATTATAGAGCCAATTTTCTTCTCAGCGAATATGCTCACTTCACTGAAAACAATGAACTGCTTAAAGCTAAGCTCGAGAAGATAAAACATCTTAAAACCGAACCTGTCTTTAATAGTTGGATTTCAATGATAGAAAGAAATGATCATTCAGGCTTTGTTGAATCCATTCTAAAGAATCACTATGATGCTGCTTATCTTAGCTCAAGAAGAAAAACATACAGGAGTCAACCGGATCACACATTCAGCATTAGTGAGATCAATGATGTCTCGATTAGCAAACTAGCAAAGAAAATCGCTAATACTGTAAAACCTTAATACTAAATCGTTAAATCAAACCTTAGTCTGACCATTGCCTGTAATTAGGTACTTGTAAGAGGTAAGTTCGCGCAATGCCATTGGCCCTCTAGCATGCAGCTTATCAGTACTGATTCCAATCTCAGCTCCAAAACCGAACTCTTCACCATCACTGAATCTTGTAGAAACGTTCCAGAATACCGTCGCTGAATCTATTTCACTCATGAACTGATCCGCTTTTGATTCGGACGCAGTGACAATACAATCACTGTGATGAGAGCCATATTCATTGATGTGACAGATAGCCTCATCAATGCCCTCAACTACCTTAATTGACAAAATTAGGTCCAGGTATTCAGCTGTCCAATCATCCTCTACTGCAGGAACTCCGGGACTTCCAATTAAGGCCAGTGAACTCTCATCGCAGCGAAGTTCAACGTTCCTGTCAGCTAAGTCAGAGGCAATGAGTGGGAGCAATGTCTCAACGACTTGCTCTGATATTAAAAGTGTCTCTAGAGCGTTGCATACACTCGGTTTCTGGGTTTTGGAATCAATTACCAGTTTCCGCGCCATTTCGGGATCACATTCATCATCGATGTACATATGGCAAATTCCGTCATAATGCTTTATGACAGGCATCCTGGCCATGGAGACGACTGCCTCAATGAGTCCTGCGCCACCTCTGGGTATGATCAGGTCAAGATACTGATCCATTTGAGCCAAATGCTCAACACTTTCCCTCTCCGTAAAGGGAATCAGTTGGATACTGTTCTTTGGTAGGCCCGCAATTTCTCCTCCGCTCTGAAGAGAAGCAGCTATGGCCCTGTTTGAATGAATTGATTCCTTGCCTCCACGTAATATCGTTGCATTTCCGGTCTTCAAACACAAAACTGCAGCATCACTGGTCACATTTGGTCTTGATTCATAAATAATACCAATTACTCCGATCGGAACCCTCAGTTGTCTTATTCTCATGCCGTTAGGCCTTTCCCAGTCATCCATTACTTGACCAACAGGATCAGGCAACGACGCAACTTGTCGTATACCATCAGCAATCGAACCGACTCTCGACTCATCGAGCCTGAGCCTGTCAATCATGGCGCTCGTTAACCCGTTTTGTTCAGCCGCGGAAATATCAACCTCATTAGCTTTAATTATCGTATCTGTGTCAGCCACCAACTGTTCAGCCATGGCCGTGAGTATTTGATTTTTTTTATCAGTTTCCAGAATGGCCAGCTCTCTGGACGCGGTAAGAGCAGCCGCGCCCATCCTTTCTATTTTACCTTTAATGTCCTCATTCATAATTAAATTGTAATTCTACTGCATAATCCTTCTCCATTTATCAGTTCGGGCAGTTGTTCGAATTTTCTTCCATTGGCAATGAGGCCAGGAATTTCAGAGCGGGAAGCCATGGCCAGAGCTTCAAGTTTTGTCGACATACCGCCCACAGAATATGCTCCAGTCTCATTTCTAACGTGCTGAGTCACACCATCAATGTCACTAATATCAGCAATAACATTTCCATCCGAATCCATTAACCCGTCAACTTCAGTTAAAATTATTAATAGTGAGGCATTAATTAGAATAGACAATGAAGCCGAGAGGGAATCGTTATCTCCAAACTTCAGCTCTTCTGTGGCAACGGAATCATTTTCATTAACTATAG
>JABGYE010000249.1:0-2800 GCA_018675395.1 Akkermansiaceae bacterium
GTAGAGTCCATGGCGTAGTGGTCCAAATAACTAGTGATGAATCACCTGCAAGGTGTCCAGACTTAATAGGAAACTTTACATAAATAGAAGTGTCGGTGACATCCTTGTATTCGACTTCTGCCTCTGCTAGAGCCGTCTGAGCCCCGAAGCTCCATTGGACAGGTTTTTTGCTGGCATAGACTAAGTCCTTATCAATGAACTTTGCGAAGGCACGAATAATGTCTGCCTCGTAAGTGGGATCTAGTGTGAGGTAAGGATTTTGCCAATCAGCTAGAACACCTAAGCGTCGGAAAGAGTTTCTTTGGATGTCTATAAAATTTCGTGCAAATGAATCACATCTACGCCTAATTTCTGCAGGGTCAAGTCCCTGAGCCTTTTCAACTACTTTGTATTCGATGGGCAGACCATGACAATCCCAACCCGGGATATAAGGAGTCTCCATTCCGAACATTGATTTCGACTTAATGACTAAATCTTTGAGAAGCTTATTGAGGGCAGTTCCCATGTGCACATCTCCATTCGCAAATGGAGGGCCATCATGAAGGATGTATTTTTCAGACCCTTCGTTCTTACGAGAAGTTTGGATTTTTTCGTAAAGTCCAATTTGGTCCCATTTATCTAGCCTTTGAGGTTCGCTTTCAACGAGCCCCGCACGCATTGGAAAATCGGTTTTAGGTAGATTTAAGGTATCTTTATAATTTGGTCCCGTGTCGCCCATAACGTTTTAAAGAGCGCGGACATTAGCACTGGCAAATTTATGGGTCAATGAGTTCGGAGCTATTTCCCGTTGATAGAATGCGACTGAAGGCTTAAGTTTAACCACTTAACCAAAGAATTAAGGGTAAAAGATGGATAAACTTACTAAAGGCATTTTGGGAATCACTGTTACTGTCACTGTTATTGGTGTGGTTTGTATCATGAGTTTAGTAATGAAACTCTCCGATGAAAAGGATAAGACAGCTGGTTTAATCGGCGAAATAAAAGAGCAAAATACTGCTAGGCAAGATGATAGAGTGGGTGCCGTTGAGAAGCAGATGAAAGAGGCATTGGCTCAGCAGCAAGTTGAGAATGATAAAAGAATTGCTGAAATCAGAGAAGAGGTGAAGTCAGCTTCAAGCAGTGCGGCAAAAGATTTGGAGGCAGTGAAGGCTGAAAGGGCTCAGTTGTCTGAGACGATAGCTAAGACATTAAGGGATAAAAAAGAAGCCGAAGAGTTGACTCCTTTACAGAAGAAAATACGAGAAGCGCCAGCGATAGGTCAAGTCACTGCCGTTAAAGAAGGGCTAGGCTTTGTTGTTATTAATGCGGGATCTTCTAAGGGCATAGAAGAGGGTTCGCGTTTCAATATTAGACGAGACAAATTCATTGTTGCAGAAGTAGAGATTAATGAAGTTGTTGATGCTGATAATTCAATTGGGAATATTGATTCAAGCAAAAAGCCTCTAGGAATTAGTATTCGAAAAGGGGATGAAGTGATAGGGCATCCTATCTTTTAATAAAGTATGCCTTCAGGGCAATGTGTCGGTAATGGCATCAAGCATTGATGAGATGCTCTCTTCTGTTTCATCACCCATATTTGAAATACGGAAAGTGGTGCCTTTGATTTTTCCGTAACCACCATTTATGATTAATGAATGCTTTTCTCTCATTGATGCGATCCAAGACGGAACGTCAATGTTTAGGTTGTTAGCGATGCAAGTCAGTGATTTGGAGCGGTACCCTTCTGGTGCAAAATGTTGAAAGTTATTTTCCTCAACCCAATCGTGAACCATTGAATTTAGCTGTATATGCCTAGCATATCGCTCGGTTAGTCCTTCATTGAATATCTTGTTGAGCTGATGCTGGAGGCCGTAAAGTAGTGAAATGCATGGAGTGCTAGGAGTCATCATTTTCTCCCAATTCTTGTGAAATTCGAGAAAGTCAAAATAGTAACCACGGTGCGGTGTGCTCTTGGCGCGCTCGAGAGCCTTCTCTGAAACAGTAAACAGTGCGAGTCCAGGAGGAAGTGCTAGGGCTTTCTGGCTGCCTGTGAGAACAACATCGATTCCATTTTCAGAAGTGTTAATGGGTGCAGCTGAAAAGGATGATACTGTATCGACTACTAATAGTACGTCAGGATATTGAGATACGACTTCGGCAATTTCATTTAATGGGTTCATTACGCCCGTTGAAGTTTCGTTGTGAACTAAAGTTACTAAGTCGAATTCATCTTTAGAGAGTGCTTCATTTAAGCTTGAAGGTGATATGGGCGATCCCCATTCAGCCGTGAGGGCTTCAGCTTTTATCCCGCACCGCTCTGAAACGGTAAGCCATTTATCTGAAAAGGCTCCGTTGCAGCAATTTAAAACTTTTTTTTGTGATAAGTTTCTGACGGATGCTTCCATTACACCCCAAGCCGATGAGGTGCTAAGATAAACTGGTCCTTCTGTTCCAAACAGATCTTGAAGTTTAGGATGGATGTCCTCGTAAAGTTTTACGAAGTCACTGCCGCGATGTCCTATCATTGCGGTGCTCATCGCATCAAACGTGTCGTCGGATACATTGATGGGGCCGGGATTGTATAGTCTTACTGGTTTTTGAGACATGGATTAATGTGTATATGATACTATTAGTTGATAGATGTCGCCCATCTTTGTATGCATGCAAGTGTCCGTTCTCGTCAATTATTGATCTCTTTTATGTTTGCATCTCACAAACATTATAAGTTTTTTACCCTGAGAATTCTTAAATCTGATAAAGGGCAAAGAAATAAGCATTTCGCTTGTTTATAAACGAATTGAATCTATAATTATTATAATTA
>JABGYE010000251.1:0-8382 GCA_018675395.1 Akkermansiaceae bacterium
ATGCCAGGAACAACCGCATCAATCTCACCAGTCTTGCCGTTAGTTTGAGTATTAGTTGCATCACTCGCATAGTCTTTCCAGTCTCCATCAATAGTTTCATAACGGACACCTGGGCTCAAAGTCAAAGCTCCAAGATCGATATCGTCTTGAATCCATGCTGAGAAAGCATCTGCTTCCTGGAAACGGTTACCACCGGACCCTGGAGCTCCCTCATTAACAACAGGAGCGCCACCAGAAAGGTCAATAGCATCCTGCTGTTGGAAACGACGAATTGAATCAGTGTGCAAGCGAGCTCCACCACTGATGCTGTGCTCGGTACCTGCTATAGTGGTATCATAGTCAAAGTTGACCTGGAAACCCTTGGACTCATATGCACGTGAATTGTGCTTAATTCCTAAGCTTCCTGTTCCGAGAAGACGAAGGTCATCATACGCAGCTGCGTAAGTAATAGGATCAGCAACAACTTTGGAGACACTCTGTCCACCAGCCTTGTTGATCTTGTACCAGTCACGATCAAATTCATTGTAATAAGCTGCAACTTGAAGAGTTAAATTGTCAGCCGGCTCAACCAAATACTTCAAGTATGAGCGCTTGTGCTCAGTTGCCATGTGATCCAGGAACGTTCCTGCATAGCGTCTGTATGGGTTAGCCTTATGATCTGATTCAGTCAGACCTGCATAAGTCTCATCAGCATCGAACTCAGTATAGCCATACTTGAACTCCCAACGCTGATAAACGTCGCTATTTGGCTCCCAAAAAATCTTAACCATAGGCTCCATGAGGTCGAAACCCGTCTCGTCAGATCCACCGAATCCGTTACCGGCATCTATCTTGCGGTATCCGTCTGTTTGGCGGTAGTAAATTTCAGCTAAAATGCCAACTCTACCAAAGTCACCTTCTGATGTATCAGACCAGTAGCTGTGAATATCAAAGGCACTATTTGATCCATAAGTTGAACGCAAGTAAAAGCTATGATCTGTAGGAAATTGAGTAGAAAGATAGTTAATGACACCACCAGTTGTGTGTGGTCCATGAGCAATCTGAGATGATCCTTTGAGGATCTCGATTCCACCCATACGGGCTGCATTTGGGGAGTAATATGCGGAAGGCGCAGAATAGGCTGCCGGAGCAGTTAGAATTCCATCCTCCATTATTGTTACGTTATCACTACGTGTACCTTCAGCACCACGAATGGAGATGTTAGGAAAATTACCATGGCCGTCTTCCTCCCGGTAATATACACCAGGAATGCGACCAAGAATACGATTCACATTGTAGTAGTTCTGTGATCGAAGCTCTTCCGTATCGATGACGTAACCGGAACCGGGAAGATCAAAAGTATCTCCACCTCCAATCACAAGACTCGGATCCAATATTTCGGCCGCTTCTTTATCTTGCGCAACCGCATTGGAAATCATCAGTACGGATGAAGTGAAGACTCCAAGCAGAATTACTGAAAATCGTTTAGAGTTATTTTTTAACATTGTTATTTAGTCGTATTATTTTTGTTTGGTTTAAAAGTTTTCCGACGCTTGAAAGCCTACCTGGGGCAGAAGCCAATCAACCATGTATTTCCCCCCCACTTATGTAATGAGAGTGATTCTTATTAGCAGTAGAAGCAATTACAGTCAACCTTTGTTGATAATAATTCTCAATATTATTAATGACTGCTAAATATTTGGCAATGCCTCAATAAAACGGCACCATTGATAGGAAAAACGTCCCTATTTATTTAGATATGGACCGCATGCCCGGTAGAAGCTCCGACCGCTTCATGAACCATTTCACTGAGAGTAGGATGAGCATGAATCGTATTTTCAATTTCTTCGTAAGTGAGCTCAGATTCAATGGCCAAACCAAGTTCAGCAATCAGCTCAGTGGCTTCAGAACCTATAATATGTGCCCCTAAAATTTCTCCGTGCGGCTCTCCTATCAATAGCTTAATGAAACCTTCCGTCTCACCAGCCGCTTGTGCCTTACCACTGGCCTGGTAAGGGAATTTTCCAATCTTAAAAGATAAGCCCTTCTCCTCGGCCCCTTGCTCCGTGAGTCCAACACTAGCCACTTGAGGCTGACAATACGTGCAACCAGGAAAGGTTCCGACTTTCTTAGGTTGGTTCCCACTGAAAAGACCATTAACGCACTGAGTCGCTTCAAAGCTAGCTACGTGAGCGAGCCAAGGTGGTCCTATAATGTCTCCGACAGCATAAATTCCAGGAACGTTAGTCTGATACTTATCGTCAGTCACTATGTATCCTCTATCCAATTCAAGATCAAAGTCAGCCGGAAGAACAGGCTCAACCCCAATCGCTATGAGTGCAACCTCGGCCCCTATTGTACTTGGTGCGGATCCTTCCTTTTCAATATCGATTTCAATACGATCGCCAAGGTCTCTAGTCCCTATCACTTTTGTTGAAGTGAGAATTTCAATTCCACTCTTCTTGAAACTTTTTTCCAATTCGGCACTCACCTCTTGATCCTCGACAGGTAAAATATTGGGCATCATTTCAACGACTGTAACCTTAGTCCCAAATGCATTGAAGAAATATGCAAATTCAATACCGATCGCACCTGCTCCGATAATGACAATGTCCTCGGGTTGCTTCTCCATGATCATCGCCTCAGAACTTCCAACAACGGAGCGACCATTGAACGGAAGGTCAGGAAATGCTCTTGTCTTGCAACCAGTGGCAACGAGAATGTGTTCGGCCTCGAGAACATTTTGCTGGCCAGAAGAATCAGTAACTCGAACTTTACCGGGCTCAAGTATCTGACCAGAGCCGAGAACATAATCGACTTTGTTTTTCTTAAATAAAAATTCAATTCCACCAGCGAGTCGGTCCGATACTTCTCGACTCCTCGATATGACCTTGGACCAATCGTAGGATAAATTATCGAAACTGAATCCAAACTCATCAGCATGGTTTTGCATCAAACGATAAAGCTCAGCATTGCGAAGGAGCGACTTGGTCGGAATGCAACCCCAATTCAGGCACGTACCGCCTGCGCGCTCCTTTTCAACACAAGCGACTCTTTTCTCGAGCTGAGCGGCACGAATGGCTCCGACGTAGCCGGCTGGCCCGCCCCCGATAACGATAAGGTCATACTTAGACATTTCTTGATTCAGTAGCTTCCAGCCAGAGCATTTCAACTCAGAATTACTTAAATTATTCGATGGCTGGTAATATATTATCGATGCATGGCTCTGAATTGGCAAAGCCTAACTACTAGAACTCCTGCTTTCTCTTCTTAAGCATTTTAGGACAGATTGACAGGTGCCGCGATATGGACAAACCTTTTGAAGGTAGGAGCCCAATTCCATTGAATCATTTAAAAGACCAATTCCTTCTAGATCCAGAAGTAGCTTACTTCAATCATGGCGCTTACGGGGCATGTCCACGACCAGTATTTGAAGCCTACCAGCGCTATCAGCACGAGCTTGAGAGAGAGCCTGCTACCCTCCTTTACAGGGACTTCACCAAAAGAATGCAGGAAACAAGATCAGGACTTTCCCTGTTCCTTAATTGTGAATCCGATCAAATCGCATTTGTGCGTAACGTGACTTACGGACTAAATATGGTGGCTCAGTCCCTGATCATCAAAGAAGGAGACAAGGTATTGGCAACTGAACACGAATATGGGGCCGTTGATAGGATGTGGGAAACTGTATGCGAGGAAAGGGGAGCACATTTTATCAGAATCAAAATGCCGCTCCCTCTCGAATCTGCATCCTCAGCAGTGAATCTATTGAAAGCAAAAATCGATCCTTCAGTAAAAATTGTCACATTCCCTCACATTGCCCCAGAAACGGCACAGCTTTTTCCGATCAATGAACTAACAGAAATTGTCAGGGCCGCTGGCGCAGTCTCTGTCATTGATGGCGCGCATGCACCTGGCCAGATAAAAGTAAATCTCAAAGAGATCGGTGCCGATTTCTATGTGGGTAATTGCCACAAATGGATGCTCTCACCTAAGGGAGCAGGTTTCGTTTACGCTTCTCGAGAACATGAAAACCAGATCCGCCCGCCCGCAATCAGCTGGGGAAACATTTCAGAGGGAACCTCGTCACTGCTTCTGGAAAATGATTGGCAAGGAACAATAGACATCTCCTCCATCTTAGCAGTTCAAGACGCCATTAATTTTCTCAACAATAATAAATGGTTCGAAACCGTTGTTCCGCGTTCAAGTCAACTTATAGAAGAATTTAATGAAAAAATTCTTGGTATCACAGGAATGGATGATCTCTATATGCACACCGATTTGCAACCACCTCAGATGCGATCTTATCTCTTACCTGAGGGGGATCATTCTTCCCTTCACACTGAACTCTTTCACCATTTCAAAGTCGATGTGCCAGTGTTCTTACATCCAAAGGTCAGCATGTTCCGAATCTCAATTCAGGCATATAATGATGAATCTGACCTCGAAAGGCTAGTAAATGCACTGAGGAAACTTCTCTGATTATATTCGGTCAAATACTCTCCAGATAATCAATCAGCAAACGAACTCCCACGCCGGTCCCCTGCTCTCCGCCCTGATAGT
The DNA here is from genome assembly GCA_018675395.1 of Akkermansiaceae bacterium. Classification (GTDB taxonomy): domain Bacteria; phylum Verrucomicrobiota; class Verrucomicrobiia; order Verrucomicrobiales; family DEV007; genus EC70. The sequence continues at coordinate 4,543 of JABGYE010000251.1, forward strand.
CTCTCTGCGCCGCACCCCAGGCACTTCCTGCAATATCTAGATGAGCCCAAGGCGTTTCTCCGACAAAGTATGATAGGAAAGCACCGCCCGTTGAAGATCCGGCGCCCGTGGCAGGTCCACTGATATTTTTCAAATCACCTACCATTCCTTTCATTTCCTTTTTGTGAAGATCAATGATTGGCAAAGGCCACACCATTTCCGAAGTTCTTTTACCTGCATCCACAAGTGATTGCGTCAAGTCATCATCATTCCCCATGACTCCTGTAATTTCGTGGCCCAGAGCAACGACAACTGCACCAGTCAGAGTGGCAAGATCTACCATTGCATCAGGACGGATCTTTTTAGCGGCATAAGCTAGCGCATCGGCAAGGATCAATCGCCCCTCAGCGTCAGTATTCAAAACCTCAATCTTGAGCCCATTATAGGCAGTGACCAAATCCCCGGGCTTAGTGGCTTTACCGTCAGGAAGATTTTCCGAAGCCGGGATCAGTCCGTGAACTTCAACATCTGAGCTAATTGTAGATAGGACATCAAAAACACCAAGCACTGCAGCTCCTCCGGACATATCATATTTCATCTCGTGCATCTTTCCTGAAGGCTTGAGACTAATGCCACCAGAATCAAAGGTCAGACCCTTGCCTACAAAACAAACCTTCTTCCCAGTCTTGGCTTTTGGTCGATGAATTAAATGGATTAAATAAGCTGGCTCAGACGAACCTTCAGAGACGGAAAGTAACGACCCCATGCGCATCTTTTTCATCGCGCTTTCATCAAAAACTTTCACGGAAATACTGACTGAATTCTTGGCAATTTTGCGGGCCTCTCTGACCAGATCACGGGGCCTCATTTTATTGGCAGGAGTATCTTGCAAACGTCTGGCGAGGCAGTTCCCATTTCCTATTGCAATGCCACGCTTGGCCCCTCTTTTGATAATCTCCCCGGTATGAAACGTAACTTTTTTCAAGTCACCCGTGCCTTTTTTAAAGTCATCTAACCGATACGAGCCCATCACAGCACCTTCTGCTACAGCCTGTCCAAAAAGGCTCGCATCAAAACCATAATTTCTAGAGGCCCAATAAGTTATAGATCTCAGTTTATTTTCCCTAGCCTCTTTCACAGCGATGGCCGCGGCACGACGAACATTTTCTGCATCTATTTTTTTGGGTTCACCTAATCCAATCATTAGAACTTGTTGAAAGGGCCCCTTGATCGAATCTGTTATTCTCTTTTGACCAGAGTCGCAGGTAAATGACTCTAGGCCACTGACCGGAACTTTAACTCCCTGAGGAAGTTTGATTTTTTTACCATGGCAACCAAAAACAATAAGTAGGTCAGATTTAGTTAATTTGGCATTAAGAGATTTTTGCAGAAATTTCATAGGATTATTATTTTTATTTCTTAGGTCATGACTGAGTGCTTTAATAAATATTTTAGTTTAGCCTTACAAGAAATCGCACCATTGACCCATATTTAAAATGGTTAACTCCCTGATATGAAACTACCAGAAAATAAACTCAGGAACCTTTGCCTACACCAACAGCTACTAGGTTACCTGATGCATTCCTCGTGTAAATAATACCATTTGAGAGAACAGGAACGGTCCAGCACCGGCCTCGATTAACTTGCTCTCGGGCCAAGCTTTCAAATTTTTTTGGTGATGCAACACCAACCGCAAGTTCTCCGCGCTCACTAAATACTATGAGCTTACCGTCAGCAGCGGTCACTGTGCCACAACCAAAACCACCTTCTTTCCATTTCACCTCCCCCGTTTCAAATTCCATGCAAACTAGTTCTTTCTTCTTCGCACCATGCGTATTGCCACTGATGCCGTACAGGTGTCTATCAATGACAACACAATTTGCCATGTGATTACTGATAGCCTTATTGCTGTACACTTCCTTTAATCTTTTCCCATCAAAATTATAAAGCCCACAACCACGACCATAACCGGTCGAGATAAACACTTTATTATCAATAACCATGGGTGTCGTCGCATTCGTGCTAAATCTTGTCTTCCATTCATTAACCGTGACCGTCTTACCAGTACCGGCTTCGAGAATAACTAGGCCTTCCGTCTTCAATGTAATGAGTAAGTCCTTGCCTCCAAAATTGAATAAAACCGGGCTAGCATATGCTGGTTTAAACCGTTCACTTTTCCAAATAATTTCGCCTTCTCTCAACGAATAGGCAATGGTATGGGCAGCCTCGACCACTATCATTCCACCAACAATGAGTGGAGATCCGGCAAAGCCCCACTCAGCAGGTTTCTGCATAGCTGAATCTTTGAGTAGATCTCTCTCCCAGAGTTTTTTCCCATCTTTTGCATTGTATGATTTAAATTTTCCATCCTTTCCCAACGAGTAAACCTTTCCGAGGTGCACTGTGGGAGTAGCTGCTGGACCTCCCTCATGAAGCCGAGGTAATAATTCTGCCTTATATGTGTCAGACCAAATCTCTTTACCGGTCTTCGCATCAAAACAATAAACTGTTTCAGAGCCATCCCTTCGCTTTCCGTCATGGCCTAACGTGTAGAGTCTCCCCTTGGAAACAGATACCCCGGCAAATCCGACACCAACCTGTGCCTTCCAAATCACATTACCTATCTTGTCAGGGTCCCATTCAGTCTCAGTTGAAATGCCATTATAATTTGGGCCCTGCCAATTGGGCCAGTCAGCGGCATCGAGCGAAGAAATGATACCCGAAAGTATAATTGTTAGGGAAATCCTCATTCCCAAATATAATCATGAAGGGGTCGCCGATGCAACTGACTCGTAATCGTATTTTCTTCGACAAACAGACGATTCCCGTGTGATAATCTGTGACTTGTGCCAATCGAAGAAATTGATCTAAAAATCGAGAAAAAAAAGCTTCCTGAGACAGTTAAAAACTATCTCATTGAAGCCAATCTCCGAATTGATGAACTCTTTGAAACTGAAAAGAACCGTAAAGTTCCCCGGTTCATTCCCTGCAATGATGAACTGCTCTACCATTGGCTCTCTGCCATAAAGGACAGCGATTTATGTTTGGGCAAAGTGTACTGCGAATGGGGAAGCGGCTACGGTGTAGGCACTTGTCTAGCTTCTCTATTAGGATACGAATCATATGGTATAGAAATCGAACCGTCACTGATTGAAGCTTCTAGAAAACTCGCTGAAGACTCAAATATATCGGTCACTATTATTGAACGCGATTACATGCCAGAAGGGTTTGAATGTTATGACGGCTCTGGCGGGGCTGAACTTATCAGGCCTGAAAACTACACTTACCGAGAAAGTAACAGATCAAGACCAAGTTATGAAGGGATGGATGCTGATCTCGATGAAGTGGATATTTTCTTCATTTATCCGTGGCCTGGTGAACAGGAATTTGTACTCGAATTTTTTCAGGCAATTGCGGTTGACGGGGCACTTTGTTTGATCTATCTCGGAGATGATGAGTTTGGCTTGTACCAGAAAACTGCAGCCCCTTTCGATTAGAAAATCATTGCTACAGAGGAGATGCTTTGAAAACAACTTTATAATCCTTCGTAGGATCACAGGACTTGGGATTGGGTATAAGAATAAAGTCATCGGTCAGCACTGGCTCTAATTCGCTACCTTCAAGAATCTCAAAATTTCCAATCCTTTTGGGGAAATATTGCACAATCGGACGCCACCCTCTCTGAGAGCCATTCGTATTAATAGGCTCAAAAGATTTCTTACCTCTGGTTGGGGTTATCTTAAAAGTATATATGGAATCTTTTTTGTGCAGTGCAATGGAATCTTCTCTGTTTAAAGACTGCTCGTAGGCACGTTCTCCCTTGGCCAGTTTTGCATCCCATCCAGGATCTCCATAAAAAAC
>JABGYE010000252.1:0-7384 GCA_018675395.1 Akkermansiaceae bacterium
GAGCCAGAGCCAGAGCCAGAGCCAGAGCCAGGGCCGCCGCCGCCGGAAGAGATTGATTTAGCTGAATTCCAAAATCGATCAATGGTTGAGCTTTATGAGTTAGGAACCTCACTCGGGTTGCGAGTAGGAGGCATGCGCTCTAAGCATGATATCGTATTTGAAATACTCTGCCATTGGGGTAAACGTGGAACGAAGATTCGAGCTTATGGTTTCTTAGAGACTGCAAAAGATGGCTACGGGTTCCTTCGTGTACCTTCCTTCAGTTTTGCTAAACATGCTGATGATATTTATATCGGTTCGAATTTCATTAAAGAGTATGATCTAAGAATCGGCAATTTGGTAACAGTCGTTGCTAGGGCTCCTAAGGGCAGAGAGAGATTCTTATCGACCAATGAAGTCATTGAAATTGAAGGTATACCAGTTGAGAATTGGGAGGCACCTACCATATTTGAAAATCTGACTGCGATTTCTCCACGTGAGAGAATAATACTAGAGCCTTCTGATGGTCTATCAGTTAGTCCCAGAGTCGTTGACCTGATAGCGCCTCTTGGGAAGGGCCAAAGAGGCGTTATAGTCGCACCTCCTCGTGGTGGTAAGACTATCCTTCTCAAGGAAATAGCCAAGTCGATCGTTGATAATCATAAAGAAGTCGAATTGTTAATATTGCTTTTGGATGAGAGGCCCGAAGAGGTCACCGACTTTGAGGAAAGTGTTCCAGGCGCTCAGGTATATAGTTCAACTTTTGATGAAAGCCCTGACAGGCATGTGTCAGTCGCAGAATTGGTAGCGGAACGAGCAAAGAGAGTCACTGAAATGGGTAAGGACGCGGTGATACTAATGGACAGTTTAACGCGTCTGGCTCGAGGCTATAATGGCCTAATTTCTACTGGAGGAAGAGGCAGGGGACGCAGAGGAAAAGATCAAGGTAAGGGAAGGACAGGCTCAGGAGGCCTTGATACGAGAGCCCTTCCTAAGGCTAGAAAAATATTCAGTATTGCCCGTAACGCTGAAGAAGGGGGCAGTCTTACTATGCTGGCAACTGCACTAATTGATACTGGTAGCCGGGCAGATGAGGTTATTTTTGAGGAATTCAAGGGCAGTGGAAACATGGAGATTCAGCTCGATCGTGAATTGCTTGAGAGGAGAATTTATCCGGCCATTAATATTCCAAAGTCAGGAACACGTAAAGATGAGCTTCTCTATCATCCTGACGAATTTAAGAGGATAGGAATGCTTCGCCGACAGCTGGCGCAGAGACCTGGAGGTGAGGCGATGGAAGTTCTAATCGATCATATACAAAATTCAGCATCTAATGCTGAATTATTGCTGACAGGATTGAGGTAACGGAAGTATTAGATCATTAGGGAATGGATCCTCAAGGTAAAGAGTCTTCAATGGATAGGAGTTATGCCTATATAGAAGATGAAGAGTCATTGACACGTTTCATAAAGGAAATCGAATGCTCTGGCTATGAACGCTGTGCGATTGATACTGAAGCTGACAGTTTGCATTGTTATGAAGAGAAGCTTTGTCTGATTCAGTTTGCAGTTGAAGATAAATTTGCCATTATCGACCCCTTAAGTATTGATGATTTATCGATCCTCATTGATTTCATAAATCGAACCGAAGTTTGGTTGCACGGAGCCGACTTTGACATGCGCATGCTAAAACGAACTTATGGGAGTGTTCCTGAAGTCGTTTATGACACGCAGACAGCCTCTAGGCTCTTAGGTGTCAAAAAGTTTGGATTGGTCAATTTGGTAGAGGATCACTTTGGTGTTGTTCTTCCCAAAACGTCTCAAAAAGCTGATTGGGGGCAGAGACCATTATCAAAAAAGATGCTCGAATATGCAGTGAATGATGTCAGATATTTATTAAAAATGGCGGACACTCTCACATCGCGTCTTAAGGAGTTAGATCGTTGGGATTGGTTCATTGAGTCGTGCGAGTCAGCAAAAGAGTCAGCATCTGTAATTAAAGAGAAGGACGAGGATCAGGTATGGCGAATTTCGGGTTGGGGGAAGCTTGAGCAGGAAGGAATGGCATTCTTAAGAGCCCTTTGGTTTTGGAGGGACGGTGAAGCGGAGAGGAGAGATAGGCCCGCTTTTAAAATTATTGGGAACCATGATTTGTTACGTTTTTCACAGGATCTTCAGGAAGGGGTCGAAGTTAAGTTGCCTTCAAGGTTTCCACCTCAGCCAGTCAAAAGATTTAATAAAGCCATAGAATCAGTCAGAGAGTTGGATCAAGCTGATTTTCCTCAAAGGCCAAAGAGAGTCAGAGGAAAGCGTGACCCTGCAGCAGAAAAGAAATTTGATAAATTAAAGAATCTAAGGGACCGAGTCAGTGAAGGTCTCGATATTGACCCGACGCTCATTGCCTCACGAGCCACGTTGGAAAGGGTTGCCGTTTCACCTCAAGAGGCTGGTGAGATTTTACTTAATTGGCAAAAGAGTTTGCTGATAGAGGCCATTGACGTGATTTAGTGAGTTGATTTTGCTTTAATAACGCTGGCTTATTACTTTTTACGCTATAAAAGTAAATTATTACTGATAGTTCTCATTAGCTAGGTGAGACAAATACTCCCAAGAAAATATTATTTGCAATAATTGATAAATTATTACTTATTGTAAAGATATATTAAATATTAATAGGACCTAATATGGCAGTACATTCAGGGGATCATTCCAACTTTTCAAAATTACTCAAATCTTGTCGGTTTGAAATGGAATGTCACCAATGCGGCGGGAAATTATCGATTAGTATTGGGGAAGGAGAAAAGAAGCATGATTGTCCATTCTGTGATGAGAGTAAGGTCTCGAATTCTCAATCCTACAAGTTAAATGTTGAGTCTCAGGTTCTGAACTTCTCTAATTCCTTAAAGAGAGGAGAGAGGACCTGGCACGATCGTCACATTAGGGAAAAGCGGTCATGGATGCGACGTAAGAAGATGCAACGATCCTTCGATAGGAGCCTTAATTTTATAATGAATCGCTTTTCAAGAATTTTTGCTTTGGGGGTGGCTGCTGTGCTGGGAGTAGGTGTTATAGTTTTCGCACTTGGCGGCAATTGATCTTTTTCATTAAGATTAAACTGAGTCAATCATTGGTCGTATTAAGTGGTATTGTAATTTTGAAGGCTGTAACGATGCCGGGAGTGCTGCTTACAGAGATCTGTCCTTCATGAGCTTCGATGGCACGTTTCACAATTGATAAACCGAGTCCTGTACCTTTTTTATCGGCCCCATGACTCTGATCGATTCTATAAAATCTCTTAAAAATAAATTCTATAGCATCCGAGTGTATGCCGACCCCGTCATCTTTGACTGTTATAGTGTCTTCGTTAGACCCTCGGTCCAATGAAACTGTGATCTTTAGATCGGGTTCATCGTTTTCCTTTAGAGCATTTTCAATGAGATTAAATAGGATCTGGTCCCAGTAAAAAACATCACCATCAATGATTGAGTTTTCAGGAAACTTTAGCTCTGAGGTGGCTTGTTTTTGATCAAATAATGGATTCAACCGCGTGATAACTTCTTCCGCGCAGGCCCTTAAATCAAAGGGTTTTATCTGTATAGTATCTGAATGTGATTCGAGTTTGGATATGGTAAGCATGTCTTCGATGATTCGAGCTATGCGGTGACCATGCTTTTGCATTATATTTAGAAACTTAAGAGAATTTACTTTGTCTCTAATTTCACTATCAATTAAATTTTCCAGATAACCGTTAATGATTGTGAGAGGGGTCCGAAGTTCGTGAGATGCATTGGCTACAAAGTCTTTCCTCACTAAGTCGAGATTTCTGGCGTCAGTGACGTCTCTTAGGACTACTCTTGCTCGTGTGACTGATTTTACTCCGGTCAGGGTCAGTGGTGCTACTTCGACTTCGAGAGCCCTTACTGAATGCTCTGAGTCGTTAGGGATTTGGTGCTGGATCTCGATTGTTTCTATGCGCTGAGTGTTGATCGACTTTTGTATTAATTTGATTAATTCTGTGTTTTTGATGTGATCAGCGGCGTTTAGCTCGAGTGGGGGGGAAGCCCATCCGAAAAGGTTGCAGGCACTAGGATTTGTGAAACGTATTTTTAGTCCTCGATCAAAAACGATCACGGCATCAGCAAGGCCATTCACAACGGCGGCGATGAGATCTTCTCTTCTTTCTACACGTTTTTCTAATGTCTCAGCTTCGAAAATTTGATCAATGATTAGATTTTCGAGTTGTTGATAGGCAGAGCGATGGGCTTTAGCTGAGTGACCAGTCAATAGCTTTCGGTCGTTGCTTTTGAGGGCCAGAGCCAATTTTGAAATTCTTCGCTGGTTCTTTTTTCTCTGCAATATCAGAATAAAGAAAAGAACTGCAATTAATAGAATGTAATAAAATGTCACGCGTTGTTCCTGTATTGATAACCGACACCGCGGACAGTTTCAATACAGTGTGACAAATCACCTAACTTTTCTCGGAGTCTCTTGATATGAGTATCTAAGGTCCTTGAATTTACTGTGTTTCGGTACCCCCATACTTCTCGCAATAAATCTACACGATTTTGTACAGTTCCTTCTCTCTCAACCAGAAGGAGTAGTAATTTGAATTCAGTTGGGGTCAGGTCTACTTGCTCTCCTGACACAAAACAATGAAGGGTGTTTTTGTCTAATCGGAATTTTCCTGAAGAGATGGTAGAGTTAGCGGTTGTTGTATTTATTCTTCTCAGAAGAGCTTTGATCCTTAATACTAGCTCTTTTGGGCTGAAAGGTTTTGTTAGATAATCATCGGCTCCCATTTCGAGTCCGGTAATTACGTCATCTAGCTGTGCTTTCGCGGTTAACATTATGACTGGAATATCTCTGGTCCTGCTGTCTTGACGAAGCTCTTTAAAAACTGTAACTCCATCCATTCTAGGAAGCATAAGATCCAGAACGATCAGATCGGGGCTTCTTTCTTTGGCGATTTCAAAAGCTTCAACTCCATCTTTGGCGAGCAATGTTTTCATTTGCTCCTGTTCTAAATTGAAACTTATGAGGTCCCTTATGTCAGACTCGTCTTCTGCTATTAAAACATTATATCTATGATCTGACATTTTTTCAGTGCGTAGGCTCAGATAAAATAATTTAATGGTTACAATTGCGGTACAGTTAATTTATCGCAATGATTAAGATTTAACAACTATCCTAAAACCGTTAGGCAGCACATGTGACTGCCAGAAAAACCACTATTTTTTTTATCGCTCAGAATTTGGCGATCTCAATGAACTGTCTTGGGTCAATTAATCGACTGTGCCAGTAGCGCTTTGAATGACATTGAGGCAGTGATTTCCAATTTTTTCTAATTGATTATTGATATCAATTTGAAGCATTTCACGTTTGAGGTCGCCGTCTTTTTGCATCCTAGATAGGGATGATTTGTTTAAATTGCGTCGCATCTCATCAGTAATAGATTCAAATTCTTCTGCTTTCTTAAGAATGTTGAGAGAAATTGGAGGTGTTATGTTGTTGCGAGTGAATGTAATAAATTCACCTACTAAACGCGTGAATTTTTTAAGCTCTAATGTGGTTTCATCAGAGAATGGGCTGTGACCCTTACGATTCCTTCGATCAGTGAGCATGACGAGCCGGTGAACGCAGTCACTGGCCTCTTCTAACTCAGATACTATTCGTATCATTGAGCTCACGTCATCTGCGTTTCGGCGGCTCAGTTCGGATGAAGATAGGCGGACAAGATACTGCGTAATGTCAGCCATGCATTGGTCAGTGGTGTTTTCAAGGTCCTTGGACTTTTCGACAGCTGGAGTCAAGTCAATGGTCCTGTCGGAAAACATGTTTTCAAAATCGTCATACATTTCGAGGGTGATATCAGCCATGCCCTCGACTGCGCTTTGAACTTCGGGAAAATTCATTTCTCCGACCTTCATGAGGTTTTGAGTAATGAAATGGAGTCGTGAATCTGATTCGCTTTCATCATCCTTGACCCATTTTTTGACAAACCTTGCAATCCAGGGGACGAACCCAATAAGAAGGCAAATGTTTATGAAGTTAAATGTGGAATGGAAGATTGCCAGATTGAATCCTATTGGCGTGGAATGCTTCTCGGTGCGAAAAGAATCGGGGAGGCTGTTGCCGATCGACTCAACCATAGGAATGAAGGCATAGAATGCTGCAAGCATCCAGATAACACCTAGGATGTTGAAAGTGAAATGAGCACGAGCAGCGCGTTTTGCATTTGTGTTGGCGCCCAATGAAGCGAGGTATGCAGTCACGGTTGTGCCGATATTTTCGCCTAGCACAATTGCGCAGGATTCCTGAAATCCAATCCAACCATTTAATGCTAGCGTGACAGTGATTGCCATCGCAGCTGATGATGACTGAACGGCAATTGTTAGTAAAACACCAAGGGCTAGGAACATTAGTATTGAAAGGTATCCTTTGCCGCTGATGTTTTCTATGAAAGCTCTCCAGCTCTCAGCTTTTTGAACTATTTCGGGCTCGGTGCTAGCAAGCATGCTTCTGACGTCTGGCACTGCGTCCTTAAGAGCGCCTAGTCCGTAGAAGAGGAGGCCAAAGCCTATTAAAATTTCCCCCATGCTCTTCCATTTGCCTTTGCCGATGAAAATGAAAGGAGTTCCAATGCCTATGATCGGTAATGCAATTTTAGCGAGACTGAATTTTCCAACGATAGCTATGATCCAAGCCGTTAGTGTTGTGCCGAGATTGGCACCCATAATTACGCCAATCGATTCGACTAGAGTTAATAGTCCGGCATTAACAAAGCTAACAACAATGACTGTAGTTGCTGAAGAGGATTGAAGTAAACAGGTCGTTAGGAATCCTGTCCCGACACCTGCGACACGGTTATGTGTCATCGTTGCCATTACTTGGCGCATTTTTTCTCCAGCTGTTTTTTGGATCCCTTCGCTGAGGGTTTTCATGCCGAATAGAAATATTCCGAGGCTGCCAAGAATGATAAAAAAGGTCATATATTATATGATAATCTTTAATTGATGAATTTTTTCTGTTTAATCATTTATCCCCACCTGAATATTGACGCAACATTACAAATGTGACGGAAGCGTCACATTTGTAATGGAACTGAAATGGATTTCTCCATTTAGCAGGTTGATTCATTTTTAACAAAAAAGAGCCAGCAAACTGTTGCTGACTCTTTCTTTGGTTGAATTGATTGAGTCGAATGAGAATTAGGCGTTCTCAATCGTTTTTATTAGAAGTAAAGTCTCAGGCCTGAGAATAATGTCCACCCACTGTATTCGCCTCCATCATTTCCCCCATCTAGATCAGCATATTCAATGCCGGTCATTAGCTTGAGTTTGTGGTCATTAATGTAGTAGTTAAGGCCTAGGTAATAGGATTGGTAGTCTTCACCATATCTGCTATCA
>JABGYE010000099.1:0-7428 GCA_018675395.1 Akkermansiaceae bacterium
AATAGTCTAGGAGCAGGAGCATTGACAAGATCACTGGGTTCATTTCTTGCTAGCAGATTAAGAGCATCAGCATCGACCACAGTTGGTCTAATGTCTGAAATCAATAAATCGAGTATCTCATCGTCCCATGAACCTTGACCCAGCCCCGGACCAATGGCGAGAGTATCAAAATCCATGTCTGATACTTCAGCATATGACTTGACGGACCGGACCATAATTTCCGGAGGAGCCATTGCCGACAAACTTTGGTAAGAGTCTTCACGAGCAATGATGGTCACGAGTCCTGCTCCGCCCCTAGAGGCTCCAGTAGATGCAAGCACTGCGGCTCCCTTCATTCCATTGTTACCACCTATGATTCCGATGTGACCGCACGTTCCCTTATGCGCGTCATGTTCCAGTCTTCTGTTCTTTTCTGCTAAACTACTTGCAGTGATTAGCAAGGCTCCCGTGTCTCCTTGTCCGGGCAATGGCCGAATTGAGGGCAGCTCAATTAATGCAAGTCTTCCCACATTATTGATTGCTTGGTCTGCCAGAAGGCCCGTCTTTGGATGAGCAATTGTCAGTGTGAAGTCTGCAATCACAGCCCCTTCATAAGGTTCACCAGAAAGACCATTGAGTCCGGAGGGAATGTCGATAGAAAAAGTATGAGCGGCATGAGTTTTCCGTAGTTCATTCATCTCATTAGCAGCTTCAAGGTATCCGGGCCGGAGCTCTCCAGATGCTCCTATTCCCAAGAGCCCGTCGAGAAGTATCAGTTGATGATGTTGAGGTCCGGAAATTTCTGATATTGGATTTATTTTCTCCCTCTCAAATTGGTGTAACTTTTTTGTCGTGAGTGGTTTTAGCTGATTAGGAGAAGTGGCTAACCTTAATTGTGTTGTCCAACCGTTTTTCTTGAGATGTTTTGCAGCAACCAGAGCATCTCCTCCATTGTGCCCACTGCCAATAAATACAATTAAGGTGCCAGGATTGGGAAAGAACTGGAACACCGCTTTTGCAATTCCCAGACCCGCTTCATCCATGAGTGGCTCGGGATTTAAACCTCCCTCAATGAGTTGATTCTCGGCTTCAGCAATTTCTTCTGGATTGAGGATCATAATGAGACGCTATTAATTGCGTTAATAGAACACTAAAATTGCATTCGAATTTTAGTTTGATTGGCGAAATTTTAATATGCCCATCGCAACGGCTTCTGCGATCCGTTGCCTGTACTCTGGATCCAGAGCCCGGTACCGATCTGAAGAATTTGATAGGAATGCGCATTCCAAAAGAACAGCCGGCCGATTATTTTTGGATAGGACTAGGAAGTTGGCTTTTTTGACTCCTCGGTTACCTGCCCTCGTCTTGTATAGTGCAGCCGATTGCACCATATGAGCAAGTTTGATGCTTTGTTTGTTCTTGCTGTGATAAAAGGTTTCAATGCCTGCAGCTTTTCTGCTGCGTGCATGGTTAAAATGGATGCTGACAAAAATGGCACCCGATTCTGCGTTTGCAATTCTTGCTCTCCTTGGAAGGGAAATAAATGAGTCATTGGAGCGAGTCAGCTTTGTGCTAATTCCTTGCGACCTTAAAAAAACATCGACCCTTCGTACAACATCAAGGGCAAGATGTTTTTCGAAGGTTAATCCGAAAGTACCTCCAAGGTCATGGCCTCCATGACCAGCGTCTAGGATAACTTTTGTGAAAGGAACCGCTTTAGCTTCAGTCTGTGAACAATTAAAGATTATCAGCAAGAAGAACAGACTGAATAATCGGCAAGTGTTATAGATTCTAAAATTACTCACTACTGGATGTTTTGTATTTAATAAAATGGAAAACGGATTCTAATTTGATATTAGACCAGGAGGCAATTCAGAAGCAGATCGAGGTTTTTCTTTTTGTTCTGGAGGCTTGTTTGGATCATAAGCAATGCCTCCTACAACTTTCACTATTCCGGCAGAATCAATCACTAAAGAAGGTCTAGTGTCTGCGGTTTCACGATAATAATCGTTTCCTAGGAATGCTCCTTCCGAACTGACTCTTGCATGGGAGTAAAGCCTTGGACTGATCATATGCATCACATGGAGCCTGTTCTGAGAATCGATAGTGGCTTGAGGTTTTCTTACATTGATGAATCTGCCAAGTGAAAAAGTACAATACACTTTGGTTCCTTTTGTTTCTCTAAGTCTTACGTACAGAGCTGAATTTGAAGAATTTCCTCTGTGCTCGTGTAGAGAGAATTGTCTAAAGCTGGCAAGTTTATTACGGCCTTGGGATACACCGAATGATTGTTTCCAAAAGGCCCTTGCGTCAGCTACATTTACTCGAATCTTTTTAGAACTGAAATAAGTTCTTTGAGGTGGAAAATAGACCGAAGCATTAATGGTGTAGCTACCGTAATCTGATACAGGGTATAGTTTATTGATGTCTATTTTTTTTGTTATACTGCGTCCTGATTTTAGCAGCATCGTTTCAAACTTTCCGCCGATGCTTCGCGGTGATAGTAATTGTCCGTCACGATAAACGTCAAAGGTCATCCAGCCTTTGCCCTTTGGCCCACCCAGTATCAAATCGTTTCCGGCTCGATTATAAACAGTCACATTGGCGACCATCGATTCATAAGACAAGTAATGTGTTTTAGGCAGCTTCATTTCCACAATGAGTTGAGCGTCTGCTTTTTGTGTAATAGAAATTACCACTAGGCTCATTGATATGATGAGAAGAGCTAAGGGTCTAAATTGCGAAGGAGTGACCATTGATTATTTATTGCCTAGATACACACAAAGATTGGTATTATAAAATCTTATGAACGTATAGCCTTTAATGCTTTGCCTGCCAAGCGGTCCTTAGGTGAAAAGTTCCTCATTTTTTAAGGTATTTAGTATGGGCTAAGATAATATTCCTCAGCTGAGCCTAGTTTCATTATTTTAATGACTCAATATGGTAGATTAGATACGATTTTTATGAAGGCATGAGTTATTTGCCGGCGCATAATGAAAGGGATAATGACTGTAACAGCAGAGAAGTGATTCATTAATGTAAATAAGACGGATGCATTTCCTGTTATTATTTTTCTATTAATAACAGCTATTTATTTCAATGGAGAAAAATAAAAACAGACCCTTCACAAGGCGTTCTTTTTTACGGGCAGCTCCCGTAGGGGCAGCGCTCGGTTCTCCAAAGTTTTTGAATGCTCAAAATGAAAATAATGTTGTGATATCAAAAAAAGAAATGATCCAGAATTTAGTTGATTGTCTTGGTGGGCCTTGGCCTGAACCTTGTCCACTTAAACCCAATCATAGGGAGACGATTAAAAAAGAAGGTTATCGGATAGAATCCGTTACATATGAAGTCGAGCCAGGTGATAGAGTTCCTGCATTAATACTGATACCTGATGAGACGAATGAAGATAATCCCTCTCCTGCCATTGCTGTGTGGCATCAGCACGGGGGTGAATATCATTTAGGAAAGACTGAACCTGCTGGGCTAGCTGGTTCCGAAATGCATCATACTGGAGTTGATTTAGTTAAGCAAGGTTATGTAGTGATTTGTCCGGATGCGCTCTGTTTTGAGGAACGACAGGATCCTGAAAATAAATTGAAAGGCGGTAGCTTTGAGCGCTTTGAATTTTTGCGTTATGTTGTCGAGGGAAAATCAATGGCATGGAAAAACATACTCGATATGCGTCGTGCAATTGATTATCTGGTGAGCAGGCCTGAGGTCAAAGAAGACAAAATCGGATGCTATGGACATTCGATGGGTTCGACGCATACCTGGCTCGTGGGACCACACGAGCCACGCATTAAGGCACTAGTGGGAAACTGCTGCTTACCAACCTATTCTGCAATTCATGATGCTAGACTCTTACATTGTTTTCCTAACTTCGTTCCAGGTTGGCTCGAGCACGGAGACACACCTGAAATAGTTTCACTAGTAGCACCCAGAGCTTTGCATTTAAACTTAGGAGAGAATGATAGAGGAAGCCCAATTAAACACGCAGAAGAAGGCATTAAGAGAATAACCAAAGCCTACCAGAAATTAAATTCCGAAGATCAATTCAGTGCCTTCATTCAAAAAGATACTGGGCACGTTTTATCACCCGAAATGTGGCACAAAACAAAAACATTCTTTGAAAAACACTTAAAGTCTTGAGCGTTGATATTTAACGAGTCACGCCATTTAAAAGTATTGCTTAGGGGTGATATTTTAAGGAGAATGAACAAGTGAATAAGGTTCAGTTCATCCACCCATTTGTATTTCTATTCTTTTTTGTGGTTTCTCCTTTTCTTTCTTTTGGTGAGGATTGGCCAACGTACCGGCACGATTTTTCTAGGACCGCAGCAACAAATGATCAGATAGATCTCCCCCTTCAGCGGATTTGGGAATACTCTTCGCGGCAATCAAGGAATGCGCCTCGTCAGAAAGGTGAACTTCATATTGAGGTGACTCCAGAGTTTAATCGGTATGCTCTCGCTTTGATAGCAGCTCAAGGATCTGTTTTCTTTACCAGTGCCAGTGATGGAAGGGTAGGTTGCTTGAATGCTGAAACAGGGGAATTGATTTGGGAATTTGTTACCGGTTCCGCGGTAGGGCGTTCAGCTACTTATGCAGATGGAAAGGTTTATATCGGAAGTGATGATGGTAATGCTTACTGCATCGACGCGAAGAGTGGAGACTTGATATGGAAATATAAGGCTGCGCCTGCTGATCGCTGGATGTTTTCATTTGGACAAATGACATCAGCCTGGCCCGTGCGCACGGACATTGTTGTTAATGATGGAATAGCATATTTTGGAGCGGGTGTTTTCCCTCATGATGGCACTTTTGTATATGCACTGGATGCCAAGACAGGTAAAAAAATTTGGAGGAACGGAACGCATTGTGAAACACTGAATCGTTGGAGCCTTGCTCCTGTTGGATACATATATACAACACAGAGTAATCTTTATATGCCGATGGACTTTAAGCAGTTTCATTGGGCCGTTTTCAATAGTTACAAGAAATCCACAGGGCAAATTGATCCTTGGGCCGGAACTGATTCAGACAACCCCGTGGGTTATGGGGATCCTTTTTATCCGATCATCGGCGCTCTTCATAATAATCATCGGTACCACGGGAATGAGGCCTTCCTTGCAGAAATCACTGTCGATGAAAAGACCAAAAAGAAACAAACCAAAACAGAACGTCTTTGGCAGGTGAAAACGCCGGAATTTCAGACTGATATTCACTCAGTCAGTGGTGTTCCAGTGATGAGGGGCACAGTGACTAGGTATGATCCTGACATGTGCAGTGTTATTTATGCTGGGGGAGTCGTTTTTAATGCGGCCCTAAAGACAGACATGGAGAAAGGTGCAACGGGTAAGATCTTTGCGCGTGATCCCAGTGATGGGAAGGAGCTTTGGACAACAGAAATACCAGAATGGCCCAATCAGCTTATTGCAGCTGGCGGAAGGTTATTTGTTAGCACTCGTGATGGAAGAATTCATGCCTACGCAAACAATAATAGTTCCGGATTTAAGAAAATAGAGGAACCGATCATTTCTGATTCCTTAACTTCAGATCCTATGGCTAGCGTGGCAGCTGATGAAATACTGAAAGTTGCAGCATTTTATCATTCGGAAGGAGAAAAGACTAAGGCTCAGGATCCGACAAATCTGGTAGGTGAGGCTCTTGTCCTCGATTGTGAAAGTGGGTCCCTAGCCTATGCCATCTCGCAGAAAACCAACTTGCGTTTGTATGCTGTCTTTGATGATGAGAAGAAAGCGGAAAAGGCTAGGGCAGCTTACAATGAGGCTGGTGTCCATATTTCTAGGATCACTGTCCTACACGTGAAAGAAAAGGATAAGGTTCCGTATCCGTCCAGATTTGCAGACTTTATTTTTTCCGAGCGCGTATTAAATGGAGGAAAAATGCCAGTGGATATCGCTGAAATTAAGCGTCTTCAGAAGCCAATCCGTGGACTCATAATTGTTGGAGGGAAACAGACTCCCGAATCGATGCAGGAATGGATCACTGGGACCGGCATAGAGGGGTGGAAGAGTTTTAACTCTTCAGATGCCAAGATGCATTGGATAGGGCAAGAAGCTCCGAGGCTCGCTGGTGGAGGTGGCTGGACCCATGGTTATGGGGATGCGGGCAATACCATGTGCAGTCATGATTCTGTATTAAAGGCACCGTTAGGAGTTGCCTGGTACGGGCCACCCTATTCTAGTCGTGGAGCAAAAGGAATATCACCTCCGATTATTGTTGATGGGGTCCTAGTTTGTCAGTTCCAGGATTATATTTTCAAGGAGAAGACTTATACCGAAGGCTATGACCAGTACACTGGAAGAAGATTGTGGAGGCGTGAAAAATCGATGACCGATACTATCGCTGCCCCTGGTGGTTTATTTCAACGGTTCTTGGAGGTTCTGGTACAGATTGACCCTTGGACAGGAAAAGAGATTAGGCGCTATCTGCCACCATTTAAGAATGGTCAGTGGAGCGGAATGGCCGCTGACAGTGATGGAAAGACACTATATCTTTCCTCAAACGGCAAAGATGCTAATGAAAAAGATTGGTCATGCATTCTTGGGCTGGACACTGGTACTGGTAAAGTTCTTTGGATTTTGGGAGGACCCGGCAAGGAGAAGCAATGGTCCCGTTGGGATTCGATTAGTGATGGGAGACTTTACTTTTTAGGCGAAAAGGCTGAAGGAGTTCGCCGGGAAGAAGCCATATCGGAAATGACTGAATGGCTGAAGAAAATGCCTGGAGAAGAGTATAAGGAATTTGCAGGTAAAATTAATGAACATGATTTTCGTGTTCTTAGGGCCTTAGATGCCAAGACTGGGAAATTACTTTATGAACATGGCGTTGATATTTCAAATGCAGGTGGAGGATGGACACGTTCTGTCGTTACTGGTGGCAGGCGATCTTATCAACCTGTCCTTGGAGGTGCCGTGATTGCGCACGGAGATGTGGTAGCCTTTGCGACCGCTGCGGGGGCTGACAAGTCATGGGCCGTATGGCCGAGCGGAGGCTATAAGGCACGGGCAATTGCAGTCCATGATGGCGGGACCGGAAAATTACTCTGGTACCGGTTTGCAAATTATCGTGCACGTCCTGTCATGACGGATGATCTTATCGTCGCCGAGCCGTGGGCATTTGATCTGAAAAGTGGAAACCCTAAAACAAGGATGCACCCTATCACAGGTGAGCAGGCCCAGTGGGCCTTTTGCCGTTATAATAAACAGTGCGGTACGTTTGCAGGTTCCAGATATCTCATGTTTGGACGTTCACGGGGTGTAGGGTATCATGATCTGTTAGGTGATGATGGTCTCTATACTTTTTTGCAAAGCCGTGCGAGTTGCTGGATAGATACTTCTAGCGGTGGGGGCATGATGATTAAGCCTCCCCATGCCATTGGTTGCAAGTGCGAAGTGTCTATGCCTTTTACGATTGCTTTTG
>JABGYE010000253.1:0-3344 GCA_018675395.1 Akkermansiaceae bacterium
CCCGGTCAGTGAGATACTGTCCCTTCTTTTTTCCCGGCAACCCGTTTATACCCTTTAATCTCTTATTAGAAAAAGGGTCATAATAACTAGGAGGCTGCCCATAATCACATCCACCATAATTTTCATCGAATCCTTGCTTCTCGGGATACCAGTCATCTGCACCCAAATGCCACTTCCCAATATGGCAAGTCTTATACCCTAACTTTTTAAGTTGTTCTGCTATAGTAATTTCTTCATTTTCCATCCAAAGCGCATTTTTTGGGCACAAAACTTTATTGGCTTTAGATCCGATCCACCCCATTGGATTCTTTTTATCATTTGGAATTTTTCCGCCTTGAAACCTTGCCCGTATCCAATCAGTAACTCCTAACCTTGCCGGGTACTTTCCAGTCATAATGGCGGCTCTAGTCGGAGAACAGACTGCGCAAGCTGCATAGGCATCTGTAAACCGCATGCCATTTTTAGCTAAATTATCAATATTGGGCGTTTCATATATCTTACTGCCAAAGCAACCAAGATCAGTCCAGCCAAGATCATCCACATTAATAAGGATAAAATTAGGTTTATCTACAGCGTGAAGAACAGGGCTTATTAAATAAATACCTATAGAAACAGTAAGAAACCTCATAAAATATCTCATTCCGATCATTATAGAGGATAATCAGCATTGCAGTCAAATTCGAGAATCTCTCTTGTCATCAGCTCAAACTCATTTCATCATTCAATCTCAGTAAGAATAAAACACACGCATAAATGTCAAAATCCGAAGACGCACTAACTAAAGAAAAGGAATTACTTAACTCTGTAGCCAATAAAGGTACAGGAGCAAAATTAAGAACATACTCTAAACTCTGTGGTCCAGGATGGTTGCAAAGCGCCATAACTCTTGGAGGAGGGTCATTAGTGGGTGCACTTGGAGTAGGAGTTATTGGAGGAGTGAATTTCATGTGGGTCCAACCTCTCGCAATGATTCTTGGCGTTGTAATGTTAAGCGCAATTGCATACGTAACACTTTCAACTGGAGAAAGACCATTTAGATCCATCAATAAACACATTTCACCATTCCTCGGTTGGGCATGGTTAGGTGCTACAATAGTTGCAAATTTGGTATGGGTATTACCTCAATTCAATCTAGCTTTTGGCGCAATAGCTACTAACCTTGCTCCTAACATTCCTGAAACCATAGGATCAAAATTGTTGATATCAGCAATGGTATTAACTATAGCGTCAACAATCATTTGGTCTTATGGCGCTGGCAGCAAAGGAGTCGCTCGATTCGAATTTCTCTTGAAAATCTTAGTTGGATTAGTTGTCATTTCATTTATAGGCGTAGTAATCGTTCTTACTTTCGCTGAGAATTCTCCATTAAATTGGGCCAATGTTTTCAGTGGCCTCATGCCTGATTTCGGAGCGCTGTTCAGACCTTCTGAAACTTTTATGCCATACATTGATCAGCTCGATCCAATCAATCGAGACAAATGGACAGATGATATAGTTGGACGCCAACGAGATAATATCATTGCAGCCTTTGGTACTACAGTTGGCATTAACATGACTTTTCTTCTTCCCTATTCAATGCTACGAAGAAAGTGGGGTAAAGAGCACCGTGGCCTGGCTATTTTTGATCTTTCAACGGGTTTGTTTATTCCTTTTGTTATCGCGACGGGTTGCCTCGTCATCGCTGCGGCCTCCCAGTTTCATGGTAATATGGAGAATAATAAATTCGAAAATAGCCCTTCGCTAGTAAAGCAATTAACTAAAGAAGAGAATCCCAAACTAAGCTCTGAGGATAAAGAAAAACTAGAAGCTGTCTATATAGCAATGTCGTCCAAAGAAAAAGCCAATGCTACCCTCGAAATGATGACCGCTAAAAGAACTCAGTTTGAATTAGCAAATGCCCTCAAACCTTTCACCGGCAACCTCTTCTCTCAGTACGTATTTGGAATCGGAGTATTAGCCATGGCTGTATCCACAATAGTCATACTAATGTTAATTAATGGATTCGCCATTTGTGAAATGCTGGGAGTTCCAGACGGTGGGACTCCTCACAGAATTGGCTGTTTAATTGTAGGAGTTATTGGCTTCTTTGGGCCAATAGCTTGGGGTGAACTCGGACCATGGTTAGCAATTCCCGTATCTGTATTTGGCATGACTTTACTACCTATCGCTTATATAACATTCCTCTTAATGATGAACTCAAAGAGTTTGCTCGGAGACAGGCGACCCGAAGGATCTTCCCTCCTCAGGTGGAACATTCTTATGATAATTGCTACGGCTGTTGCTACCCTTGGTGCAGGATGGGCATCTCACGCAAAGATTGGATGGTGGGGACCCGGCCTAATCCTTATTTTTGGTATCCTTGCTCTGGTGACTCGTCAGAAGACAACACCCAATACAAACTGAATAGAATTTTATTTAGTAAACGCTTCGTAACGAGATGCAAAATAATCCCGCCCCGGGATTTTCCCATTACCAACTAAATAGCGATACCGTAAAGATAAGGAATCCCCTTTCGCAATTTTCTTAACAAAATAAGCTCCGAATCGTCCATAATCACGATACGCCGAATAAGTGTTCCCTTTTGGAATGGTGGGATGACTCATGTGCTGAGCAAAATACATATCCTCTCCAATCTGAAAACTTTCAGCCGCCCATGGAAGGTCTTTATCCTTTTTTAAATTAAGTCCATCCTTATGAAATATATATTTGGCAGACTTGTTCTTTGAAACTTCATTACTTGGCCTGAATTGACACCCGGCATGTTCGGGATCACCATTCAACTCAACATCCGCACTTACAGCCTTCAGAGTACTATCAAAGTCCACCTGCAAATAAGCTCCTTTTCCTTCGACTCTTTTAAAACTCTGGGTGCGATTCTCTTCAATGAAAATAACTCCATCAGTTGTCACCCAGTGAATTAAAATATTCAAGAAAGCTTCATCCTTACCCGAAGTTGATTTAATTATCTTTTTATATATCTGATCACAACCTTTCATATGCCAAGAATCGACTTGTTTTCCAGAAAACCTTGTCTTCGACCAACCTATGAAAATTCCGCGGTGATGAGTGAATTGACCTCCAGCACCTTTAGTAATCGGAGCCTTCCCCTGTTGATCGAATACATGAGTGTATCCCTTGTAGGTTTCATGCCTAGATTCAGCTGTAGTTTTATCATGCGCCGTCATTACTCGGGCCACAACTTTCCCTCCATCCAAGACATCAATGTGTTTTCCTGCTAGCTCCTTAATTTCAAAGTCCGCGTGTGCCAATGAAACACTTAGAGCAATAATTGTTAGTGTGATTCTTTTCATAGTTTATAACGTTCAGTTATCTTAATCCGATAA
>JABGYE010000206.1:0-7289 GCA_018675395.1 Akkermansiaceae bacterium
AAAACATCACATTACTGGATGCCAATGGAAACATCATTGAAAGCTTCAGATATAACGATAAATCACCATGGCCCGAGGCACCTGATGGTAACGGACCGAGCCTCGTGAGGATAGCACCTGAGCCCAGACTCAGTCCTGAACTCCCTTCAAGTTGGAGACCAAGTGTGCAGGACAACGGTAACCCGGGATCCTCAGATGCCACCTCTTTTGAAGGAAATGGTCATGAGGCTATTCTTTCCTATTCCCTTAAAACATCACCATTCAAAAACACAGGATCGTACGGAATTACTCAATTAAAAGGTTCCTCCGATTTTGTTTTTATTGCCACCATAGAAGCCAATATTTCATCTGATGATGCTATCTATGCCATTGAATTCTCATCAGATCTACAGCATTGGAATGAAGGGATATTTCTTGGAAAGATCGATCCTAACTCACCTGGAAACACCTTGTCATGGCAATCCAAAACTTTAGTTAATGATCAAAATCCCCAACAATTTGCCAGAGTGAAAATAACAATCAGATAAATCATCGCAATCATATCGACCACAGATAGATTATTATATCACTAAGATTATGCTACTTGCTATCGAAAGTTCCTGTGATGAAACCGCAGCGGCCGTCCTATCCCCCCCCTCCTCCCTATTAGCAAGCCACATAGCATCTCAAATAGAGAAACACAGACCTTATGGTGGAGTAGTTCCAGAACTCGCTTCACGAAATCATCTGATTTTATTAAATCCAATCATATCTCAAACTCTAAAGAGTGCCGACATTAGGATCGATGACGTTCAAGCATTCTCTGCGACTTCAGGTCCTGGACTTTCAAGTTCTTTATTGATGGGAAATACCGTAGCCAAGGCGCTGGCCTTAGCAAGTAACAAGCCTTTCATATCAGTAAACCATATTGAAGGGCACCTTTGTTCGCCATTCATGCAAATGGAAATTAAACCACACATTGCACTAATTGTTAGCGGAGGACACACTTTACTGGTCAAAGTGAACGAATTTAATAACTATAAAACACTAGGGAGCTCCCTAGATGACGCAGCAGGAGAAGCCTTTGATAAAGTGGGGAAAATGCTTGGGCTCCCATATCCCGGTGGGCCGGAAGTCGAAAAATTAGCAAAACGGGGGGATCCTGAACGTTTCAATTTTCCTCGAAGCATGATCAATAGAGACAATTCAAGCTTCAGCTTCAGCGGCCTCAAGACTTCAGTTCTTTATGCCCTAAATAAAATACAGAATCCTAACAAACAAATACTAGCCGATCTTTGTGCGTCCTTTCAAATTGCAGTTGTAGAAATATTAGTACATAAAGCAATTCAGGCAGCGCTTAAGGAAGATCTTACCACTATAGCTTTGAGCGGAGGGGTAGCATGTAATAATTTTCTTCGCCAAGAACTACTTGATAGGTGTCAAAAATATGGATTAGAACTCATCGCCGTTGATCCTAAACACAGCACTGATAATGCTGCAATGATAGCAAGAGCAGCAGCCGAAAGGTTCATACGAAAGAAATTTTCCACCCTTTCTGAAGACGTTGACCCAAACCTGAAAATTTGAAGAGAAATTATATTTTTCCCTCATCGATATGAGATATAACTCTTTCAACCGCTTCCACTAATCTTTCTCTAATCAGTTCAGCCTCATCTGCGAAAATTCTTTGAACCCTCTCATATTCATTCCTCCCCTCAACGGTTTCTATGCGAACAGGATCGCACCCTAATGAAGTCAAATCATAAGGGCTAGCACGCATGTCAAGATCTCTAATCTTAGCAGCAAGCAAAAAAGCATCGGAAATAATTTCAGATGAAATCCATGGACTCATTTTATACGCCCACTTATATAGGTCCATATTAGTATGCAAACAGCCAGGCTGCTCATGAGCTATTCTGCTTGCAAAGGTAGGATTACTTATATTCTTTGGTCTAGCCAATGGTGAAAAGAAACGAACCGCATCATAATGACTACAACAGAGTCTCTGTTGATCTAAAAAGTGGTTAATCATCTCAGGACTCAAACGAAGAGGAAATTGAGAATGTCGGAGTTTAGATGTTGGTACACGGTATACCATCGCCCACTCATGCAAACCGTAACATTTATACATGCCAGACCTCGAAGTAATAGATTTCATAAGTTCATAAATCCAAAATGCAGTTCTTTTCTGCCTTCCCCCCATCAAAGAAAGGTCAAGCGTAACTAGGTTCTTATCTCTTTTCCAAAAATTCCCTAATTGAGTTGTTGAATCCACTTCTTCCAAAGAAAAACCAATCCCAGGACTCCATCGAGTCAATTGTCCAGGCCGAAAACTATAATAAGTGAATAGAAAATCCGCCACAGGGTGGACCTGACCCCTTGCTCTACGGAAACGAAATTCCTCGATCCAGGGAAGAACCTTCTCAGAGTGAGACTTCGCCTTGCTCCTCCAATCTGAAGAATTAAGAATTTTCATGTTTAAAGTTTTTTCCCATAAATATAAATGTCAGATTGCCTTCTTTGATTGGAAATTATATAAACAATTCTGCAGTTAAATAATAGCGAATGATTCTATCAACTAATAAAAAACATTAAAATTTCAATAATGACAAACAGCGAAAAAAAATTTCTATTTGAACTCTTATCTGCGCCAAGCCCAACCGGATTTGAAACCGCAGGTCAAAAGGTCTGGGCCAAGTATATTAATAAATTTGCAGATACAGTTGAAAATGATGCTTATGGAACAGCTTGGGCAACACTGAAAGGGAAATCACCAAAAGCTCCCACAGTAATGCTCGAAGCACACGCTGATGAAATTGGTTACATCATCAAACACATTTGCAAGAATGGATTCCTTAGAATTGACCGAGTCGGCGGTTCCGACGCGGCTACTGGGCGAGGTAGGCGCCTAAAGATCTTGGGAGACAAGGGCGCAGTAAAAGGAATTATAGGAAATACGGCAATCCACCTGAGAAAAGATTCCCTTGGAAATGAAAGTGCACCAAAAATCCACGAACTTTACGTTGATGTCGGGGCATCTTCTGACAAAGAAGTCGCAAAATTAGGACTGCGAGTTGGCCATCCTGCCGTTTATTCTGATGAACCTGAAGAATTTTCAAAAGGTAAAATTGTTAGCCGAGCTCTCGATAATCGGATAGGCGGATACATTATAGCAAGAGTAATGGCAGAATTATCAAAAGAAAAAAATAAGTGTGCTGCCACAGTGCAATGTGTAAATTCAGTCCAAGAAGAGATTGGCGGTCACGGCGCAACCATGATCACCAGAAGGTTAATGCCTGACGTGGCTGTTTGCCTAGATGTTACTCATGCTACAGACACCCCAGGAATTGATCATTCTATTCATGGCCAAATCAAAATGGGCGGCGGTCCATCAGTAACGCATGGAACATGCAACCATCCAAATGTCATAAAAAGAATTATAGAAGTTGCGGAAAAAAATAAGATTCCCATTCAGCATGAATCTAGTTCCAGATATAGTGGCACAGACACTGATAATATTTCATATACCGGAGAAGGAATACCAAGTGCATTAATTTCATTACCTCTTAGATACATGCACTCAGTAGTTGAAGTCGTGGAAATAAAAGACGTTGAAAAAGTGATATCAGTACTCGTTAAATTTGTTAAGTCGTTGAAATCTGGAGATGAATTCGGTATAAAAATATAGACTGCCTAGAATATATTATTCAATGAAATTGATCTTCCCTGAAGCTTTGTCCATCGCAGCATGCTGCTCGTCGGTGCAAGCTGAATCAGTTGGTGCATCAGCTTCATCATCCGTTTTTATGACAATGCCTTTCTCAAGCATATATGCTTCAACTTCATCTCCACTAACATCAGCCAACATTGCATCATTGACTACCACGCACGGCGAAAGAGGCTGACCACTTTGCTGTTCCATTTCCCATCGAAAAGCGGGGTTAGCAATAATATCTTTTTCTTCATAATCAAGACCATGTTTACGCATAATGGCCCTGACCCCTTCACTCCATCCGCAGTAAGTTTTAAGGTAAGCAGTAATTACAGGTTTATTATCTGACATAGCAATCTAATGGAGTTACAATAAATATAAATATCAAGAAATCAAATAAGACTGAATATTTTTCGCTTAGTCAACGTCAAAAAAACAGCCCATACCATGAAAACAATACACCTCATCGTTATTTTTTGTTTTCTATCAATTAGCTCAGGACGAGCAGATGATAATATTTTCTCTCGATCCCCTTACCTGCAACTTGCCACTGATTCATCGATTCACATTGTTTGGCGGACCAAAATTAAAATGAACCCAATAATTAGATTCGGAAAAGATGTGGATGATCTAAAAGAAAAAATAGGATCAGAATTTATCTTGGAGCGCCGGACTCTAGATGAATCCGATAAATCAATTAATGATGCATCCTCACTATTCGATGCTCCTGAAGGAACTCGCCAATTTGAAGCTAAGATTCCTAATTTAGATCCAAATTCAACCTACTACTACTCCGTGTTCGATGGGGAAAAGCGCCTGACTCCAAAAGATTCAAGTTACTATTTTAAAACACATCCAAAACCAGGATCAAAATCACCTCTCTATTTTTGGGTAGTTGGAGATTCCGGAACCGGAGGAGAAAACCAAGCAAAAGTTCACACTGCAATGCGTAAGTATAATCAGGTTAAAAATCTAGAACTAGATATGTATATTCATGTTGGAGACATGGCCTATACGAGCGGAACTGATAGTGAGTTCTCAGAACGATTTTTCAAAATGTATGAACCGACCCTACGTAATACAGTCTGCTGGGCTGCTATGGGAAACCATGAAGGCAAGACATCAAAAGGGGAAGATGGAATCGGCCCTTATTATGATGCATATATTTGCCCTAAGGCAGCTGAAGCAGGTGGATTGCCTTCGGGGAAAGAAGCCTATTATTCTTTCGATTATGGCAAAGTTCATTTCATTGTTCTTGACTCTCATGATCTTGATAGAAGACCAACCGGAGCCATGGCTCAATGGCTAAAGGCAGATCTAGAAAAAACAAAAGCTGAATGGCTCATCGCATATTTCCATCATCCCCCATACACCAAGGGATCACATGATAGCGACAAGGAACAACAACTCATAGAAATGAGAGAACACATTATGCCAATACTGGAAAGCGGAGGTGTCGATATCGTGTTCACTGGCCATTCACACATCTATGAAAGATCAATGCTTATCAATGGCGCCTATGTAACACCAACTGTTTCTGATGGAGTTATTCTTGATGATGGAGACGGCAACCCCAATGGCGATGGACCCTATATAAAGAGCGCGGGGCTTGTGCCACATAACGGCACTGTCCAAGTTGTTGCTGGACATGGAGGCACTAAAGTAAGCAGAAAAGGCACAATGCCAATTATGCGATCCATATTTGTTGAGAATGGATCAGTGCTTGTCTCCATTTCAGACAATGTTTTGACAGGCACAATGCTTAACCTTGATGGACTCATCCGCGATACATTTGCAATCAAAAAAGAAGGAACCGTAATCCATTCACCAATAGAAAACCCTTGGAACCCTGCCACCGGAAAAAAACCAATCAAAAAGAAATCAATTAGCAGAGGCATAAAAGTGCCACCAGTTGCGAAGATGATTATAAGAAAAAATTCCCAATGGGCCTATTTTCTTGGAACTGAAGATCCTCCAGGAAATTGGAATACGTTAGCATTCAACCACTCTTCCTGGAAAAAAGGTGAATCGGGTTTCGGATTCGGGGATAACGATGACAGAACCGTTCTAGAAAACATGAAAAATAAATACTCAACACTTTATCTGCGCAGGAGCTTCGCTTTGCCAGAAGGAATAGATTACAAAAAAATCGGACTCGTTGTCTCTTATGATGACGCTTTCATTGCGTACCTTAATGGGAAGGAGATTTTGCGAGTTGGCATTGAATCAGGGAACGGAAGAAAAGCCCGCAACATCAGTCCACACGAAGCAGAAAATAAATTTGAGTATTTTCCCTTTGATACGAACGCAATTAAAGCCCTAGAAGGGGGAGTTAACATACTTGCAATAGAAGGACACAACCATGAAAGGAAAAGTTCAGACTTCACAATCCACCCTACTCTGATCCTTAAAAAGTAATGAACAAGAAACTCTTCAGGATCCATTTGTTTCCTGTTCTTTTTTTTGTGACTCTCGGGTCACATGCACTATCCCATCACGACACAAAGGCCCTAATAGAACAATTAACTAAAAGAATAAATTCAGGTGAATCAACGGCAGAAAATTATTATAGACGCGCAATTGAGTACCGTGTATTAGGCCAACTGAAAGAAGCTAAAAATGATCTGAGAATAGCCCTACAGCGTAACGAAAATTTCATCCTAGCTAGACGAGAAATAACTCGAATACTAAGCAAACAAGGCCAACATAAACTTGCAATTCTCTCTGCTGAAAAAGTGATTACTACAGCAACAACACAAAGAGAGAAGTCCTCTGCAATGATCCTTCTTGCACGCATGCTATTAAATGCTGGAGAACCATTAGAGGCAATTAAATACAGCTCTACAGCATTTAAATTAAATCCCAATGGAAAATTAGAATGGTATCTATTGCATGCTCGTTTATTGGGAGAACTAAAACGGGACAATGAAAGACCCGAAATTCTTCGTAAAGGATACCAGTTAACAGGTAGCATCGTATTGCGTAATGCTTGGATAGACTCACTTCTTGAATGCAAAAAATATGAAACAGCTCTGCCAATCATAGAAAAGGAATTAATATCAAGTAGGCTCAAGAGCTCCTGGAAACTCAGAAGAGCAAAAGCATATATAGGAATCGGAAAAATTAATGATGCAATGGATGATCTTAGAATGTGTCTAAAAGAATTAGACCAAAGGATTCATCCAAAAAAACCTGACATGACATTGATAGCAGATCGAGGAATGGTAAATGCATTACTTGGAAACATCGAAGCAGCTAAAAATGATCTTTCTCACCTCATTCATATAGGTGCTGAAAAATGGGTTACTATCCATTTAAATAAAGCTATTTCTTTGATGGAGAATCAATAAATTAATCTAGAATTATAGCTCTAGATATAATTTTAAGGAATCTCTTCTCCAGAACCAGTGTAGCGCCACTCGAGCACACGATTACCTGAAATGATGGCCATCCCTTCAGTGTCAAATGTACCAAATAAACTCGTGGTAGGATAAGTAACGGTCGCAGTCCAATATGGTTTTCCTTTCCACATCTGTGGCCTCACTAGCCCCCAACGCTTAATCTTCCCCAACGTTATTTCTGTGACCTCCTTTCTTTG
>JABGYE010000289.1:0-22258 GCA_018675395.1 Akkermansiaceae bacterium
AAAAGGCGTACTCAATATTCAGATTATCTTCTCGTACATTTCTGCGAACCTCATCAAGAACAACCGTGTCTTCTAGTACAAGCAAATGAGCATCAAAAATATTTTCTTCACCCTTACTGTTGGCGGCTTCGCGAACTTGATTCTTGAGTAATTCTATTTGCCCCTTTGTTACTTCAATTGAATCTTCTAATCGAGAAATCTCATCATCCTTTGCAAAATCATCAATTATGTATTTGTCAGGTTCTACAAAAAAACTATTTCTGACAAAAGCACGCGCTAGTGCAATTCCAAAAGAAACCCCAATGCCTGAAAATCTTTTTTCAGCATTAGCTGCGTTATGATTATCTTCAGAAGTCATCAATTATTTGAATAAATGATCCAAATCAATGGATCTCATATCGCTATGATATTTAATTTTCTTCAAACCCCCCCTCAACAAGACTTCCAAGTGCTAACAATGCAATTTCAGCGTCCCCTCCTTTTGCTATTACACAAATTTCACTTCCTGATGGAGCCGCCAACATCATTAATCCCATAATGCTTTTCCCATTCACTTCATCGTCTTCAAATTCTACCCACACTTCAGATTGAAAAGTATTCGCCAACTTCACAAACATTGCAGCCGGACGCGCATGCAATCCAAGTTTGTTACTTATAATAAATTTTTGTTTTATTGAGTTTTTATTACCCGCCATTACATAAAAAAGGATTCAATATTATTGTCTTCAAATTCCCATTAAGCACTAAGTTAACTTATCCTCTTTTCCGCAATTCTTTTCAACAATTTCTTATCAAACTCAATAGCACTATCATGGCCGAATGTTTTAAGCTTCTGATCAAGAGCCGCCACTTCCACGAGACTCGCCATATCACGACCCGGCGCAACTGGCAATTCTATATGAGGAACTTTGATATTCAAAATTTCATAATTCTTTTTACGAATGCCTACCCTCTCTATATTTTGAGTTTTTTCGACAGATCTAAGAGTTACCACTAAATCCAAACGCTTCTCTACCCTCATAGAAGCAACACCAAAAATTCTTGGAACATTAATTATACCCAAACCTCGTACTTCCATATGGAATCTCCCCATGCTCGGAGATGTACCTATAAGTTCTCTTCCTTCAATCGAACGATAACGAACAATGTCATCTGCAACTAAACTCGCACCTCTCTCAATTAAACCCAAAACACATTCACTCTTACCGGTGCCGCTATCCCCTCTAACCATCACACCTATACCTTGAACATCGACCATGCAGCCATGCTCACTCGTAATGGGCGCGAAGTCCCATTCCAAACGAATAGTTGCTGCATTAATAAATTTCATCGAGATCATCTTTGTTTTTAAGATAGAGATGCCTTTACTCTCAGCTATCTCCAACAATTCCTGAGGAATTTCATACCCCCTAGAAATAACAATGCATGGAATTTTCCGACTACAAAGATCAGTAAATTGCTTTGCTCTTTGGCTAGCCGTCAGGTTTTTTAAATATGAATTTTCAGAATTGCCTATGACTTGAATTCTTTTATAGGCAAAATAAGTATAAAATCCAGCCAAAACCAATCCCGGACGATTAATGGCAGGCTCCTTGATGAGACGATTAAATCCCACATCAGAACCTTGTAGCGATAACCCCAACTCGTCCCCGTAACGCTTATAAAACTCTCCAACCGAAAGTTCATAACGCCTCTTATTTGATTTTCTTTTATCAGCCATAGCAGATCAATGCACTATAAACCCAATGATTAAATGTTCTTCTTAATATGAACAGAATAATAAATTTTTACATTTTGAAACGTTCACCTAAATATAATTTTCTTGCCTCCGGATCATTGACCAAATCTTCACGCGAGCCTTCCATTAAAACTCTACCTTCATAAATCATATAAGCTCGATCAACAATTCCTAGGGTTTCACGAACATTGTGATCAGTAACAAGGATAGATAATCCTTCCTCCTTTAACTGACAAACAATCTCCTGTATTTCACCTACAGCAATTGGATCGACCCCAGAAAACGGCTCATCAAGCATTAAAAGCTTTGGATTTGTAATAAGAGAACGAGCTATTGTTAATCTCCTTTTTTCACCACCTGATAAAGTGATTGCTAAATTATTAGCCAATTTATCAATACCAAAACGCTCCATTAGAGAATGACAATGTTCCTTTCTTTCAGAAAAACTCAGCGGTCTCGTTTCAAGAACAGCCATCAAATTCTCATAAACTGTAAGCTTACGAAAAATTGATTCCTCTTGCGGTAAATATCCCATACCTAACCGCGCTCGTTGATGCATAGGAAGTTTAGTTGCATCAATGCCATCAAACAGAACCTGGCCATAATCAGGTCTCACAAGACCAACTATCATATAAAACGACGTAGTCTTGCCTGCACCGTTAGGACCAAGCAGGCCTACGACCTCGCCTTCTTTCACATGAATATCAACACCATCAACAACTCGACGGTCATCATAAATCTTAACCAAACCATCAGTCTCCATGAGACAATCAACCAATTTAGATTTACCATTGTGTCTATCGGATTTAGTCTTTGAACTCCTAATTTCTTCCACAAGCAAATCGTTTACACTGGGATAACTAGAACGACGGCCAATCTCTCTGGAAGCAACTGGTTTTCCCTTAGGAATACTATCTTCATCAGCAGACATTCTATTTCTTTTTTCCACCCAAAATAAATTAATTAATATTCAATTGCATTAACACTTACATTCAAAAAAAGCAGCTCTATCGCTCTTCTTTATCTCTGATTATTTTCGTACCAACACCCCTAGAAACCACACTGCCATCCCTTTTTAGAATAATCTGGGCATCTCGGCGTGTTGCTACACTAGAATGTTCATTCAGCCTAATTTCTGGCCAATCGTCTAGAACCATATCCTTAGTATCTCCAAGAAACGTAACCTTGCCGGCTTTACCTAACTGAACTTCACCATCCGCAGATCGCCGCTCCACTTGAACTTTTTTGTTCTTCGCCCCCAATGCAACTGCTTTATCAATCACTCCTTTTTTAGTAAAAGGACTAACATACGCAGTTAATTTCTCAGACAAAAGATCAAATCCTGGGTCTGCAACAGCAACATTACCTTCAAAAAAAAGTTCGCGGTTTTTTGTTCCTGGCTTCATTCTATTAAATACAGCCCCTTTTTCAGCATCAATAATTGTCTGCCTATATGCTCCTGTAGAATTAGATCCTGATTGGCTCCCTGCCTCTTCCTTAGAATTAGAAAATCCACTCCCTACTATTTGTGTTCTGACTGGTCCTTCAACAATCATCTCATCTCCTTTTAATATAATTCGAGTGCCTATTGATTTTGCTATTACGCGGTTTCGACCCCGTTGAACACTAGGATAAATTTCTAGTACAACCTCATCCAAACTTTTCTGATCATTAATATTTTTTGCTTTATATGTTACTTTACCTGCTTTGGCTACTTGCAGTTCATTATCAGACAAAATCCTTGTGACCACCACTTCTCTACCAGTTGCTTCAGCTAACTCCAAACGACCTCCGCCTGTATTACGCCTAGAATCCGTTTGTGCCCCGCTTTGATTATTCTTATCCAATCGCTGAAAACGAGCTTCCAAACGATCACTTTTCATCATAAACTCAGGGTTTTTCATAACAACATTATCTTCGAATATAACGACTTGAACCTCCTCACCAAGGCTACTTCTACCATCAAAGATAAGACGTCCATCTGCCTCAATCACTGTCTCCGAATTATTGCCTTTAGCTGCTCTAACTCTTTCAGGCAATAATGTTGATGAAGAATTTTTTATAGGGTTGTTATTATCCGAATTATCGCTGCTAAGGTCTGGAGGGATAGGCAATTTGCCTAATTCCTGATCAATGGGACTGATCCTTTTGGGTTCATCCTCAGCTCGAATTTTAGTCCCGTCATCTTCTGGTGCATCACTATTGTCTTTATTAATTAAATCTTTCGCAAAAGACTCCGCTGAAGAAATCTTGGATTTAATTTCTTCTATGGCTTTATCACTAAGCCGATCCGATGCATTACGAACGGAATCGCGTAAGCCCTCATGCAGTCTATCCACAGATATTTTTTTATTAATTCGTAAAATTTCTTTTGCTACATCCCTTTTTCTAACCTCTTCGATTTCTTTCATCGCTTCGGCAAAAGAGTCGCTCTTTATTTTAGATGGTCGATCCTTGTTTAGCTTTGATTTAGATAAATTATCTTTGCCCTGCCCCGCAAGATTCGGGGCGAGCGAAATAATAAGTATCAAAATAAGAAAATATTTATTTTTCACTGTTTTCCTTCCTATTTTGTATTGCTTCACACATTAACCGAACAGCACCTAAGACGGGAAATTGATAAGGCTTACTTGCACCAATATACCTATCTTCTCTACCAGAGGACCCAACTAATTCGTCAGAATCATGCAAAACCATCCTCACTTTACCAATCATTCGCCCCTGTCTCTCATCAATATCAAACTCTATAGATTCTCCTGTTAGAGTAAAATAATTAGGCCTGCTAACTTGAGTCACCTCCTTACTTTTAAGCTTAT
This sequence comes from Akkermansiaceae bacterium, assembly GCA_018675395.1. Lineage (GTDB taxonomy): Bacteria > Verrucomicrobiota > Verrucomicrobiia > Verrucomicrobiales > DEV007 > EC70. Next base: position 4,555 of record JABGYE010000289.1, read on the forward strand.
TTTTCATAAGATTATAGGTAGCGCTCTTAAAATAAACTCGCATCTCTTTATTAGAGTCACCATAAAAATCAATATTCATTCCTTTAAGATTTATGTCATCCTCTGTGATACGTGTCATTTTTTCAGCACGTATCACGCAATCTAATTTCCCACCCTTAAATTGAGGAATTTTAATCTTAATGTTTGGTTTATTGATGGGCATAAACTGTGCAGCCCTTAATCCACGATTAGGTTGCTTATGATCCCCATTGAAATCATCTGCAATAGCGATAGTAGGGAAAAAATAACAACCACATAAAATCCCAAATTTAGATAAATTATATCTGAACTGACGAATAATCATTACACTCTATTTTTTTTATCAGAACCAGCTGAAGCGATTTTATGAATTGCTAAAAGTGTTTTTAAAACAGAGGGCAAATCACTAAGAGGTATTTGGTTCGGTCCGTCTGACTTAGCCTGATCAGGGTTTGGATGCGTCTCAATGAAAACTCCATCACATCCCGTCGCCACAGCAGCCCTTGCAAGAACAGGAGCCAAATAACCATCACCCGATGATTTATCGCCTAATCCACCAGGTTTTTGTACTGAATGAGTTGCATCAAACACCACCCGACACCCTTCCTTTTTCATCCAGAACAATGAACGCATATCCGCAACAAGATTATTATATCCAAACGTAGTACCTCTTTCAGTAAATAAAAATTTATCACAGCCAACAGAACGGAGTTTGTTTGCAATAGGTATAATATCCCAAGGAGCAAGGAATTGTCCTTTTTTCACATTCACAGCCCTCCCACTACGGCCTGCCGCATAAATTAAATCAGTTTGCCGACATAAAAATGCGGGAATCTGAATGAGGTCAATTTTCTCTGATGCAATTTCAATTTCTTCAACTGTGTGAACATCTGTCGTAACCGGAACTTTCAATTCTTTGCTAATTTCATCAAGCATACGGCAACCTTCTTTAATTCCTGGTCCTCGAAAAGAATCAGATGAAGTTCGATTTGCCTTATCATATGAAGCCTTAAAAATAAAAGGAACCCCTATTTCAAGAGAAATATTTTTAAGATTTTTTGCCAATTCCCATATGAACTCTTCTCCTTCTATAACACATGGCCCTAAAATAAATACCGGTAAATTTCCATCTAAAGACACAGACCTATCTTCATCATTTCCAATAAGGAATGAGGTGTCTTGCTGCGATTGTTTAGCTGTCACCACTTGTAAGTTAGAGGAATGAGCACTTACAGCAAGTCGTGAGACATTAATTTTAAATAATTAGCTGATTTTATTCTTAGAAGCTTTACGATGCCTTATTTTCCAGTCAAAGAAGGCATATATGAACGGTAAATAATAAATAAGCTAAAATTACATGAACCCGCAATCTCATCTAAAGCATCAGTCATCTCGTCGAAAATTTCTTAAGTCTTCAGCAGTTGCATCTGCTCCATTTATACTTCCATCACACATTTGGGCTGCTAAAACAAAACCCAACGATAAACTCGTTATGGGTTTCATTGGGATGGGAAAACAAAATGGAGGTCTTTTACGTAACTTTATGGGGCAGGGAATTCAAGCCGTTGCCGTTTGTGATGTTGATAGCAATCGTCGCAAAAATGCACAGAACATTGTTAATAAACACAATAAGAACTCAGACTGCAGGACTGTAATTGATTTTAGAGAAATCACTGAAGATAAAGGAATAGATGCAGTGTGTGTTGCTACACCAGACCATTGGCATTCCGTAATCACTATTTCCGCTATCAATAATAAAAAAGATGTTTACTGCGAAAAACCGTTAACTCATAACATTCACGAATCCATTGAAGTGATTAAATCTGTAAAAGAAAATAATAGGATCTTACAGACAGGGTCAATGCAACGATCATCTAGCGAATTTCGAATTGCTTGCGAGTTAGTAAGAAATGGTGTCATCGGTAAAATCAAAAATGTCGACATTTCAGTAGGCGATCCGGGTAGACCTTGTGATTTAAAAGAAGAAGAAATGGAACTCGGACTAGATTGGGATTTATGGTGTGGTCCTGGTCCATTGCGAGGATATAGCTCAGTACTTAGTCCGCGCGGAATACATAATCACTTTCCCGCATGGCGTAATTATATGGAATATGGCGGAGGAATGATCACTGACTGGGGAGCTCATCACATTGACATCGCACAGTGGGGACTAGGCACTGATGATTCAGGCCCCATAGAAGCCCGACCTCCTCAAGGCTGGAAAAAATCGAAAAGTAAACGAGGAGCACAATTAGTTTACTCAAATGGATCAACTATTACCCATAAAAATGGGTTCGGAGTTCATTTCCAAGGTGCTGATGGTGAAGTTAAAGTTAATCGTGGCCGCTTTGCTTTCACATACAAGGGGAAAGAAATTTCCAAATTCGAAAAACGGGGTGATGGTTCTCTAGGAAGTGCATTACAAAAAGCTGAAAAAGACTTCCTCTCTGATTCCAAGGTTAAGCTATATAAAAGCAACCACCATATAAGAGATTTCCTTTCTTGCGTGGAAAGTCGTGAGAAACCCATAACAAATGAAATCGTAGGTGCGAGGTCTGCAATTTGCTGCCATTTAATGAATCAAGCATATTACAATGGGGAAGCTATTAAATGGGACCCCAAACATAATACCTTTGCAGACAAATCGGGAAATCCTAAATGGCTGACTAGAGATTATCGAGGTCAGTGGAAAGTTTAATTAGGAATCTTTATTACAAATAAAAAAAGGCGCTTTGAGATTTCAAAGCGCCTTTTTTATTTAAGTTAAAATACAATTTTTTATTCCTCTTCCTTCTCTCCCTCCTCACCCGGACTCCATTCCTCAGCAACTTGGAATGCTTGCTCCAAGCCCACAAGATCCGAACTCGGTCTAAGGGCATCAAAGGCAGCTGTTTCTTTCTTAAGTTGTTCATCAGTATAGGAAGCAGCTTTAATTGAAAGTCCAATGCGACGCTCTGCCTTATCAACTTTAATGACACGCGCCTCCACTTCATCTCCAATGTTCACGACTTCTTTTACTTTACCGACGTGCTCTTCACTAAGTTGGGAAATATGCACCAACCCGTCAACATCATCTTCTAACTGAACGAATGCACCAAAAGCCGCAATCTTCGCAACAGTCCCTTTAACCAAATCACCCACAGTAAAGCGATTGCCAATTTCTTCCCAAGGATCCGTTTCCAGCTGCTTCACGCCTAGACTAATACGCTGACTGTCTTTATCTATTTCTAGTACGAGTGCCTCTATTTCGTCTCCCTTCTTAAGCGTTTCACTCGGATGATTAATCTTTCTTGTCCAACTAAAGTCAGAAACGTGGACCATACCATCAATACCATCCTCAAGCTCAATAAATGCACCATAAGGCGTAAGGTTTCTAACCTCTCCTTTAATCATACTTCCTATAGGATAACGACTCTCAACATTTTCCCAAGGATTAGGCTCTAATTGGCGAACTCCCAAGGAAATTTTCTGCTCTTCAATATTAATACCTAGAACAACGGATTCAATTTCTTGCCCTAACTCTAAAACATCAGAAGGCCGAGTGATTCGTTTAGTCCATGACAATTCAGACACATGTATCAAACCCTCAACACCCTCTGCCACCTCAACGAAAGCACCATAAGGAACAAGCTTTGTAATTTTACCCTTAACTTGATCTCCAACAGGAAATCGATTCTCAATATCTTCCCATGGATTTGGAGTTAATTGTTTAAGACCTAAAGATACTCTCTCCTTTTCTTTATCAACCTCTAAGATCTGTACTTTTATGGGCTGAGCAATGGTAAGCATCTCACTAGGATGATTCACTCTACCCCAACTCATGTCTGTAATATGGAGAAGACCATCCATTCCTTTAAGATCAATAAACGCTCCAAAATCAGTGATATTTTTAACAAATCCTTCAACCTCATCTCCCGCATTAACCTCTTGAAGAAATGCCTGACGCTGCTCAGCGCGCTCTGCCTCAATTACTTCCCTACGGCTAAGAACAACATTTTTACGCTCATCATTTATTTTAACGATCTTAAATTCGTATATGTTTCCTACATACTCAGTAAGATCCTTAGGTGGTATGATGTCAATCTGAGAACCAGGCAAGAAAGCCTCCACCCCAACATTCACCATCAAACCACCCTTAACGACAGACTTCACTTTACCTTTAACCAAACCTCCATCGTGAAACACCTTAACAATCTTATCCCAATTCTGCTTGTGTGCTGCTTTCTCTTTAGAAAGCACTATCATTCCTTCGTCGTTCTCTAACCGCTCCAAAAGAACTTCTATTTCTTTACCAACCTCTATTTCTTCATCTTCAAATTCTGAGACAGGTATAGCTCCTTCTGATTTGTAGCCAATATCAACCAGAACGACTTGAGGTTGAATTTCGAGAATACGTCCGATTACAATAGAACCTTCTCGGATCTCGCGGAAAGATTTATCAATGAGAGCAAGTAATTCAGTGCTCATAGGATTGGGTTTGTAAGGTTAAGTTGATAGTTAATTTATGACTTAAATGTCCCGGATTTATTTCCTCCAAAACAACGGAACACCAACAAATTAGGAGGAATGGGGTGCGACTTTAATTCATTTGAAGAATTGCGCAAGTCCTTATGCAAATCTTTCAAATCGAACCATCAAATAAGGCTATCTTTAGGAAAAAAGCCCTTTGGCAACCCCGCAAGGATTCGAACCTTGAATAACGGTACCAAAAACCGTTGTGTTACCATTACACCACGGGGTTGTTTAATTAATAAAGTAACCTAGCTATATCTTTAAGAAGATCAAGGGCCGTAAAGCAATACTGAAATATATCTTAACTTTTCTTCGAAATAAGAGAAGAGCCGGACATGGAATTAGGAACTTCAAGTCCAAGCATATCCAAAATAGTAGGTGAAATATCTGCAAGAATTCCATCTCGCAATTCCATTTCTGCGGCATCCTGAGCAACATAAATCAAATGCACCAAATTAGTGGTGTGAGCAGTGTGCGGTGAACCGTCACTTTTTATCATTTGCTCACAATTGCCGTGATCAGAAGTTACGAGAGCTTTACCTTCAAGCCTTATCACTTCATCAATCACTTGCTCTAAGCAACTATCAATAGTATTTACCGCTCCCTTAGCTGCTTCAACTATCCCAGTATGACCAACCATATCTGGATTAGCAAAATTAAGAATTACTAGATCATAATCCTTCAATCTTGATATAATCTCTTCGGTTACTTTGGGTGCACTCATCTCTGGCTGCAAATCGTATGTAGCTACTTTGGGGGAAGGCACAATGACACGATCCTCTCCATTAAATGGAGTCTCTTCTCCACCATTAAAAAAATAAGTAACATGAGGATATTTTTCAGTTTCTGCTATGCGAAGCTGTGTCTTTCCTGATGCTCCTACAACAGCTCCCAAAACGTCATCCAATTTTTCAGAGGGAAATACAACATCACAATCATATTTCTCATCATATTCGGTCAATGTATAATAGTGAACAGCAGGTAACACTTCACGGTCAAATCCCTCAAAATCATTAAATAGAAACGCTTCAGATATTTGACGAGCTCGATCAGCTCGAAAGTTAAACCATAAAACAACATCACCATCATTGACACGCTGCTCCTCATATTCATCAAATATCATAGGAGGTAAAAACTCATCCGTTTTATCTGCAGCATATTTAATCGTTATTGCCTCAGAAGGCAAAACCTCAGCACATTCACCTCTACCATGAACAATCGCATCCCAAGCTAATTTACTTCGATCCCATCGACGATCACGATCCATAGCATAATACCTACCAATAACAGTAGTAATTCGAACTCCAATCTTACCAAGTTCATCCTCACAATAAGATAAATATCCCTGAGCTCCCGTAGGTGATGTATCCCGTCCATCTGTAATTGCATGAACTTTAATATTATTCACACCCGCTTCTTTTGCTTCACCAGCAAGAGCAATGAGATGATCTTGGTGACTATGAACCCCTCCGTCTGAAACTAATCCTATCAGATGTAACTTTGAATTCTTCGCTTTAGCAAACGCCTTTTGTAGAACCTTATTTTCTCTCAGATCCCCATTTTTAATAGCATTATTAATGCGTGAAAGATCCTGGAACACAATTCTTCCAGCACCTAAATTAAGGTGCCCCACTTCCGAATTACCCATTTGACCTGCAGGAAGACCCACATCCTCACCGCTCGCACTGACACTAGAAATAGGATACTTATCAAAAAGGTAATCATGAAAAGGAGTCTCAGCCAAAAGAGTAGCATCTCCATTCTCGACCGCTCCAGCAGACCCATCAGGATTAATCCCCCAACCATCACGAATCACAAGTAGACAAGGTTTTTTAGACATATTTAGAATAAAGTATTCTTAACTCGCGCAATCCAAAGAACGCAATCTCTTTTTATATAATGGGTTTCGTTATGGACTATAACTAAAATCCACTAATCCATATCCCTCCAACCCGGAACCTCCTCAGCTATAAACCGCTCCTCTCTCCACGGATCCGCAGTATTTGAATACCCTCTCTTCTCCCAATACCCTAGCTCCATTTTGTTGGTGAATTGTATCCGCTTAACAAATTTAGCACTTTTCCAAGCATAAAGGTGAGGAATTATAACCCTCACCGGTCCGCCATACTGTTTAGATAAAGGTTCACCATTTAGACTAGTAGCTAAGAGTGTGTGCTTACTATAAACCGCCTCAACAGGAACATTAGTAGTATACCCATCATAAGAAACAAAAAGAACATGCTCGGCGCAAGAATGAGGCCTCACTTGGTCCAAAATCTCTAACATCCTGACACCTTCCCATTTGCAATCATATTTGGACCAGGTTGTTACACAATGAAAGTCACTCATTTCTTCCACATGATCCCACTTCTCTAAGGACTCCCAATCGATCTTCAGTTCATTCTCAACCTCTCCCCCAATCTCTACAGCCCAATCTTTTTCTTCAATCTTTGGCTGAATTCCCAAATCAAGAACTGGTAATTTTTCCACCGTGTGTTGGCCGGGCGGCAATCTACTCTCGGACCTTTCCTCTCTGGATAAATCTGAAGATCCGGCCATTTTTTTTGCCCATGACTCTTTACGATCCAAGTAAGATTTTGACATTTCGTATTAAATAATTCGGTCAGAACAAGGTAATTAATTCTCAGTATTTTCTTAGCAAAATATAAATATTTTAGCTCAAATAAAATAGACTCATTATAATTGCATTAAAAAAATAAAAAGTGCATAATATAATTCTATGACATTCAAGGACTTAAATCATTTAGTGTCATTGCCTTTATTGGCACTGTTCTATTATTCATGTTACCCCTTCACTTCAAAAGGGTCCGTCATTGATTTTCAAAATCTTGTTCAAACGGACCTGGATCTTAGTCATCAGTTCACTTTTGACGGTCAAAATGATCAGGATCGTCTCGGAGACAAAGTCGGTACTGCCGATTTAATCCCTAGACCATTTGGGAGTGGAACAGCAAATAACATTGTATATGGGAAAGAGGGTTATGATGAAACATCAAATTCTATTTCAACTTCGAGGGGTCCTGGTAACGATTTTGCACAAGGAGCAGGACTCCATAATACATCAGTTAACTTAAGTGATCAGATGTCTTTTGAGATTTTATTCCAGCCCAACTCTGATGAGATCAGCGGAGGTAATTTTAATCTTGGCTATATTCTTAATACGCGAGTAGATAACGATAGGGGTTACTTTCTTGTCCAAGGGAACGCACCACTACCAAGCACAGGACAACAGCTTTCAAGCACAATTGGAGATGGATACGCAGAAAGGAACCAAAACCTTATCTTGAGTCAGATCGAAGCGGGTCATTGGTACTTCGTAGCAGGATCCTATGCTATCAATCGAGGCACCAACACAACGACCTTCACCAACTACATCGCTGACTTGACGAATGGGGATACCATTCTAAAAAAAAATGGGCCGTTCTCAAATAGTGGAGGGCCTTATCCGACAGGAGGTTCACCGCTCGGAATCGGTGGGCGCTGGGACGCAGGAGAATCGTTCCCTGGACAAATTGATGAAATCAATTTGTATGATGCTGAAAAAGATGAGGCCAGCTTTCAACAGCACCTTGATTCAATCACTGGAGGGAAAAATCCATTCCAGATAAACGAAATCACACATGACATAAATTCCAATACAACAACCATTGAGTGGAATTCGATCTCAGGGAAGGCTTATGCAGTGGACGCTTCATCCGATATGATAGAATGGAACGAACTCGATGACGGTGTGATCGGAAAAAAAGATGTGACCTCCTTCACGGACACTGAAACCTCAGAAAGTGAAACAAAAAAGTTTTACAGAGTCAGAGAAATTGAAGAATAATTAGCATTATCGGTCAACGCAGCAAGGGCAATTAGATACCCAGTGACCAGACTCGATTTCCTCTAATTTAATATCCTTCCCCTTACTCTGCTCATAATTAGGAGCATTGATCCGATGCCCAAAAGCACAACCTTCGGGCGGATTCATTGGTGAAGGAACTTCACCTTCGAGCGGTTCATGCTCTCGCATTCTGGACGGGTCAGTCATTGGAATCGCTTCAATCAGAGCCTTCGTGTAAGCATGCCTAGGATCCCTGTATATTTTTTCAGCGTCGGTCATTTCCACAATCTTTCCCAGATACATGACCGCGATCCTATCACTGACATGTTTAACGACTGCCAAATCGTGCGCTATAAAAAGATATGAAAGTCCGAGATCACGCTGCAATTCCATTAACAGGTTTAATACTTGGCTTTGCACTGAGACATCTAGTGCAGAGACGGGTTCGTCTAGAACCAATAAATCAGGATTAACCGCGAGAGCCCTAGCTATTCCTATCCTCTGCCTTTGCCCGCCGGAAAACTCAAAAGGAAACTTATCAGCTGCGGTCCTTGGCAAGCCAACACGGTCCAAGAGCTCAAAAACTCTTTCGTTTCGTTGATGACGATTTCCCATCTTCTGGATAATCATTGGCTCTGAAACTAACTGACCTACCGACATCCTGGCATCGAGAGATTCTGCAGGGTCCTGAAAAACCATCTGAAAGTCCTGGCGCCTTTTCCGCAAAAATCCCTGACTCATAGTGGTAATGTCTTGCCCTTTGAAAATAATCTTACCCGAGTTCGGCCTCAATAAACGAACAATGGATTTGCCGAGCGTTGACTTGCCACAGCCCGACTCACCTACAAGCCCCAGAGTCTCTCCTTCATTAATTGAAATACTGACTCCGTCAACTGCTTTGACGGCTCCGATCTGTCTAGAAAATAGACCGCCACGCACAGGGAAATGCATCTTGAGTTCCCTAACCTTAAGCAAGGGTACCTTGATCAAGTTCAATTTTTCCTTCCTGTCGGCCAGCAGAGACAGGATTTTTTTGTGAGGTTCTTTTGCCTTAATCTCTCTGACCCCTCTGGCCCAAATCGTAAAGGGTTCCGAACGTCTAAGTTTTATGATCTGGTCCACGCTCTCAGAGGGTCCGTTCCATATATTAGAATCTTCTTTAGTGCACTCTGGGCATTGTTCGACATAATGGCCCGGATTTATTTCCAGATAAGGGGACCTCTTTTGAACCAATTCACCGGACCTCTCCATCCTTTGACAAAAACGACAGCCTTCCACAAATTCATGAATCGCAGCCACTTGCCCAGGAATCGTTGCCAACACAGTCTTACGCTCACTCTCTAACCGCGGTATCGAAGCTAAAAGACCCTTAGTGTATGCGTGAAGAGGATTAGAGAAAAGCTCTCGTACCGGGGCCCTCTCCACTATCCTGCCCGCATACATGACAATGACCTCATCGCACTGCTCCGCAATGACTCCAAGGTCATGAGTAATCAGCATGACAGCCATACCAATATTGTCCTGCATCTTAGAAATTAAATTTAGGATCTGCGCTTGGACCGTGACATCAAGAGCCGTCGTCGGTTCGTCCGCTATTAAGAGGTCAGGCTCACAGCACAGAGCGATAGCGATCATGACCCTCTGACGCATTCCTCCCGAAAGTTGATGAGGATACTCAATGACTCTCCTCTCCGGAGAAGGGATACCTACCGCCTCAAGTAATTGAACCGCCCTCTTTAGGGCTTCGCCCTTACTCATATTCTTGTGCAGGACTAGAGCCTCAGTGATTTGTTTCCCAATGCGTTGCACAGGATTAAGAGCCGCCATAGGCTCCTGAAAAATTACCCCAATCTCATTGCCTCGGACACGCTGCATCGCCTTTTGGTCGGCACCTGTAAGTTCCTTCCCATTAAGACGAATACTGCCTCCGAGCACTTTACCAGAGGGTTTAGGAAGAAGATCAACGATCGACATTGCTGTGACTGTCTTACCGCAACCGGACTCACCAACAACGCCTAAGGTCTTTCCCTTCTGCAGTTCAAAAGACACCCCATCAACGGCACAAATGGGCCCTCTTTCCGTATCAAATCCGGTCTTAAGACCATCTATTTTAAGCAAATCACTCATCCTTTCACTTCGAGACCTCCGCTTTAATTTGATATCGACTCTTCTCTTCCTGCACTTCCGGAAACGCTGTACCTGAACGCTTAGCTTCTAGCGTTTCCCTTTTCATACCCTCATCTACCCAATAAACATAACTCTCCATTGGAACATAGACCTTAGGAGGAGAAAACTCAGTGAACTCAGAATCAGGCCAGCGCAACCACCTCCAGCAACCGACCCGCGAGAACTCAGTCATGTACCCGGGGATATAGACACCCGAATCATGAATGATTTGCTGCATCTCATGGGCCGTACGTTCCAACTCATCCTCACTCGTTGCGTTCCGATACGCTACGGCAAGCTGATCCATCCTATCGTCCTTGAAAGAAAAGACATTGTTCGTATTCGTTTTTAAATTCCCTTTGTCATCATAAGCATTATTAGAATGAAAATACTCATAATATCTAGGATAAGGAGGCCTGAAACCCCATGCGGAAAAGACCATCTCATGCTCCTTGGCCATTTCCTTTTTGTAGACGACAGTATGATCGAGTCCATCAAGAACAAAATCCACACCCGCTTTACGAGCCTCTTCCTTTAGAATCGCCATCATTTTTTCCCTCACAGGAATCTTTGAATAGGAAAGAATCACCTCAAGACGGTTCCCATCCGCGTCCCTGAGGATCCCGTCATCCCCTTCCTTCGAATAACCAGCCTTTGTGAAATATTCCTTGGCCTTGGCAATTGAAAATGGCCTAGCTACAATTTCAGGATTATCCAAACGTCCGAAACCTTTGGTCCAACCCGGTAACCGCGCCGCGTCTCCCCGAAAAATAACATCGATCACTTTCTGCCAATTCGTCGCATGATTGATACCTAGCCTCACGTCCAAATTATCCAAAGGAGGTTTCGCAGAATTAAGATACAAGGACCATGGAATTCTCGGATACTGGTTGTACCAGGTATAACGCTCGACGTATCCATTAAAGACGGGCTCCATTTCGGACTTCTGGTACCAATACTCTGGCAATGATATTGGGAAATAATCAATCTCTCCTGCCCTGAAAAGTTCCCAGGCCTTCGAAATGTCCCTGACAACAGTGTAACGAATCTTGTCCGTGTTGAAACGGTACCGATAAAACTTCTTGTCCTTTGCCCACCAGTCCCTGTCCCGGCTCAGAGTAATAGACACTCCCTTAACAATATCCTCATCCTTCACTGTATATGCAGCAGTGGTTGGAGGGACCCTCCACTGATAACGTTCCTTATAATCCGGTCCGTATTCATTATAAAAGTGAGAAGCTGAAGGAGGAATGCTAGCGAAATAAGGGAGCTTTGGCTTGGGCTCGGGTAAAGTCACTGCAACAATCCCATCTCCATAAGTAGCCACCCTCGCGAACTGCTCTCTCAGGTACTGCTTAAACCAGGGTGTTACTACGTTATCTGACGCTCTAATATAAACGAACCATAAAAAGTCCACCGCCCTGACCGGGACCCCGTCATTGTACTTGGCATCTGGGTCCAACTTAAAATAGACTGTCTTCTTGTCAGCTCCTATTGCCCATTCCTTGGCAACTCCAGGAATCACTGCCCCGGTCTGAGGATGCAAATCAATAAGGCCAATTTCAATATTATCATAGAGTTCACCACGAAAAGAATTGTTCGAGTTAGGGCCAAAGGGTCGGATAGTGGGAGGAGAAGAAGTAATAAAATAGCGGAAGGCTCCACCCTTCTTCGAATCAGGATCACCTATCTCGGGCTCTGCTTGGCCATCCTCCCATGAAAGCCCCTCAGGTAAATCCTTTAGATCGAGTAAGGCAATGTAATCACCGAGGTCTTGCCTCGCGGTAAACCGCTCGAGCTCCTTTGTCTTTTCACCGATCTGATTCTTTAATTTCTTTTGCGCCTTCGGATCCTTCTCTTCAGAGGTTCTAGTCTCCAAATCTTTGATGGATTCAGTTACAGTTTTGATCTGCTCACCAAGCCACTCATTGATATATTTATTATAACGCGGGTACCAAGCTTCAAAGTTCGCACCATCATTCTTCACTAGTTCCTCTTTACCGCACGAGGTAAGGAAAAAAATGATGAGAAGTATAGGTCCTGAGAGGCGCATTAAATTAACGGTAATAACTAAATTTCTTTGGGTCGAACGCTTCCCTAACAGCTTCCCCTATGAAAGTGATCAAAATTAACAGCCCAACAAGAACAATGAACGCCGAAGTGACTAGCCAAGGAGCAGCCAAGTTATCTAGGCCATCTCTGAGCAATTGTCCCCACGTGGCATATTTAGCAGGAAGTCCGAAACCCAAATAATCAAGAGAGGTCAAAGAAAGGACCAAGCTCGAAACCGAAAAGGGAACCAGTGTAATAATAATTGCTACTGAATTAGGCAGTAAGTGCCTAAATAAAATCCTAGGAGTCGAAGCCCCAATGACACGACTCGCGGCGATATAATCTCTTTGCTTTTCTTTCAGTGCAGAGGTCCTCATTAGATAAGTCATCCCCATCCATCCGAAGAGCAGGAGAATGAAAAGGATCATCCATAGACCGGCCGATTCTCTCATCTTACCGGGTATTGCAGTACTCGCAATCATCACAACAAACAGGAAAGGCACATTAGATAGAATCTCGATGGCACGTTGCACGATAATATCAAACCAACCTCCGAAAAATCCCATCAATAAACCAATACTAACACCGAGAGCATACACTAATGGTATATAGACTAGGGCAGCCTTAAAATTAACCTGAAGACCCCCAAATAGATAAGCGACCACATCATAGCCTCTTGAATTTGTCCCAAGTAAATGGGTCTGCCCCTCACCCGAAGTCGGAGGTGATGGAGGATAATGCACTTGACGGACAGAGCTGGAAACTTGTTTCAGGAAACTGTTCACTTCACCTTGCCCGTTCCAGGACTCGGATCCATCGACTAACTGACCAGACTCATACTTGGCACCATAGACCCTGTTCCCTTGGCGGTCCCAACCATCAGCAGGGCCATCCCTTAGACCTTTCCGATAACGGAACCTGAGATGCATTCTTTCTGGAACTTTCGTGTCATATAATTGAGCTCCTAGTCCTGAGAAAATCTTCGAACCCTTCATGACTTTACCTTCAACCTCATCGAGTCCGGTAGAAACCGCAGGCACAGTGTCTCCTGTCGGGGCAAAGGGAATGAGCGGCATAAGTATCCAGACACTTTCTGAATCCTTTAACTGCTCTTTGAGTTTCCGATAATCTGCCGGAGCCTCACCCGCGTCTCCTTCCAATCCAAAGTCCTTTCCCTTTTCCACTTGCCGAGTAAGGGCAGGAAATACCCAGCCATCACTCTTCTTGACCGCCAAAGCCTCATTACCCACAACTAGATGATCGAGAGAAGCCAGAGCAATGAGCAATCCAATAATAATCAAGGAAAAATATCCGCGCCTAATCGATTTGAAACGCTCGATCCTCCTCTGGGTCATGGGCGTGAATCTGAACCCTGAGCGCAATTTTACAGTGAACCAACATCCAACTATAAAAAGCAAAGCCATAGTAATCCAAGCATACTCAATTCGGAGGAGCGGGATTTCCCGGCACAAAGTAAAAGGAAAACGGACTGTCGGAAACTCGAGCTTGTAATACTCACCCAGACTACCAAGGACGGCAGTCAGAATTAGCAATGGGCCAATGAGTCTTGCAATCATCTTTAGTTAAATTTCACTCTTGGGTCAATAATTGCCACAATGATATCAGAGAGCACATTACCTATAAGCAACAACGCGGCGGCGATGGTCAAAGTTCCCATAATGACTGTCTGATCACGACCTAGAAGAGCCTGATACTGAAGGAGTCCGAAACCCTGAATATCAAATACAGATTCAACTAAGATACTGCCTCCCACGATCATCGTAATAAGCTGCCCCATCGTTGAAGCGATCGGTATAATTGAATTACGGAAAGCATGCTTGAACACCGCTGAACGGAAACTGACCCCTTTAGCAACAGCCGTTCGCACATAATCGGTTGCAAGGTTTTCCATCAAATTATTCTTCATCATCATGGTCAGCCAGGCAAATCCACCAATCACATAACAGGTCAATGGGAGGACCGTGTGATGAGCAAGATCCTTCACTTGCTCAAAGAAATTCATCTGTGAAAAATCAGCGCTGGTAAGCCCAAAGAGAGGGAACCAACCTCCGCGGGCCCCAAGATAAATCAACATCACTGCACCCAATGCAAAGCCCGGAATCGCATAACCAATAAAGATTAGAACTGATGTCAGGTTATCAACTGCGCTACGGTGTTTAATTGCTTTAAGAATCCCTAGAGGTAAGGAAATTCCATACGTGATTAGAGCAGTCAAGATGCCAAAATAAAGCGCTATGGGGATCCGATCCTTGATCAGTGACCATACAGGATCTCCAAACTCAGTCGACACACCGAGCCTGCCCTGTAAAATCCCGGCATACGTTTTTTTATACCCAACTACCCGGTCATCATAATTTTGTGGAGCTTTATCAACGGGTTCCTTATTACGCTCTGCCCAACGGACCTGTCGATCTTCCTTAGTTTCAATACGGAACTGCCACCCTCCCAAATCAGTGCTCTCTGACAATGTCATGTCAGAGGATACAAAAATAGCACTTGTCACTTTTTTCTCTTCGCGTGTGACCTTGACCTGACGTCCATCATTTTTAAGCACGAGGAGAACCTCATTATCAGTGTCCTTGATTAAGTCGCCGGTCCCTATCTTATCGCCTCCGACTGCCCTGAAATCTGCTTTGCTTATGAAGCGCTCCCTCGGCAGAACTCCTAGCCACTGCAGGTAAGATGTGAAAATGGGTTTATCATAACCATACTCTTCTTCCAACTTCTCGATCTGCTCCTCGTTCATCCCACCTGCCATCTGTCCCCCGGACGAACTCGCACCTTCAGAAGCTTTCTGGGCCTCTTCCAGAAAATGCTCAATCGGACCGCCCGGCACGAGCCTAGTAATTGCGAAAACAATTAGAGTCACTCCCAACAAGGTTGGGGGAATGAGCAGGCAACGTCTAATAAAGTATTCTCTCATCAATCCTTTAAAACTATGATCCTATCGGTCGAACTTGAGCGATCAACCCTTTTTATTTTATAAGTAGAACAAGAAAAGGGCGTGACCTTATGCCAAAGTGGGTTCAAAATCACAGTGATGCGACAGTTCCTAATATTTTTTGCCACATTAGCTGCTCTTGTCATGAGCGGTTGTGACAGTAGTCAGACTGCTGTCGACAAGGCCACGGATGAGGGAATCCTTATAATGGGAAACACTTCTGAGCCTAAGGGGCTCGATCCTCATATCGTAAGCGGGGTCCTTGAAAACAATGTCATCAGGGCCCTATTCGAAGGACTCGTCGTGGAGCATCCTTCCAAGGACGGCGTCGCATTACCCGGGATGGCGGAAAAGTGGTACCCTAAGGATCCACAGAAACCGGACGAATGGATATTCGAACTACGTAAGGATGCTCAATGGTCAGACGGGACACCAATCACTGCTGATGATTTTATTTTCTCCTTTCGGAGAATCCTCACACCAGCACTAGCATCGGATTATTCATTCATGCTTTATTACATTAGAGACGCAGAACCTTACCATAAATCGCAACGCACTCATCTATTATGTCGTAACATTGCCCCATTCAAGGACAATTGGGACATAGTCAAGGGAGTGGATCTTGGTCCTAACGGAGAAGCTGAATTAGACTTTAATAAAAAAGGGATCGATCACTTAAAAACTGAGGAACTGTTAGAGCTACAAAAGGACCCTTCCTTATTTAAATGGCCAGAAAATATTTCAGAGGAAATACGGACGCTCGTAGTAGACAAGAACCTAGAATTTGCCCGGAGCGGAAAATCACTTTGGGAACTAATTAACTTTGGAGCCACTGCCGAAGGACCTCACACACTCAAAGTAAAACTCAATTCACCGATCCCATTCCTTCCCGAAATCACCAAACACTATACTTGGTTTCCAGTCCCGAGGCACGCGCTGGAAAAATACGGCAAAGAAAAGGTCTGGGAACGAATCCCAGAATGGACATATCCAGAGAATATCGTTAGTAACGGAGCCTTCATCCTCAGTTCCTGGAAATTCAATGAACACATTGAGGTGAAGAGGAACCCAAAATACTGGGATGCTAAAAATGTGGGAATTAATGGGATAAGGTACCTGCCTATTTCTAATCTCTATACCGAGGACAGAATGTACTTCGACGGTCAAATGCACCTCACCTACTCATTGGCCCCTGAACTGATCAAATATTCGAGAGAAAGGTATCCAAATGAAGTCCGTAATGAACTTTATCTTGGAACTTATTTTATCCGCACAAACGTTACCCGTGAACCGTTCACTGATCCGAGGGTCCGAATCGCATTTTCTAAGGCCATGGATCAGGAAGCGCTCATTGAAAATGTTCTCAAGGGTGGGCAAAAACCGGCAGGCGGTCTGGTCCCACCTTTTGGAGAGTATGAGGCAAGTAATTCAGTTGGATTTGATCCGGAAGGAGCAAGAAAACTTCTGGCCGAGGCAGGATTTCCAGGAGGAGAGGGCCTCCCAGACATCGAATTTCTAACTACAGACAAGGAAACCGCCAAGGCAATGGCAGAAGCGCTTCAAGCAATGTGGAAGCAGAACCTAGGAGCTAACGTTAAAATAAAACAAATGGAGTGGACTTCATATATCACGACCATGTTTGAAAAAAAATATGATCTCGCAGCAGGAGGATGGATCGGAGATTACTTGGATCCTCTAACTTTCTTGGACATGTGGATGAAAGATGGAGGCAATAACAGGACAGGCTGGCACAGCCCAGAATTTGAAGTTCTACTAAAAAAAGCAGCAGATACCGGAGACCCTCAGAACCGTTATCGGATCCTCGAAGAAGCAGAATCTCTTTTCTTATCCGAAAGACCAATACTGCCCCTTTACTGGTACACGCGAAATTATCTCATTCATCAGGATCTCAAGGGATGGGACCCACTCATACTAGATAACCATCCTTACAAGTTTTTGAAACTTAAGCGGGAACAAAAATCCAAATCCGGAAAATAGATACCGCTCATGATTCGCTTTATCATTAATCGTTTGTTGCAGGGGCTACTGGTCCTCTTCGCCCTGTACACGATCACTTTCTTTCTTGCCAAGGCAATGCCGGGAGAACCCTTCACCACTGAAAAGAATATCTCCGAAGAAGCCAAAGC
>JABGYE010000143.1:0-3432 GCA_018675395.1 Akkermansiaceae bacterium
AACGCTGGATGGCAGGTAGTGAAGGTTACTCAAGGACTCAAAGTTTCGGAGGCGAAGAGGAAAACAAGGCAAAGGATGAATTCACCCACATAGCCATCGTTTACAAAGCTGATGGTCATATCACCGCCTACAGAAATGGAAAACCGTATGGAAAAACCTATAAGTCTGGATCAGTGGATTTTTCTTCAGGAAATTATCAGGTTCTATTTGGAATGCGCCACGGAACTACAGCCGGTAGTAATTTAATGTTAAGTGGAAAAATTGATCGAGCCCAACTCTATGATAAGGCGCTCACGGCTGAAGAAATTGCACTTTCATCTAGTGGAAATTTTGTCTCAGAAGCTGAGCTGGTCGCTAGGCTCAGACCAGAACAAAAAATTGTCCGGGAAAGCTGGAAAACTGAAATTGCCAAGATTGACAAAGAATTAAGTAAAATGAAAAAGAGGAAAGTGTACGCAGTAAGGCCATCAAAGGCTCCGGTGACACATCTTCTAGTTAGAGGTAGCCCTTTCGAATTAGGGGATAAAGTTTCAGCCGGCGGGGTTCAATCTGTTACTGGATCAACATCTTCAAATTTCGGGCTAAAGGCGGACGCTCCTGATGCCGAGCGGCGTAAAAAATTAGCAACCTGGATAAGTGCCCCTGACAACCCTCTCTTTGCCAGAGTCATAGTCAACCGTCTCTGGCATTATCACTTTGGGAAGGGTCTCGTTCAAACAACCAATGATCTGGGTTTTAATGGCGGAACCCCTTCTCACCCGAAACTACTTGATTGGTTAGCTGCTGAACTTAAAGAACAGAAATGGAGCCTAAAATCAATGCATAAAATAATATGTAATTCCGCTACTTATCGG
This sequence comes from Akkermansiaceae bacterium, assembly GCA_018675395.1. Classification (GTDB taxonomy): domain Bacteria; phylum Verrucomicrobiota; class Verrucomicrobiia; order Verrucomicrobiales; family DEV007; genus EC70. The sequence continues at coordinate 855 of JABGYE010000143.1, forward strand.
CAATCCTCGCAAGAAAATCCTAAAGCCTTAGAGAAAGATTCGGACAACGTATTGCTCTGGAAAAGATCGATCTCAAGGCTAGAAGCCGAGCTCATTCGTGACTCGATACTGACCGTTTCAGGACAACTAAATAAAAAAATGGGTGGGCCGGGTTATCGCGACTTTAAAATGTACAATCACAAAGGTTCTTGGGTCTATGATGCCACCGATCCAGAAGGAGCTGAATTTAATCGCCGTAGCATCTACAGGACCTGGGCAAGGGGTAACGTTCATCCACTCCTCGCACCACTTGACTGCCCTGACCCATCAGCATCTGCCCCCGTCAGAAGTATTACAACGACTCCTCTAGGCGCCTTATCCATGATGAACACTTCATTCGTTCTTCGTATGTCACGCAAATTTGCTGACCGATTAAAAGCAGAAGCCGGAAACGATATTAATGCTCAAGTCAAACGCGGCTTCGAGCTCGCCTTCATGCGTGAGCCAAAGGAAAAGGAAAAAAAACTCATCGAGGACTTCGTAAAACAGAACGGCCTCACGGCGCTTTGCAGAGTTCTGCTTAATTCCAATGAATTTATTTATCTTAACTAGTCGATGAAAATCAATAACGACATCAAGCGACGAGACTTTCTGAACTGGAGTACGCATGGCCTAGGAGGTGCAGCCATTTCATCGCTCATGCTGGAAGATGGATTCGCCTCTCAAGCACTCAAGGCTCACCACATACCCCATAATAAGCAGGTCATCCATATATGCTTGTGCGGCGGTGTGAGCCAGGTTGATTCATTCGATTACAAACCCAAGCTCAAGGAAATGCATGGTAAGTCTTTGCAGGCAGACGAAAAGCCTGACGTGTTTTTTGGTAGAGTTGGTCTGCTAAGGTCCAATGACTGGGAATTCAAGCAACGGGGACAGAGCGGAATGTGGATCTCAGATCTTTTCCCACATATATCGACAATCGCTGATGAGCTGACCGTAATTAATTCAATGGTTGCTGAATCGTCAAGTCATACACCTGCCACCTTTCAGGAAAGTAGCGGTTTCCGTCTAAATGGATTCCCGGTCATGGGGTCATGGGTATCGTATGGACTTGGTAATTTGACCAGTGATTTACCAACTTACGTTGTCCTTCCTGACTCTCGAGGCATGCCGGCCGGATCAACCAGTAACTGGACCAACGGATTCTTACCTGCACGTCATCAGGGAGTTCCGTTCAGGACTAGTGATGATGGAAACGCTATCAGTAACCTTTTCCCGGCTGAAAAGATTGAGCCTATGGTCGAATCCAATAGTCGAAACCTTCTCAAAAAAATGAATGCTCTGCACATGAAGGAAACGGGCACCAATGATACGCTCGCTGCAAGAATCGCGAGTTATGAGCTCGCAGCAAGAATGCAGCTGGCTGTTCCGGAAGTTACCAGTATCGAAAGCGAAACGGAAAGGACCCGTGAAAGTTATGGTTTAAATGGTAAAGAAACACGAGACTTCGGAAGGAGTTGCTTACTCGCGCGGAGACTCTTGGAACGCGGAGTAAGGCACGTTCAACTCTTCTCAGGCGGTTCTTTTGGCTCGCCAAGAATTAACTGGGACGGTCATGAGGACATGAAACGCAATCATGGACGTGAAGCTTTGCGAATAGACCAGCCCGTCGCGGCTCTGATTAAGGATCTTAGGGCAAGAGGAATGCTTGATGAGACTCTCATTTTATTCACTTCAGAATTTGGAAGGACTCCTTTCACTCAGTCCGCATCTGACAAAGTTGGCACGGGCCGGGATCATAACCAGGTCGGTTTCAGTGTATGGCTTGCTGGAGGAGGCCTCAATTCAGGAATTAATTACGGAGCCACTGATGATATCGGCTACAAATCTGTCATTGACCCTGTCCCCTGGTATGATTTCCATGCGACTGTATTACATCTTTTGGGCATAGATCATGAGCGTCTCAGTTATTACCACAACGGGATTCAAAGGCGCCTCACTAATGTGCACGGCAATGTTCTATCTGGTATACTTGCCTAATTGTGGAGAGAAAGGAAAAAGCTAAGAAAATAACTTGTTTATAGGGTTTCCGTGATAGATCGGATGTGGTCTACCCGTCAAATCCTCCCAGTGAGCATCTTGTGGAATTCCAAGTGCTCTATAAATCGTCGCCGCAAAATCCTCCGGACTGTGTGGATCAGTGGCAGGATGGCCTCCGTTAGAATCACTGGATCCAACTACTGCTCCACCAGTGATGCCGCCCCCAGCAAAAAGTACGGTCTGAACAGCGCCCCAATGGTCACGACCGGGGAGCTTTGCTTTTGGTATCTTGAAGATCCTAGGTGTCCTGCCAAATTCACTAGCCATCACTACGAGAGTATCTTCTAACATGCCTCGATCATGTAAATCATCGAGTAACGCTGAAACGGCTCGATCAGTTGGTGGAAGAAGAAAATTCTTCAGACTGGGAAAGCCTGCTTGGTGCGTGTCCCAAGCTTCATTATTGCCAAGGTTAACCTGAACTAACTTAACGCCCGCTTCTACTAATTGCCTAGCCATGAGTAAGGACCAGCCAAAAGCGTTTCTGCCATAATTGTCC
>JABGYE010000103.1:0-7465 GCA_018675395.1 Akkermansiaceae bacterium
GAATTTAATTCAATGTCTTCAGTCATCAGTAACAATTCACTAAGAATGGAAAGAGTATCGCGTAATTAATTTACTGCTGATTACTTTCAACCGTAGGCGGTGGCCCGTGTGGTTTTGCTCCCTGTGGTTTATATTTTGTAACTATACAGCCTCCAATCGCAGCCATTGCGATTCCTAACCAAAATAGTTTTGGAACTGAACTAATTCCTCCTGGTGGAGGGTCCATCGAAATTGATATTAGAGCATTAACGACCGGCGCTCCTGCAAAAATTATAGCCATGACAACTGCGGGATGCCCCTTAGCACCGAATGCTAAGAGGACTCCGAAGGCACCAATTGCACCAACAATGCCCGCAATAAAAGAATAGGTTATTCCTGAGCTTGGCATTGACCAATTAGCGCCTTTAATCAGTAGTAGCAAGAAAGGTGCCGCTACAGCTGTAACAAAGTATGCGATGCCGACCCAAAGAAACGCTTTATAGCGTCCATTTTCGGGGTCCCCCATTCCAACTGCTCCTTTATGAAGGAGGATTCCATACACGCCCCAAGCGGCGACTGTCATTAGAGCGAAAATTAACCAGGTCATACCTTTTTTGTCATTTGAGATTTTGGATTCAACAGCATTCATTAAAATTAACTTTATGACTGTTCAATTACGTCAGTGAGACCCTGTCGAATTGAATCTGGAATAGTTGTCGATTTCATTCCTGAATCACTAAACTTAACACACACAACAACGACGGTCCCTTTAGCGATGAGCTGGTTGCCATTGTCAAAAAAGTTGAAATCGTACTTAATGGTTTTGTCAGTTATGTTTGAAACTGTTAATTGAATTTCAAATTCGTCTTCGAAAAGTATTGGTTTAAGATATTCACAGGAGACATTAACTCTGGGCCAACCGATATTTATTCCATCATTATCGACCATATTGGTTACTGAGTGCCCCAATGACCTGTAGAATGAATGTTCACAGTCTTCCATGTATGGAAAAAAGGAGGCAAAGTGCACTATTCCTGCCAGATCTGTTTCTGAAAAAACAGCTTTCCTTCTTTGTTTAAAGTGACAATTCATCTTCTTTTGACTATCAATCTAAGGTTCGTTTCGATCTATTCTATATAATAGTTTAAATTTGATTTAAACGACTTTTTCTAATGAGTAAATAGCGCTCAATCATTTATTACTTTATTGAAGTAAATAATAATACAAGAGCTTGGTTTACTGTTAATATAGAATGACTAGGTCGTGTAACATTAAGAAGCTAGACCATGCTTAAGCTTTGATGGAACTGTTGCAAAATCAGATACTGCTCCGAATAGTTTGGTGAAATCTTTAAACACGTCACCGATCAAGCAGTCCGTTAAGTCGCCACTAAGATCTGGGTAAGACTTAATTAGATCTCCAAAACTAAAGCTTTCATCATAAAAGGCATAAACGAGAGCTCGCATTGCTTCTATCCCTTTACAAAGTTCTTTGCCGTAATCATTGAATTGGCCAGCACTAAAATCATTATTTGAAATTGCATTTGAAACAGCATCAGCCGCCATTTCCCCACTCTTTAAAGCTAGAAAAACTCCAGACGAGAAGACCGGATCCAGGAAAGCGTAAGCATCACCCGCTAACAATAATCCGTTAGTAGCACAAAATTCGGACCTGTAGGAGTATTCGCCAGTTGACCAGTACTTACCAAATTGTGTACCGCAATCAAGATGTTCATCAATCCAAACATTGTTTTTTATCTCCCGCGAAAAGATTTCTGAGAGGTCTCGAGTGTCTCTGTAGAGGTAATCCCTTTCAGCTACAATTCCAACGCTCACAATATCACCTTCGAGCGGTATGTACCAAAACCAACCCTTTCCAGGGAGATAAGCTACTGTCGTAGACCCGGCATCAAGACCGGGATCTCTCTTGGCGCCTTTATAATATGTCCATATAGCTATCTTATTTAATTCCGGGTCACGCTTTTTCCACTTTTGCTTGTTTTGAGCAATAGTATCGCGACCCGAAGCGTCAATCACCATCGGAGCTCTTAACTCATAGGCTTCTGAATTAGATGAGATCGCATTAACGCCAACAATATTGCCTGACTCTTCAATGAATGATTTTACAGTGGTAAGTTCTCTGACTTCGGCTCCATTTTCACGAGCCTTATCCATGATTAATTCATCGAATTGACTCCTCAGTACCTGCCATGTTGTTGATGAAGGATGGTCGTAATGCTGAAAGAAATAAAAGGGCCTGGATTGACATCCGTCTTCAGTAACAAATTGAACGCTGAATTTTTTTGTAAACCCGATTTCGTCCATTTGGTCCGTTAGACCAAGGCGCTCTAATGGGAAGTAACAAAATGGCATTAGAGATTCACCGACATGGTATCGGGGGAACTTTGTCTTTTCCAAAAGAGCTACGTTATGGCCCTTCTCGGCAAGCAGTGCAGCGGCAGTTGATCCGGCAGGTCCAGCTCCTATAACGATTGTATCAAAATCGACTGAGTTCATTGTTATTATATTAGCGTATAGATAATACAATTTGTTTAAATTAATATCATCTATGAAATTTTGCGTTCTACAGGTAAGATCTCAACAATATCGGCAAGTGTAAATCCTTCCGGGTTCGTTAATTCGTTGCATCTTCCGAAAAGACTAACACCCTCAGGGACTTGAAGTAATGATGCAATTAGCTCATCACTAATAACTTTAAAGAATGCTCTTGGGCCGCTCTTGTAAGGGACAGAGTATTGTTCAAGTAGGCCGCCTAGGGGCTTAATCCCTTCATCAATTTCGTTTCTGATGTTCACTTCAAAAAGGTTCAAGTCCATGCCTATTGCGCCAAACTCAACAGGCTCATTAGTATCCTTCGATTTTAAAACAACCATTCTTAATAGGTAGTTATCATTGGATACTCGTTCCAAAACCTCTATATAAAGTTCACTGTCATAATGATTCATTAGCGTCGAAGTCATATCATAGTCATGATCGAGGAGAGTTCGTTCCCTCTCTGGAAGCAATTCGGATTCGAGAGGCTCAATTTGAGGCTTGCTGATTTCCTTAGATTCGTAAAAGAAATCAAGAGGCAATAGATAGGACTTTAGCTCAGGCGTTAAAGAATCATGCATAACGAGCATTCTGATGTTCCTGGAGAAAGAATTCGTGTAATAGCCGATCAACTTGAAGCAGCCCTTTCCTAGTCATAGTGATGCTGTCCTCATTTAATTCTAAATATCCTTCGGCTTGCAATAATTTAATTGGTCCACAGAATCTGTCAGATATACTTTCGGAGAATTTTGTCTTAAAATATTTAAGATCAACTCGACCAAGTTTGAGTTGAAATATAAACTCTCGGATCAGTGTCTCATCCTCATTAGTCGGGTAGGCGCGATAAATCGGAAATTCATTTTCAGTCACACGTTCTAGGTACTTTCCAATATCATGTTCATTTTGAACGTGAATTCCTCCTATGTGCCCGAATGATGCAACTCCTGTACCAAGCATGTCAGCTCCGCCCCACAGTGCGTCACGATATACGAACTTAACAGTGTCAGGATTTTTTACTACTGTGTATGCACTTGTGACAGTGTAGCCAGCTTCGACAAAAGAATCGAAAGCCTCACTTACCCATCTTCTCTTAGTTGGCCAATCAGCTACTGGGGCTGTTAGTTTTCCGGACTCTTTCATTTCCTTGTAAATGGTAGTGTTATAAGGAATTTCCATTTGGTATATGGTGACACATTCAGGTTCCAAGTTAATAGCTTGCTGTACACATTCTTTCCAATTGTCTTCGGTTTCATCAATCATGCCGGCGATCAGATCAATGTTGATCTGAGGGAATCCTATATCTTTAGCATAGTTATAAGATCGGATGATTTCTTTGCTGCGATGTGCACGTCCATTAATTTCTAATATGTGGTCGTTAAAGTTTTCTACACCCAAACTTAATCGCGTGACACCAAGTTTACGGATCACATCAAGTTTTTTTTCAGTCAGAGTTCCAGGCTCACACTCGAAAGCAACTTCTTCTGCTTCATCCCAGGGAAATACTGCTTTCATTCGATCGGTGAGATCAGTTAATTGTGAAACAGACAGATATGATGGAGTTCCGCCTCCAAAGTATATGAACTTAGGTTTGCGGTTTTTCAAATATGGCATTTCACCATATTTCTCAATCTCCTTGATTCCAGAATCAATATAAGCCTTGATCTCGGAAGCTTTCTTGTCTGTATAAACTCTAAAGTAACAGAAGTGACAGCGTTTTCGACAGAATGGGATATGAAAATAAATACCTAAAGGCAACGGGTTGGTCTCCGGGGGTGAATCTAAGAGGGATATTAATGTAGGCACATGCTCAGGCTTCCAAAATGAATACTGAGGGTAATTTGAAATGAAGTAGTTCCCTACTCCAGTATCTTCATCTGTATGTGTTTCATCCATGAAGTTAATAACGGAAAAATGCTTTTTGTTATTTTTTAGATTCAGAAAAGCAATAGATTTTACCATCGTCACATCCAATGACGAGTTTTCCAGATGTTATGGCCGGTGAGGATCTAATATTATCCCCTAGCTCATAACTCCACTTTTGTTTTCCAGTTTTCGTATCAACAGCATAAAGGGATCCGTCACCTGAGCCGATAAAAACAGATTTCCCAGAAACAACTGGGGAGCTTTCGATGCCCTGACCAGTTTTGAATTCCCAAATTCCATCACCTGTTTTGCGGTTTATCTTATAAAGTCTCTTATCTTTACCTGCTGCGTAAACTGAATCCTTGGCTACGGCTGGTGAGGAGTAAAAAGGAAAGTCTCTCTCACCAAATTCCCATAGCCTTGATTTTTTATTTAAGTCGAATGCCGCTACGCGGTTACCATGATGAGCAACATAGGCAACTGAGTCCACAACCACTATAGAATTAGCTATGTAATTTTCAGCATCCATTGTTGTGTCGACTTTGCCAGTTTCAGTTTTAATTCCATAGATTTGAGCGTCGCATCCGCCAAAATAAATCTTTCCATTGGAGATGCCCGGTGCGCCATTAACATAGTTCTGGGTTTCGTATTTCCATTTTAACTTACCGTCAGAAAGAGATACGCAATGCATGTAGTTATCATAACTGCCAACAAGCACATAAAGTTTTTGATCGATGGTACTCTTAAAGAGATTTACACCTCCAAGAATTTCTCCATCTGTTTCATATTTCCATTTCAATTTACCGTCACCTACGTTGAGAGAATAAAGATGGCCATCACCTGATCCGAAAAGTACTGAGTCTTTGGCTACGCATGCTGTACCTTCAATGATATCGTCCGTATTGAATTCCCATAAGACATTCCCCTCTGTAAGGTTAAGACAGACAAATCTCCCTTCCTCATTGCCTACGAACACTTTGTCATCAGAGATTACAGGCGTGGCAAATACACTACGTCCTATTTTTATACTCCATTCTAGTTTAAGAGGTAGATTAAGCTCTGCATCTGCCACACCCTTCATATCGGGTGTTCCTCGGAAAAATTTCCAATCGGCGTTAGACTGAGCTGTGCTTATAAAGAAACAAAGCAAATAGGGTAAAGGATTTAATTTTAGAGCTTTTCTATTAACCATTTTCATTGAAAGTATTAATAACTGTAAAGAGACTACCCTTCAACCCATTGAGTTGATAAAAGTTTTAAAGTTTCTGTTAATAAAACATAATATATCTTAACTATAAATGGAGGAATCCAGCAATCTATCACCCAAAAACATACCGAAAGAGCTTCATTCAGAATATGAAGAACGACCTTTCAGGAATTGTACTAGATGCGGTGAATCTCTACTAGATTATGATGATGGATACCATGTCGCCAAAATTTTTAAATCGACTGAGACCATTTTCGAATATGCGCTTTGCTTCTCATGTCACTCAGGATTGGTAAGTGAATTTTCGGAAGATTCGAAACGATCTTTAGAGGAATATTACTCTACGAATATGGAACCAGGCATGGGTTTGTCTGGATGTGGTTTGTGCGGTTCATCAAAGAGTGAGTTTGTAGATTTAGAGTATTCAGTTGGTGCATTGTGCCATGGTAATGACATGGTTGAAGGTTTTGTTATATGTGCTCCATGCATGGATTCTACAAACTCATTAATATCAGATAAGACCCAGGGTATTTGGGATAATTTTCTGAGTGAAAATTTCCCTGGAGTGCCTGCAGATGCTTTACCGGCGCCAGGTAAACTTGGAGTCATCTAAACAAGAAATAAAAACACTTATAAAAATGAAAGAGGCAGATTTTAAATTAATCCGTAGAAGTTTTATTTGTAGGATCATTTTCACTTTACTTGGAACCGCCTCCTTAATGGCTGCCTCTTACTACAATTTTATATATTTTGGAATATTAATCACTGGAGTCATTTCATTGCCTTTCTTTTTTATTATGAGCTCTAAATTCTATCCAGATTCATCGGACTTCTTTAGCGCCAAGTACAAAAACTTTTCACGAGAAAGAAAAGGGTTGGATTTAATCGCTGATGATTCCAGCATTAGGGGCGATCACTTCGATGATTATCGAAGAGGATAGCAAATTCAAAGTACATAAAAAATGGATGAGCAAAAGCGATCTAGTATAAGTGCAGGCTTGAAGTCACTATCCTGTCACTTAGATAAGATCAATAGGTCGGGAGTTAATCACATTAGATTGAGTGAGGACTCACAGGGGAAACTGCTTCATTTTAAAGAAAAAATAAGCGCTCAGTTCAAGCCACAACTGAATGGTGGCTCTGGCGAGAGTAATGCTGAATTAATTGAACTTATAAAAAATAAGGTTTTACAGTCCAATGAAATCAAAAGGATTGAAACACTTCGAAAGAAGCTCGTTTTTTCTACAGGAAATCCAGAATCTAAAATAATTTTTATTGGTGAAGCTCCTGGGCAAGAAGAAGAAATTCAGGGTGAACCTTTCGTAGGTTCTTCAGGTCAGCTGCTAACAAAGATAATTAATGCTATGGGCCTTAAGCGGGAAGACGTTTACATTTCTAATATTGTAAAGTACCGACCGAAGGTAGAGGGAGGTAGACAAGGAGCTTCGAATCGTAAGCCTAGCAATGAAGAAGTAGCGAAGTCATTGCCATTCATATTTGAAGAGATTGACGTCATTAAGCCTATAGTCGTCGTCGCGCTTGGGGGAACTGCAATGCAGGGGCTTTTAAATATTAACGGAACCATATCCTCTGCACGAGGAAATTTATACGAATGCCAAGGCACAAAAGCCATCGTTACTTATCATCCGTCATTTTTGCTTAGGAGTAAATCTCCTAACCGGGACAAAAGGAAATTGTGGGAGGATATGTTGGTGGCTATGAAACTTTTGGGATTGGAAATAACTAAAAAGCAAAAGAATTACTTTAAGTGATTAACTATTAGGACTCTTCTTCGTTTGGACTCTCCTCAGTCTCCTCAGTCTCCTCAGTCTCCTCAGTCTCCTCAGTCTCCTCAGTCTCCTCA
>JABGYE010000256.1:0-9037 GCA_018675395.1 Akkermansiaceae bacterium
ATAATAAGCTTATTTCGAGACTCGGAGACGAGCCTGCAGATCGAGCAAAGGGTAACGGAGCAAAGCCAGAAGACTGGGTCGAAGCGGCTCTAGTCGCTGTCCATGGTTGTACCTTCGATTCAAATGGTGATCTTTATGCCCAGGAGTGGAATAGGTTTGGTAGACTGACTAAATATACCAAAGTTAAGTAAGTCTAAACTGGCTTAACCTGAACTGGGACTCAGGACCCATGAACTAGGGGCTAATTCAAATGACCGCGTGTGACTAGATTGTTAAGTCTTCTGGCAGTTTCCTCTAGCCCATCAGCTACGGCCTGACTATAAGTCCGACCATCAGTAGTATCGATTCCGTGGCCCGAATCAAGGTTGCGTAGCGCTTCGAGTGCTGGATCCTCATGATGGAATAATTCAACAAATACAAATTCTAATTTCCCGCTCTTTGCTGCGGCAGAGAGTAGTGCGCCGATCCATCCGTCATCAGTTGATAGGCAACCGCGGGTCGTTTTGGCAGAGGCATGAAACATACTGAATTCATCAGATTCTGCGATTTCAGTGATCTTTGACTGATTTTCAGGAATTGATAGTTCAGAGTCTCCACAATGAGCTGCATCAACCATGACTCTGAAGAACTTGGAGCCGAGTTGGTTATTGGCGGCCTTGACGACTTCCCAGCACTTGGCGACGTCGGTGAAGGTCTGAAACTCACCGCCTCTCAAAAATTCTATATGCCAGTGTTTAATTCCTGATCCGATCGCGTCAGATTCGGCGACTGCCCTTGTATGAACTTTTGCGTTCTGGGAAACGGCACTTTCAAAGTCTTCTCCGGTCTTGGGTGTTGCTCCTTCCTGCATCCACTCTTCAATGGAAGTTGATGCTACCTGCTCGATATTATATTTCTTTGCAACTTCTAGTCCGGCCTTCAGCATTTCAACGACCTTCTCTTCATCGTCCGGATTCATAGGGTCAGCTCCACCAACCATTAGCATTAGGTGAACTGCAAGATCCAAGCCGCGGAGGCCGGTAATCATATCATCGGTGTCATTTTCATCGACTCCCGGGAAAACAGTGATCTGTGCGCTTCCTATTTTGACAGGAGAGATTTCTGTTAGGTGCTTCATTTCACTGACGACGATGAGTTGCCCGTCTTCTCCCCTAGGTAGGCGGCCTTCTTCGTCAGGGACGAGTCCACCTACGAATTTGATATGAGTTGGTACGACGCCCAGCTCGACGCTGGTGTTTAGTGTGATTTTTTCAGACATGTTTATTTTTGGATTTGAAGAACTTATCACAAAGTGGCACCGAATGTGAAACTCCAAATTAAATCGCAAAAGTTATTGAAAAAGCGTAGGTTATGGCCCTGTGGGGCTCATTTTAGTAAGCTTGCCGTGCAGTATTACGTGAAAAGATTATTACTCTGTATTTTTTGTTTAGCACCCTTTTTCCCATTAAATGGTGGGGAGATTGAACTGAATCCAGTCATTGATGGAGCTGAATTGCAAATTGCTTATGATGGTTCCGTAATGGAAATGCAGTGGTGGGGAGGTGGACTTTTAGAGGAATCTGCTGACGGTTCAGTATGGAATGTTGTTGCGACTAAGAGTCCATTTAGGGCTTCCGGTTCAGATAAGAACCTTTATCGGGTCAGGGATCATTGGGAGGGAAGCCGCTCAATTACTGTTAATGTTCCACAATCTTATCGTGGCGATAAGCCCTTTCCTCTTTTTCTTCTTCTTCATGGATTCAGTCAGGGAGCTGACTCATTCGAATCTTACTTTAAGATGAAGCCTCTGGTCGACTCTCATGATATTATACTTGTTAATGCAGAGGGAACACGCAATTCAGTGGGACTGCCTTTCTGGAATGCTTTTGGAAAGTGCTGTGACATTGAGGGAAGTGGAGTTGATGACTCTTCTTATTTGCGGGGGTTGATTGAGGCCGTACGGGATAAATTAAATATTGATGAGAGTAGAGTATATGTTTTAGGGCATTCCAATGGGGGGTTTATGGCCTATCAGATGGCGTGTGAGCACTCAGATATCATTGCGGGTATTGTGAGTTTTGCAGGTGGTACTATTTTAGACAAGGAAAGATGCGTTCCGGCTAATCCCGTTAGCGTTCTTCATGTGCATGGCATTGCGGATCCTATCGTTCCATACATTGGATTGAGTGAGCCTTTTGGTGTTCCGTTTGAAGGGGCTTTAAGCTCGGTAGAAACGTGGGCAGAGTATAACGGCGTTGGGCCTCTCGCTAATGATGTGTTCGCATCATTGAACCTAGTCGCCTTGGATTTTGGCAATGATACTTTAAGAACCAGATCTCCGGGGAACGGTCATGGGGACGTGGAGCTCTGGAGTATGCTTAACGGATCTCATGTTCCATTATTAAGTTATAGTTCAGATGGAACGAGCACTAGGCTTGCGGAAATTGCAGTGGAGTGGCTATTAAGGAGGTCAAAATTTGACTAGTAGAGAGTGGTTTTTTTTGTTTGAATATGAGCTGACCGCTATTTTATGAGAAGACTGATTCTTTTCCTGATCATAATAGGGAAGTGCAATGATGAAACGCAGGCCAGGCCAATGGGCTATGCTAAGGACATTGTTCCTCTCCTTGAAAAGTACTGCGTCGAGTGCCATTCAGATGATGTTGCGGAGGCCGATCTTAATTTTGATGATTTCAGGGCAGTTGACGATTTGCGAAGCGATGCTAAGGCATGGATTAAGGTCGAAAAGATGCTCATTTCCAGGCAAATGCCGCCCCGAAAATCAGACCAACCGTCAGACCTTGAGAGGGATATGTTTTCTGGATGGGTTCACGATTTTTTGACTGTTGAGGCTCGGGCCCGAGCTGGTGATCCGGGGAGGGTCGTTCTTCGCAGGATCAATAATGATGAATATAATTATACTGTCCGTGATCTGACTGGCGTAGATTCTCTGAATCCGACAAGGGAATTTCCCGTTGATGGGGCTGCGGGCGAAGGGTTTACAAATGCTGGTGAAGCTCAAGGAATGTCGCCCGCATTAGCAATAAAATACCTCGACGCAGCCAAAGAGATAACAGATTATGCCGTGCTCACGCCTGAAGGAATCCGATTTTCCCCCTTCACGACGGAACGCGACCGGACTGATGAGCTATTGTCTCGTATTCAGGCGTTCTATCGTCAGTTCACGGAGGACGGTGGCGGTTCGGCCGTTAACCTTCAAGGGATCGAGTTCACAACGAATCAAGGAGGTCGGCTACCTGTGGCCAGGTATTTGACGGCGACTCTTGCGGAACGTGAAGCACTGAAAAGTGGCGCAAAAACTCTTGAATCTGTGGCCAAGGAACGCAGTCTAAATGCCAAATATCTTAGAACTTTATGGGAAACCCTATCATCAGATAAGGCGGGTGACGGAACTCTGCTAGGAGGGCTTCGAGAGAAATGGAATGCCACGGAATCGGGCGATCCATCGAAACTCGTGGCTCAAATTGATCAGGAGCAAAAGAAGTTGTGGAAGTTCAATACGATTGGACATATTGACAGTGGGGGCAGTCCGCCACGTTGGATGGAAGCGGTAGGTGTTCAGAGTTTGGTGACTACACGGCATGATATAAAATGGAGTCTGCCCGTTGGATCTGACGGTAACGATGTTGTGTTTTATCTAATCACGGATGACGCAAATGACGGGAATAAAGATGATTATGTTGTTTGGAAGAATCTAAGGTTAGAGGGGGGTGGGCGGCCGCCGATTAAATTGTGGGAATTGGCGGCATTGCAGCGCCTCATCGATGAACAGCGTCTCAAGATGCTGGGCCTCACTGTAAGATATCTTGACGCTGCCAGCGCTGTAAAAACTGATTCCGATATTGCCAAGGTTTCTTCGGCACATAACATCGACGCAGAAACGTTGAAGGTGTGGCTAGACTATCTTGCCATTGGTCGTGGCAGTGGCGTAAAAGTTGATGGTCACTTAAAGAAGAGGTTTAATATCCGGGATGGTATCCAGGGCTTATCTGCAGATAAGCCGGATTCTCTTCCATCAGTTGTCGCGAATTCGTCGGATAAAGATGAACGGATCCCAGGTTTAGCGAAGGCACATACAGTAGTTATGCATCCGACTCCTACTCATTTTGCTGCTGTTGGCTGGCAGAGCCCAATCGAAGGAGAGGTAAGAGTCGAAGCATATGTAAGCGATGCTCATGGCACTTGCGGGAATGGGGCCGAATGGCTGTTACAGCATCGCGTAAGTGATAAGACCGCACTGTTGTGGCAAGGAGAGTACGAACTAGGCGGTTCTGCGGAAATGACTCCTAGGAAGGTTTCAGTTAGAAAGGGCGAGGTATTGTCGTTGGTCATTGGTCCACGGAATAATAATCATAGTTGTGACCTGACTACTGTTCAGCTTGTCATTAGCGAAACTAACGGCGCTGAACGCGTTTGGGATCTGGCCAAGGAAGTGTCACCAAATATACAAGCTGGCAATCCGCGCGAGGATAGCTATGGCAATTCGAAGATTTGGCATTTCTTTCAAGGAGAAATGGCAAAAGTTGATAGGGGCGGTGCATCAATTGTTACCGTGCCGAAAAGATCGGTATTGGAAGAATGGCTTGCCGAAAAGGAACCGGAAAAACGGAAAGATTTGGCGCGGCAAGTTCAAGCATTAGCTACGGGTGCACTACTAGAGGATTCAAATTTACCTGATTCCTTATTGCAGCGACAGCTTCGTGCTCTTCGGATGCCCGTCGATTTGCCAGACTTACTAAAGAAATTAAAGCCAGACGATCAATTCGGCCGTCACCCACTGGGGCACGCCGTCGATATGGCCGATTTGGTGGTTAAGGCCCCTGAGGTCATTGAGTTTCGCGTTCCGGCGGAGTTAGCCAAGGGTCGCGAACTAGTGGGCACGGCCGAATTGGATCCCAAGCACGGTTATGATGGCACCGTTCAAGTGCAGGTGCTTTCCTCTGAGCCTGTCACTTCTAATGGTCCGATATTAGTGAGGGAGGGAAGTCCCGCACGTGACCGGATCGAAGGACCAATTAAAAGGTTCTGTGACTTGTTTCCGCCTGCCCTCTGTTATGCCCGTATTGTACCGGTGGATGAAGTTGTTACTTTAACGCTTTTTCATCGTGAGGATGATCATTTGAGGCGTTTGATGTTGAATGACGGTCAGGCCACTGAACTTGATCGATTGTGGGATGAGTTGTTTTACGTGGCCCGTGAGCCGCTGAAGTATCAGGTCGCTTTCGAGCAGATCAGAGAATTTGCGACTCAGGACCGGCCTGACCTTGTTAAGACCTGGGCCCCTCATGTGGAATCAATTAATCGTCGTGCGGATACTTTTAGAAAGCGTCTCATCGACACCGAGCCGGCACACATTAAGGCTGTGTTAGATTTTGCCAATCGCGCATGGCGTCGGCCCTTAACAGTTTCTGAAAAAGATAGGCTACGAGATTTGTACTTGCAGTTGCGCAACACTGAGATTTCACATGAAGAATCGATCCGCTTGACGATTGCTCGCGTATTAACGTCACCGGCTTTCTTGTATCGTCGTGAAAGTTCAGGCCCTGAGAAGGATCCGGTCAGGGTAAATGCCTATGAGCTAGCTACGAGGCTTAGTTATTTCCTCTGGTCTTCGTGCCCTGATCATGAACTCCTGGAAGCAGCAAAGGACGGATCTTTGATTAGCGACAAAGAGTTGCTGCGTCAGACAAGAAGGATGCTTGAGGATCCTAAGACTAACCGTCTAGCTGAGCAATTTGCGTGTCAATGGTTCCATGTCCGTGACTTTAACCGTAATGATGACAAGAATGAAAATATATTCCCACAGTTCAAGACATTGCGTTCATCAATGTATGGTGAGACCTTGAAATTCTTTGAGGATATGTTCCGGAACAACGGCTCGGTCCTAGATATCATCCTTGCAGACTATACCTTCGTGAATGGTCCGCTAGCTGAGCATTATGGGATTAAGGAAATTAGGGGTGAGGAATGGAGAAGGATCGACGGTACGCATGTAAAGGGCAGGGGAGGAGTTCTCGGAATGGCAACCATTCTGGCTGTTAATTCAGGAGCTTCTAGGACCAGTCCTATTCTTCGGGGGAACTGGATTTATGAGACGCTATTGGGAGAGAGGTTGCCGAAGCCACCGGCAAATGTTCCTGACCTTCCTGAAAGGATTCCTGAAAACCTTACAGCGAGACAACTCATTGAGAAGCATAGTTCTACTAAGGAGTGTTCTAAGTGCCATGAGAGAATTGATCCTTATGGTTTTGCTCTAGAGCAATTTGACGCCATAGGAAGGATGAGAAAAAATCAACGCGATACCTCGGCAACACTCTTTGGGGGAACTCAAGTTAACGGCATTAAGGGTCTGCGTGAGTATCTAGTTAATCAACGACTGGATGATTTTCTTGAACAGTTCTGCCGCAAGCTTCTTGGTTATGCTCTTGGTCGTGAAGTTCAGCTTTCTGATATGCTTTTAATTGAAGAAATGAAGGATCAGCTCAGGGATAATGAGTTCCGCTTCAATGTGGTTGTGGAGGCAGTGATTAGTAGTGACCAGTTCAGGAAAATTCGCGGTCAGTTAGTTAAAAACGATGATTGATTCTATTTATAAGTAATTTAAAATGAGTGAGGAATGGGAACTATGAACAAGACGCAGTACCAGTTTTCAAGGAGAAGGATGCTACGAGGCCTTGGAGTTACGATGGCATTGCCATGGATGGAGTCGCTCAGGGTCTGGGGCGATGTAAAGTCGGATAAGAAGCAGGCCAGCGAGGCGCCTACGAGGATGGGGATTTTATTTTCCGGTTGTGGATATCATAGCCGTGAATGGTGGGCCAAGGGACAAGGAAAGGAAATGGAATTAGGGAAGGTCCTTGACCCTATTAAGGGATTCCGCGAAAAAATGATTTTCGTCCGCGGTCTCTACAATGCGGAGGCTCTGAAAGGGAATATACACAGTTCGCAAACTGGCAATTTGTTGTCAGGGGCTCCTCTGGCCTCTGGTGGTAGAATTAAGTCCGGGACTAGTGTTGATCAGTTCGTGGCACAGCAGATCGGTCATAAGACCAAGTTGCCGAGCCTGGTTTTGGGTTGTGAGAAAGCAAACCCATCAGTTCATAAGGACTATTCAATGCTTTACAGTTCTCATATTTCTTGGTCCAGTCCAACAACGCCAACTCCCCTTGAGGTTTATCCGGCCCTTGCCTTTGATCAGCTTTTCAAGAACAAGGCTCAGGCCGGAGATGAGAGCGTTCTTGATGCAGTGCTGCAGGATGCGAAGGGTCTGAGGAGAGGTATTAGTCGTCTCGATCAGCAAAAACTTGATGAATATTTAAACTCGGTGAGAGAAGTTGAAAAGAGGATTGAGAGTGCTGGCAGGCGTGGTGAACTGCAGGGCTGGAGGCCGACGCTGACTGAACCTAATATACCGCGTCCGAAGGACGGTTATCCTCAGGACATTGTTGAGCATATGCGTCTCATGTCAGACATTATGGTCTTGGCGTTTCAAACGGACACGACCCGTATCTGTACACTGAAACTGAATAATGATCATGGGACGCTTCGGTTTCCACACCTGGGCGTCGATTATATGATACATCATCTCCTTTCGCACAGTGACACTGGAGATTGGCTCAAGGTGAATCAGTTCTTTTTAGAGCAGATGGCATATATTGCCCGTAAACTAGATTCGATTCAGGAAGGGGATAGGACAGCGCTCGACAATAGCATGATTATGCTCTGCTCCAGTATGTTGACTGGTAATCATAACGCGAATCAGTTGCCTGTGGTCATGATAGGTGGTGGTGGTGGCAGGATTAAGGGGGGGCAGAACCTTGATTACCTCGATAAGAAAGACCGTCAGATGTCTCGTTTGTTTCTGAGTATGATGGATAAAATGGACGTTAGGCCAGATTCTTTTGGTGACGCTAATGAGCCGCTCGATGAAGTTTGATATAACTTTATTGATCTTATTTTTTAACTCCAATGCAGTAAATATTATTTTCTCCACGAAGAAATAACTGGTCCCCGGACACTGCGATTGAAGCGCTGAAAGAGTCATCAAGCTTATTGAAGGCGACGGGCTGAGGTTCATCTGCATGAGTGATAACAATTGTCATCCCTTCCCTCGAGGTCACATAGACATGCTCTCCTACTCCTACCGGTGAAGAATATATTTCCCGCAACGAGTCAATGCGGTAAGGTCCAGCCTTCACTTTACCCGATTTGGCATGAGTGACTGAAAGGATTCCCTGATAGTGACTGAGGTAATAGAGTGTTCCTTTGTAAAGTAGGGGTGAAGGCACGTAGGGCGTCCTTTTGTTAGTGCTCCAGATGACATGATCGGAATCGGTAATGTCCCCTTCGGCACCTTTGAGGTCCAAAGCAATCATGGCTCTCTTGTCATAACTGCATCCGAGATAAACCATGCCGTTTTGTGAAACGGGTGAAGCGACAACGTTCTGTGACATCCCTCCGCATTCCCAGATCACTTTTCCGTTCATTAGATCATACCCTCTGACGCGGTTGGAGGCACTCACGATGACCTGATTTTTACCCTCATGCTCGATAATGAGAGGAGAAGACCATGAAGTGACCTCTTCCCTATCTACTTTCCATTTCTCTTTTCCGGTAGATAT
Source organism: Akkermansiaceae bacterium (assembly GCA_018675395.1). GTDB lineage: Bacteria > Verrucomicrobiota > Verrucomicrobiia > Verrucomicrobiales > DEV007 > EC70. The sequence continues at coordinate 8,622 of JABGYE010000256.1, forward strand.
ATCCAATGCATAGAGTGCTGATCGTTTCTGGTGATCCCAATTTACGATGACTGTGCCATTGTGAAGTGCTGGGGAGGATCCTTCGCCATGGCCGTGTTTAGTTGCCATTTTTCCTAAGTCTTTTTCCCAAGTCACTTCCCCAGTTTCACAATCGATCCCGTAAATTCCATGAGAACCAAAGTAGGCGATGATATGCTTGCCGTCAGTGACCGGAGAGGCAGATGCGAGGCTTGCACTCACGTGTCCTCCCTCGTGAGGGAATGTTTCCTTGCATGTGGTCTTCCAGAGCACTTTTCCTGAGATCCGGTCCATGCAAAGGACGATAAACCGATGCATTTGTGAGACAGGAAGATTATCATGGGATCCGGGAGCATTGTCGGGCACTGGCGGCTCTTTCTTTTTACCGAACGGGATTG
>JABGYE010000318.1:0-2604 GCA_018675395.1 Akkermansiaceae bacterium
CCGCCGCGATGTCATGCTGTTTGATTTTTGGAAACTTTTGGAACTGTGGAAGTAAGTTTTTGGCTCTTTCTATTGGTCCGGCCACGAGTTGAGGAAAGAAAGAAACGAATGCGGCGAATCTGATGAAACTAGTTTCTCTTTTTATTTTACCTCTGTAATAATCAATTGTGTAGCTCATTGACTGAAACGTGTAAAAGGAGATGCCTACGGGAAGAAGGTATTCGAGGCCGAAAGGCATGATTTCGGAGGCTGGACTGATGTTAAGTCCTGTCAGGCCATTGATATTGCTGATGAAGAAGTCAGCGTACTTGAAAAATCCGAGAAGACTTAAGTTATTAAGGATGCTAATCCATAACCACAGCTTCTTCCGCGCGCCTGGTCTTTCCATTTGTCTCACGGTAAAAAAGTCCAGTCCCGTTGAATAGATTATCAGAGCCAGATAGTAATAGTTCCACCACCCATAAAAGAAATAAGAGCTGCCCAGTATCCAGTGGACCCAGAAAGGTGTTTTTCTAAGTAGTAACAGACCGATCAGAGCAACTGCAAAGAAGCAGAAGAATGTCCAAGTATGGAACAGCATCGGTTAAGTTTACTTTATGAGTTCATTGAGTTGTTCTTTGCTGATGCTGCGAACGCAACGGAATCCACAATAATCAGTGAAGAAGCAGGCGTCAGTGTCTCCTGTCCTTTCTCCTCTCCTGAAGCTTGCTCGACACATCGCTATGGAGGCTCTCCAGGATCCGCCCCTAATTACTCTCTTTGGATCGGAAAATTGAGTTTCGGGTCCGGCAGGAGAATGTTCTGGAGAGATCTTATAATATTCAGGATCATAAACGTCTTCGCACCATTCAGATACATTGCCGTAAAGATCATGGATTCCCCATTCGTTGGGTTTTTTTGTGCCTACCCGATGTGTTCTTTTTTCTGAATTTTCTTCGAACCATGAATAAAGCTTTAATTGCCTTGAGTTACCGAAAGAATAATCAGAATCCTTGCCTGCGCGTGCTGCGTATTCCCATTCCGCTTCGGTAGGTAACCTGTAGCCGTTAGCAGTTCCTATGACTGGAAAGTCTGGCTTGGTTTCGTCGTAATAAGGATCGAGCCCTTCCATGATAGAGCGCTCGTTGCAGTAGGCTCTGGCCTCTTGCCAGCGAATCTGCTCCACTGGTTTTTGGGGGTCATCCTGCCAGTGAGAAGGGTTAGGCAGTTCTGCTTTGGTAAACAAGTCATGAGTGACTTCAAATTTGTCAATAATGAAGCTGCTCAATGTGACTTTATGTAACGGTGATTCATCGCCTTCTCCGTTCTTATTTCCCATCATGAATGTGCCTGCGGGCACGTAGACGACATCAATTCCAGACCCAGTCTTGAGTTCAATAGTTGATTGTGTTGTTTCCTTGCCGCACGAACATAGGTAAAGAGTAGCTAGGAATAGCAGAGTTGGAGGTTTCAATTCCTTGTCCTTATTTGGATTGATGAAGCCAGTCCGCTTCTTTGTAACTGAGGCCGTTCTTTGATACTTGGTAGTAGTCCTTACCGGGTGAAGCTGTCTCAAAGTCAACCTCATTACCGTTTGTATTTGCAACTGAGAATATATTCCAGTCCTTGGCGAATACTCCTACCATTTCGCAGGCTCCTTGGTAAGTGCTGGGCTTTGAGAGGTCTCCTTTGCCGTTTGGGCCTCGACTGAATGTTATGTATTTTCCTTTAGGTGACCATTCCGAATGGTATATCTTATTTACTTTGTCACGAATCATGAGTCTCCTCTTACCGATCTTTGGATTATCTGAATCCAAATCAATGTCAGCGACTTCAATGGTGTGATCTCCTGACCCCCAAGTGATTTGATTGCCGTTTGGCTTGAGGCATGGACGGCATCCTCTGATCCCTAAGTTGATGATTTTTGGGCCGTTGGATTCAATTAAAAGAATCGCATGATTGAATCCCATTCCTGCATGAACTGTGGCAGCTATCCATTTCCCGTTACTTGAAAATGAAGGGTTATACAGGTGGTGAATCTTGTCGCTGATCGGGTGAGGTGTGGATTTTTTAGTGATGACATCGTAGAACATAAGCCCCTTGCTGTAGTAATCGACAACGTTCCATTTCTTATATTCCTGAGGTAGCCAAACGATTCTTTTGCTGTCAGGCGCCCAGCACGGCTGCCTAGCATGATCTGATATCTTGACTCGACCAGTTCCGTCACTGTTCATGACCCATGCACTTCGGATAGTATTGCGTCCAGTTCCTGTATCGACGAGGAAGCAGATCTTGGATCCATCAGGTGAGCATTGAGGGTAAAGTTCGTTTATTTTTGGAGTATTAGTTAGGTTCTTTTGCTCGGATCCGTCAGCATTGCTAATGTAGAGCTCCCAGTTCCCGTCATCGTAGGCTTCATGGACAATTTTATGTGTATTTTGTTGAAGGCTACTCTCGAGGGTGGCGAAAGAATTAGATGAAGAGCAAAGAATGATAGTAAGCAGAGATGAAGGCAATAACGTTGAAAGGTTCATTGTCCTTATTTTTTTTTGGGATTGATTTTGCTTTGTACGCTTGCCGGAAGGCCGCTGTTCTGAAGCCATTCAGTTGCTGCTACCTTGTCTC
>JABGYE010000260.1:0-3357 GCA_018675395.1 Akkermansiaceae bacterium
CGGCTATGACGGGCTCTACCACAGGGCCGTGTTCGGAAAGGTCAGTCACAAAGAAGAGATCCCTAATGAGGAGCAACTGACTGAATCCATCGAAGAGACACCCATCCCACCCACCGAAGAAAAGGCGACCGAAAGTCAGCCAAAGGATGAGGAAGGGATTTCCGGGGATAAAGAGAAGAAGACACGTTCGCTATCATTTCCAAAGTCTAGTGAAAGAACAAAGAAATCCTCACGAACGGCCAAGACCGAAAGTGCAATCACACTTGAGATCTGGAACCCTGAAAGGGTCGGTGTATTGTCGCTTTTTCTGACTCCTATCTGGGGCTCCATCCTCCTTTCAAAGAACTGGAAATCTCTTAACTGTCCTGAGAGGGCCAGGAAAGTAAATGCCTGGGGATGGATATGGTTAATTGTATTAATAACGTATCTGTTTGTTGTAGCCAACTTTTTAGAAAACGTAATAAATATCCTGATCATACCGCTACTTATCATTTGGTACTTAAAGTTCGTACAAGAACAGGTTAATTACCTGAAAAACAATAATATCAGTTATGATAAGAAAGGATTGCTAAATCCTATAATGAAGGGAATAGCCGTTCCGATCGTCCTCGGCTATGTTCTGGCATTATTAGAGGATCAAGCCATTGAGAAACATGCAACTTCTAAGATGACAGAAATTGTACAGGAGTTAACAAATAATTCAGACTCTTACTGCGAGTCAGTAACGATCGGTGACTGGATTACTGGTGAAACCTATAGGGGAACAGCGATATTGAGTGACGGAAACTCGCTAAGAATTAATATTACTCTGAGGGGTAATGAGGTGTCGATAAAAGTGAAGGACAAATATCCAAAATAACAATTGCCGATCATGGAATGATTTATTGAAGCTCAATGATCTGAGGTGCTCCAATAACGCCAGCACCTTCCATGGCTTGCTTCAAATCATCAGAATTCAAGAATTCTCTAGCCCTTTCAATGTCCGCATTAAAGAAAAGAACTACGATGTTATTAGGGTTATCCAATCCTTGAAGAATCTGAAGCTCCTTGAATCCTGCGGCGTCGTGGACGTCGGCACGTGAATCATATATCTCCTTCCAGGAGGCAAAGTCCTCAACCTCGTGTTGTATAAGTATGTGTGGCATTTGGATTTAATTACTTGGATGCTTCGAGGGCTTTTATTTCCTCATTCATTTGAGTCGGATCATAATAAGCTAATAGGTGTACTACTTTTCCTTTAGAGGTTCTGAAATCCATGTGCATTCTAAAAGATATTTTTTTATTGGTGACTCTACCAACTCCTGTGATTGTTCCCCATACATTTGTCCATATAAGATCTTCATCGGGACTAGTTTCACCAGCCGTTTTACCATCCGAAGCAAGAGCTTCCGGAGAAAAATAGTTTGTGTGAACATGCAGTTCCTCAACCTTCATATCTTTGAGCAGTTTTTTGTGAATTGTATTTAGTCGGGCAATGTAGTTTTTCTTGCCGCTAACCTTCAGGTCATTAATAGCAACTTCCACGTCTTCTGAGAAAAAGGTTTCTGCAAATTTGATGTTCTCTTTGGACATCTCTTCATAGTATTTTCTTACTTTAGTAGAAATTTCATCTTTTGTTCTGAGATAAGATTTTTCTTCTTCTGCGTTCAATGAAGAAAGAATAAATATCAACGGTAGTAATGTTAGTATTATTTTTTTCATAATCTTTTTATCTAACAAATATCAAAAAAATACAAGTATTGTTTTTATTCACTTTCTCAAAATGATATGATTAATGTAGTGATGGTGACATAAAGATGATTTTAACGACCGCACTGAAGTTTCTGCTATTTTGAATGGTTCCCTCATGGTCCGGGAATTGTGCGTGGTGAGTCAATTGCTTGTTCGTGTTATAATTTCAGTAGAATTTTGTAATTGGCTAGTTTCTCAAGGGTGTTAGTCTTTGTCGTTAGGATACTAATCCTACCTTAATTAATGAACATTAGAATTAGCAGAAACGATCAGGAGTTTGGACCTTATACGATGGAAGAACTTACTCAGTATGTGAATGAAGGTAGTATTTTACCTGATGATTATGCCTATGACGGGATGGAGTGGATCACCGTTAGTCAGTTATTGAATGATCCTCAGAGAATTTCAAATAGAGCCCAAGCAATAACAAATACTGCTAGCATCACTCCTGATTCCAATTCTTATGGCACGGGAAGTAACTTATCAGCGGTTCTTTTAAAAATCTTAAAGTGGGGAGTCATATCAGCTGTAGTATTTTTTGGAGTCTACCACTTATCGACGTTTGCATTAAAGAATACTTATGTAGAGACGGGTGCGATTAAAAAAGATCCTTCATATATTCCTCCTGATGGGGCAGTGAATTTCAGTACACTGAAAAAAGAGGATGGCATATTGTATAAAAAGGGTTCGGATGATTTGTATTCTGGTGTCGTTTACCAGTTGTACAAATCCGGGAAAAAAAGATAGAAGGGAATTTTAAATATGGTCTAAGGAACGGATACGAAGTTTCCTGGCATGAGAATGGACAGGAAAAACATAGAGCCGCATATATAGATGATAGAGAGAATGGTGAAATGATTACGTATCATGAGAATGGTGAAATTTTCATGAAAGCAGAATTTAAAAATGGCAAGATGGATGGGATCGTAGCTACATGGTATGAGAATGGGCAGGAAAGATTTCAGGCAGTCTTTGACTCAGGTGTACCAAATGGGATAGCTCAATATTGGTACGAGGATGGGCAGATGCTCTCAGATGGACGGATGAAAGACGGTGTGCCGGAAGGCATTATAAAAGGTTGGCGTGAAAATGGTGACAAATGGTTTGTGCTTAACATCAAAGACGGAGTGCCTGGCAAACAAGAAATTTGGAATAAGGAAGGGGAATTGGTTGACGCTGAGGGACTGGAAGGCATTAATGAGATGCAGTCATACAAGAGGTTGGTAGATCCGGAAAATTAAAAAATCAGCAAAGGTAAGGGCACAGAGAACTAGTTGATGTTCTCATTTAATTTCACTTCGACCTCGGGAGAAATATTAATTTTTCCTGAAAGGTTATTTGAAGCGACACCGTTCCTCTTTCCTTTACCGGTAAAACTTACGGCTCCTCTGGATTTTTGAACTTTCCTTTTATCAGTGATGATGGATCCGGTGACTCTCACGTCACTGCAGTCAGCGGCATCGATTCCGTAAGGGACCCCGTCAGTGAGGACGCAGCCAGTAATTGCGATCCTTTGGCACTTTTCCAGTTCGAGTAAGGACGCGCCGCTTTCCTGACCATTTTCAGACTCGTCATGCAAAGTGCATCCGGAACCGGTGCAGTCTTCGCTGCTGACGAGGCGCATTC
>JABGYE010000157.1:0-10494 GCA_018675395.1 Akkermansiaceae bacterium
CGGAGACGGTGAAGATGGACGCATTAAAAGTGCAATCGGAATTGGTTCATTGTTAATGGATGGAATAGGAGACACGATACGTGTTTCCCTGACCGAGGATGCTGTTCGAGAAGTGCCGGTTGCCCGTGCTCTTGCTGCAGCATGCGAGCGAGAGGTGAAAGAAGGTCCGATTAATTTCCATTCGGAATCAGATCCATTCGATCCGTTTGTTTACCAGCGTCGCCTTTCGCAAAGAATAGAAGTTCAAGGACTTAATGTAGGAGGTAAAGAGACGGTAAGAGTTTTAACTTCGGAGGAAAAATTTGATGCTGTTTCACATAAACTTTCAGAAATGGGTGAGTTTCAACCTGAAATCGTTGTAGAAAATTCTGGATTAATTGCAATTGATCCGCGCGATGATGTAGCAGTGAGCGAGATTAATGACCGCTCGGATGTGACTCTCGTCACATTGTCTGATGGTTTGGATATACCTGTAGTTTCAGGTTTCAGATTGCTCGCATCGCGCGTTCAACGGAGGCACCCTGTGATAATCAAAGATACTCTTTTTCCTAGCACAGATTCTGAAAAAAAATTCGAGGAAACTTTACTTGTGGCTGCGGCAAATATTGGTTCGCTTATTTGCGATGGCATAGGTGATGCTATTTTAGTTCAAGGTGAGGAAGCTCCAGGACAGTCCTTGCGGTTGGCATATAATATTCTCCAAGCATCGGGCGCTCGAATATTTAAGACGGATTATGTGGCGTGTCCGAGTTGTGGACGTACATTATTTGATCTGCAGGAGACAACGGCAAAGATCCGAGCTGCTACGGGTCACTTGAAAGGCGTTCGAATTGCAGTCATGGGTTGTATTGTTAATGGGCCTGGTGAAATGGCGGATGCTGATTTTGGTTATGTGGGAGGTGCCCCAGACAAAATTAATCTGTACGTTGGTAAGAAAGCAGTGAAGTTTAATATTCCTCAGCAAGAAGCAGTTGATCGCCTAATAGATTTAATTAAGGAACATGACCGGTGGGTCGATGTTCCAGATGCAATTTCTGATTCTCATTTGAGATTTTAGTTGAAGATTACTGTGCAATTTTTTCCTTCAGACTATTTTACACAACTAAAGAAGGAGGAGATTTTCCCTGATCCTAATCAGCCGCTTGAAATTGATCTTGGCTGCGGGGACGGGTCTTTTTTAATTAATTTAGCTGTAAATTTTCCCTCAAAGAATTTTCTTGGTGTAGAGCGTTTACTTGGGAGAGTTCGGAGAGTTTGCCGGCGTTCGCTAAGAGAAGAAATACAAAATTTAAAAGTCCTTAGGTTGGAATCTTCTTACACATTAGAGTGGTTACTTCCAGACCACTGTGCTTCACGAGTCCATTTGTTATTTCCAGATCCATGGCCAAAGAAAAAACATCATAAGCGGCGATTAGTGAGTGAGCAATTCTGCACTTCCCTTGTCAGGGTTCTGGAGCCGGACGGTGAATTTTTATTTAAAACTGATCACTTGGAATATTTCGAAGAATCAATGTCAGTTTTAAAAAACTCCAGATCATTGAAAGAGATTCAATGGGACGCTGACTCTTATTATCCTCAAACTGATTTTGAGAAGTTGTGGACTGACCAAGGAAAAATTATTTATTATGCTAGATTCAAACCCAATAAATAATTATCCAATTTTATTTATCTCATTGAGTCTGTGATGAGCATTGGCTGAGTGTCGGGTTTCGGGAAACCGATCGATCACAGTTTGTAATAAAGCTGTCGCGTGCTCTTCGTCTTGTTTTGATTCTAAATATATTTGTTGTAGCCGAAACAGTATAGCGGCCGCATCATTTTCTGCCCAGTCAGTATTTTCTAATGAATCTTCGAAGGTTTCGATTGCTGCATCCACATCATGTAAGTATTCTTGCTGAATCTTTGCGATTTCAAATACAGGAAAACGGTTCTCTGGTTCTTCTGATGCTATTGCGCGGTACGCTTTAATTGCTCCTTCGTAATCTCCCTGAGACACTTTGGCTGCGGCTTTGATAAGAGGGTCGGGTTTTATTTGTTCTGGAGCAGAAAAGAAAAACGCTCCTATCTTATCTGCTAATGACGGAAGCAACACTAAGACAACGAAAAGTCCTAAGCCGATGGCAATAAAAAATGTTGCGACAAATTTAGTGCCAATTTCCCATTCATTCCATTTTGAGCTGATTGTCCATGCGAGTAGCACAGTTGCGGAAACAGAAATAAGGATAAGGATTAATTTCTTATTGGTCATTAGGGATTAATTAAGTGATTTATTAAGTCAAAAATCTAAAAGCAGAAACCGTAAAATTAATATTTTTCACATTTAGAATTTTGAGAATGGATGTGAATCCTTCGTTTTTTATAGGCTATTGATTGGATATTTGAATATTCATTTAGTCATTTTCTTTCTAACTGATTGCTAATGAAAGGTTCAATTATTGTTACTCTTATATTAATATTTAGAAAATATTAACTATTTCAGTAGATTTCAACCATTTGAAGTAATGTTTTTATTTTATAGTTAACACTAGAAAAACCTTGCGATTGGGTCAATTATTAAGGATATTACCCAAGTAATAAGAAAGAATAGAATTTAATTTTCAGATCCTCTAGTAATTTAAAAAATAATCAATTAATAGATTCACACAAACAATGAAAAAAAGTTTATCGAAGCAAATTTTGGTTTTTCTCCTCAGTTTCGGTTCTTTGGCAGTCTTTAGTGCTGCCGAGACGAAATATGATTGCTCACAAGTAGCTAAGCAGACCAAGGCAGCAGTTAGTGCTAAGCCAGGTGCAGCGGCAAGTACTGTAACAAAGATGATTAGTAAACACGAAAATTGTGTTTGCTCGATTGTTAAGGCGGCCATTGCTGGTGGTGGTGATGTTAAAGATGTCGTAACTGCAGCAGTCAAAGCAGCTCCAAAACAGACAGCAGTCGTTCATGAATGTGCAGTCGCCGCTTCACCCAAGTCAGCGAAGGCAATTAGCGCAGCTATTGATGCAGTGATGGGAGGCGGAGATGATTTTGGAACAGAGCCCGTTGTTGTTAGTGGTGTCTATCTTATTGCTCCAGTAGCTTCCGCCGGTGGAGGTTCTGGATTCTTTGGACCGCTGACTGAGGCTGAACTTGCTGCACAGCAGGCACTAATTGATAGATTACTTGGAAGAGATACAGAGACTCCTTCAACGCCAACTGATCCCTAAAGTTTGATAGGAATTTGAGTTTTCAGTTTAAAATTATCCCAAAATTAGAAACACAGATCCTACCAAACTGGATCTAAAATAAACTATGAAAAAAAGCGCTCTCTTGATTTTGATTTCTTTGATTGGTTGCCTCTTGAGTGCATCCGGACAAGGCCTTCTTAGCATTGGGGAATCTGGATCATTTGATGATTTTGATTCTAAGCTTCCATTCACAACGACCGTCACTGGTGATCTTGGCTTTGATAGCAATGTAGGCAATCGTCCGGGCGGGTTGGAGGAGGAATCAGGGTACATCCGAGGCGGAGTAGGTGCTGCGTATGCTGGCGGAACCCGTAGAACACATATCGATCTGAATGCGCGTCTTTCTACATTGTATTATTTTGATCAGCCAGAGTCACAGGATGATGATAATTTTCAGACAGCAAGACTAGGCTTGAAGCTACACCATAGAGTAAATCCACGAACTACCGTTGGAAATAGTGCATACATCAGCTATGAAATTGAACCAGATGATGCGATCGGAGCGTCTGCTTCTCGTCGCCTGGATCAATATTCATACAGATACAATAATCTTTGGATTTCACATTCATGGAGTCGCAGACTGAGTACAGTTTCTAGATTCACTGTGACTGGGATTGATTATGAGAATGATATTGAGTCCGTAGGAGAGGATCGATTCACTCAGACCTTTTCTAAAGAAGTTCGTTATGTTCTAGATCGTTTAACTTCACTCGTTGGTGAGTATCGTAGAGCCAATACTGATTACGATATTGTTAATTTGGATTATGATGCGAATTATCTCTTAGCTGGTGCTGATCACAAATTTAATGATAATGTAAGTGGAACTCTCCGATTAGGAGGAGAGAATCGTGATTATGATGATAATGATGATGATGGATGGAATCCATACGCTGAGGCTTCTTTACGATATGAGTTGAGTGATCGCACTAAGCTTGTCTGGTTCACACGGTATGGGTACGAGGATTCAGAGGTTTTCTATCATCTTGCAAATTCCCGTTCTGTCTTCAGGACTGCGCTCAATGCTTCTCATGCGTTTTCGGATGATTTAAGAGGTAAGGCAGGGCTCAGCTATCATAGTAGTGATTATGATCGCGGAGTATTATCTGAGCTTACGGAGTATGGCTTGAGTCTAAACTTGGGACTCAATTACCGGGTAATGTCTAATACGGATTTGAATCTAGGGTATACGCTAACTACTCATACATCTGATAGTGCTTTTAGAGAATATGACAGGCACCGTTTGTGGGCAGGTATTAGTGTGACATTCTAAATTTGACTATTAATTTAACTTTCATATCCCCCTAGCTGTCATACAGCAGGGGGATTTGTTGTTTAATAATCGTTGAGAATTGTAAGGAATGCCTATATTTTCCTTTCCCTTTCTGGATTCATTCTACATTCACCTCAAAAGTCTATAAATAGTTATCATGGCCAAACAGAGCGAGACTAAGCTTCACGCACTTGATTACTGGCAAGTTGTCAGGAATCGGACTCCGGTCATCTTGCTTACGTTTTTCTTGGTTTTCATGACGGCAATGGTGATCGCATATTTGCGGCCACCGGAGTACTTGGGTCGAGTTCAAATTCAGGTGCAGAGGGAGGCCAGAGACCTTGAGGTCTTTCGTGAAACCGGCACCGTAGGTAACCTCGGTTCTGAGAGTCTTCCATATATGACATTTATGCAGACCCAGTTCTCCATTATTCAGAGCAGGGAAACGCTTAAAGAAGTCCTTAACAATGGAAAGAATTCTGTGGGTCAACCATTGAACCTTATGGAAGTTTGGAATCTAAGTTCTGAAGATGATGCTATCCGAATCCTTAAGAAGAAAGTCGAGACGCAGGACGTTAGGGGGACTGACCTCATTGATATCGAAGTCTATGATACAGATGCACAGCTAGCAGCGGACATAGCGAATGCATTAGCAGATGCCTATAGGGTGAGGAGACAAAATGAAGAAAAAGATAGGGCGGACAAAGCACTGGAGAAATTAGATACTCAAATCATGGCTCAGATGACTAGGCTCGAAAAGTCCAGGGACATGATGATCGGTCTGATGGAAGAACTTAACATAGTGGACTTGAGTCTTGGTGAACCGACGTGGTTACGCGGCAGTCAACCCAATACAGGTATTGCTTCTCTAGTGATGACGGCTAAACAGAAAGAGTTCGCAGCCGAAGCTGCTATCCAGAATCTGAGAACAACAATCAAGTCTTTAACTGATCTAAAAGGTGAAGAACTAATTAAGTCTGCCGTGGACCTTGGCATCAAGAATGAGACATTATCAAATGGTTGGAGTTCTTACCAAGCTCTTGAGCTTTCTCGTGCTGCTTTAGTGGAGAGTGGAGTTGGTATAAAGCACCCAAAAATCTTAAACATTGACTCGCAATTGGAACTCAGGATGAGCCAACTTCTGGATGCGGTCGAGGTCCATAAGAAAGCTCTCGAGACACAAATGGCCATGGCTGAACAACAATTCCAAAATTCAAAGGAGACCAAAGAAAGGACAGAAAAAGCATCACTGAAGGAGCGGAAAGATAACGTGAGGTACATAGAAGCTAAAAAGGAGTATGAATTATCTAAAGAGATGCTGAACGGGATGCAGTCTCAACTTGCAAAAGAAAAGATTGATGCTGCCGGCCAGAGAACGCCAATGGTCGTTCATGAAATGGCGGAAGCATCAGATCCAGGTAATCCTGCACGTCCCAACATAAAGCTTCACTTAGTTTTGGGTGCTGCTGTTGGTCTTGTCTTTGGTATAGGAATGGCGTTCTTCCTTGAGTACCTTGATACTTCCGTTAAGAGCCTAGATGAAGTGGAGCATTTTCTTGAGTTGCCAGTCCTTGCAGTTATCCCTCAAAGCGTTGGAGTTCTTCACCGTCAGAGTGGGCTCAGCCCTGACGCGGAGGCTTATAGGATCCTAAGAACTAATATTGAATTTAACAGGAAAACAGCTGACGCCAACTCCATGACTATTGTTAGTGGAGGTGCGGGTGAAGGTAAGTCGACGACTTTGGTGAACTTAGCATATGTCTGTGCTCAGGGTGGCTATAATACACTCATGATTGATGGCGATTTGCGTAGGCCACAATTGCATACTTTCTTTAACATTAATAACTCAGTTGGTTTGACTAATTATTTAACTACTGATCTCGCACTTGAGGATGTGATCCTGCAGACAGCGTATGAAAATCTCTACTTCATGCCTTCTGGAATTCTTCCTTCTGATGCAGCCGGTATACTTAACTCACGAAGAATGTCAGAACTCATAGCTGATGTTAAGAGTCGGTTTGATCTGGTCCTAGTTGACTCTCCTCCGATCCTAGGAGTCAGTGATGCTTCGGTTTTGGCATCAGAGGTTGATCTCACAATCATTGTTATTCAGCACAGAAAGCTTCCACGGGGAATGTTGATCCGAGTAAAACAAGCTATTGAGAATGTTGGAGGGAAGGCACTCGGAGTCGTTCTAAACAATGTTGATGTGCGTTCTGATAATCAGTATCAGTATTACACGAGTTACTATACATATTATTCTCCAAGTAACATAGACCCTAACCAGAAGATCAGTTCTGATAAACCAAAATCCCTTTCGTCCAAGGAGTCGAAAAGTTCGAGTGAAGAAATTTCAGTTGAAGACAAGTTCTAATGAAAGCAATTAACTTTTCAATTATCTTTATATTATTGGCTACGACTATTTATGCTCAAGAGCCGATTCTGCAAAAGGGACAATCTTTTGGCCTTCGTCTCACAGGAGTTCCTTCAGATGATCAGACTTCAATTAGTCAGACCTATACTATAAGTGATGAAGGTAGTATTAAATTGTTGTATCTTAAGGAAATGCAGGCAGCGGGTTTGAAGCCTTCACAATTAATGAGGAAAGTGGAAAAGGCCTATCAAGATGCTGAAATCTTTACGAAACCTAACGTGGTTATTATTCTTGGCGAAGCTGGATCAATACAGCGATATGTTAGTGTCCTTGGTGAAGTGAACACGAGGAGAGGCGTTAGTGTTACTCCTGGACTCACACTACTTGATGCGATTGCACAGTGTGGAGGGTTCTCTGATTTTGCTAACCCTAAGAGAGTTAAACTGACTAGGGGAGGGAAAGCGACGATACATGATTTATCTAAAACGACCAGCAAAGCAAACGTTAAGCTTGAGCCGAATGACATCATTAATGTTCCGTCCCGCGGCCTTTTTAAGAGGGGAGGATAAGTTAATTCTCTAGTCTGTTTTTATAAGGCTTAGATTTTTCTTAACGTAAGAGGCGCCAGAAACTACCGTTATTAATGTGCAAATGAATAGGAGCACGTGTCCGATGAATGGCTGTTGCAATGATGTTAGCGGATTTATAATTTTTTCATCGGATCCAATAGCGATCAAAAAGTAAGTAGCAGTAATGATTTGAGACGTTGTTTTCCATTTCCCTAATGAATCTGCTGAAAGTAAGGACCCCTCATTAGAGGCAAGTAAGCGGAGCCCCGTGACAAGAAATTCTCGGCCAATTATGGTAATGGTTATCCATGCGGGAACCATCCCTTCTTTCGTTAAAACAATGAAAACGGCGCTAGTGAGAATCTTATCCACGAGCGGGTCCATTAATTTTCCAAAGTCTGTCACAAGATCAAGTTTTCTGGCGAAGTAACCGTCTAGGAAATCAGTTATTGAGGCAATCAAAAAGAAAATTATAGCGATTGTGATACGACAATCAGGTAATTGATTATCTTTGATATATGAGTCAGGAACCGACATCACCATAACAAAGAGACCAGTCATTCCTAGTCGTCCTATAGTAAGTTTATTCGGTAGATTCATAGTCTTTTTAGTAGACTATTTTCTTCCAGATTGGGAGTAATTTTTTTATTTTTTCCAGATACCATTGTGAAATTTCATAGGCAACTTTACTATGGCAGCTTCCGACTTGGAGAACAACTGAAGGTTGGGAAACGGCAACGAACCCTGTTCTGTGGATTATTTGTGCCTTGTGATCCCCAAATTTTTTTTCAGCTTCTAAGGCGAACCTGGTTGCTAAATTTTCTGCGAGTTCTGGGTAGGCACTATATTCTATTCCTTTTATAGGTTTGCCATTTTCCAACTTTCTGACAATGCCCCAGAATATTAGTTCGGCACCAATATTTTCGTTCCATTTAGGATCTTGATTTGATATTTCCTGACTAGATAAAATAAAAGTGAGATTATGCATTGTTTGTTGCGCTCGTGGTCGTTCGCCCTTTGAATGATTAAGAGTTTAGAAATCCTTACAAATTTAATAATAAGAGCAAAGCAAAAGAAATGAGCAATAATGACTTTGGTTTAATAGGTCTGGCAGTAATGGGTCAGAATCTGGTACTTAATGTTGCGAGCCGAGGGTTCAATGTTTCGGTCTATAACCGAACCATTGAAAAAATGAAGGAATTTCTAAGCGGGGAAGCTAAAGGTAAGAATGTTGAAGGTTTTGAAAGTCTTGAGGAGTTCGTGGGTAGCCTTCAAAGGCCAAGGAAAGTCATGCTAATGGTTCAATCGACTGCTGGAAACAATATTAATGATCGTGATGCAGTTGATAAAGTCATTGAACAGTTAGTGCCGCTATTGGAGGCTGGAGATCTGATCATTGATGGTGGAAACTCTTTTTACATTCATAGTGAACGACGCTCAAAAGAATTGGAGGATAAGGGATTGTTGTTTATAGGAACTGGTGTCTCTGGTGGCGAGGAGGGCGCATTAAAGGGGCCCGCCATCATGCCTGGGGGCCCCAAAGAGAGCTGGGAAATAATACGACCAGTCTTTGAATCAATTTCTGCAAAGGTCGAAAATGATCCATGCGTTGCTCTTATCGGTCCTGGCGGTGCAGGGCACTATGTTAAGATGGTTCATAACGGTATCGAGTACGGCGACATGCAGCTCATTTGTGAAGCCTATAATATTTTTAAGTCTGCAGGATTCACCGCTGATGAATTGGCTCAGGTGTTTTCTGATTGGAATAATGGAGACCTCGAAAGCTATCTCATTCAGATTACTAGCAAGATCTTTGCACAGAAAGATCCAGAAACAGGAAATGCAATCGTTGATATGATATTAGACCGTGCTGGCCAGAAAGGAACTGGCCGATGGACAGTAATGAGTGCTGCTGAAAATGGTGTTGTGATTTCAACTATAAATGCTGCCGTTGAGGCTAGGATTCTTTCCTCTTTGAAGGAGCAAAGAGTAAGTGCTTCGTCTCAATTGAGCGGCCCTCCTAATAATTCTTTGTCAGGTTTAGGAATTGAGAAAACGCAACTCATTGAGAAAGTCAAAGATGCATTACACGCCTCAAAAATAATATCTTATGCTCAGGGCCTTGATCTTATGAAAAGGGTAGGAGATTCTCATGGTTGGGATTTGGATCTCGGTTCCATTGCTAGAATATGGAGGGGCGGTTGTATTATAAGGGCCCGTTTCCTTAACCGAATCACTGAGGCTTATGAGAGGAATCCACAGCTTGGTAATCTGATGCTAGATGACTATTTCAATGAAATCTTAGATAAAAGCCAGTCGAGTTGGCGCGAAATTGTCTGCCTAGCCATACAAAACGGTATCCCGGTACCCGCTTTCAGTTCATCGCTCGGATACTATGATAGTTTCCGCTCGAAGGACCTCCCTGCTAACTTATTACAGGCCCAGAGAGACTTTTTTGGAGCTCATACCTATGAAAGAGTGGATAAAAGTGCTGGCGAATTTTTTCACACGAATTGGCCAGACGTCATTGAAGATTAACGCTTTATAAGCTCTATATTTGGAAAAAATGGTTTTTAAGGCAAAAAAATACCAAAAAACCTGCAATAGCTGGATAAAATCGTTTGACCCTCAAGGGTGCTCGACTATAATTCCCGCCCCCCTGACTGGAAGAAGTTAGGGATCCCGTAGGATCTAAAGTGCAAATGTTACCATTGAGTGCTGATGTATTTATGATTTGAGGGAAGTTGTTGTTCTTTGAGAAAACAGGTTCAATTAAACGAAGACGTTATGCGTCATCGAGAGATTGAATGGAAATTGAAAAAGCTAATTTGTACGTTGCGTGCCGCTCGCTTGAAGCGATGTGGTGCGCGGTAAACAGGGTGCTTGAAAGTAGGCACCCTGATTCCCGTCAGAATATTTGTCGGAGCCGGTTTACCGGCCGAGACTACATACTTTCTTTTCGGAGAGTTTGATTCTGGCTCAGAACGAACGCTGGCGGCGTGGATAAGACATGCAAGTTGAGCGATGAACGGACAATAGCAATATTTGAAGGGATTAGC